>CACYBK010000025.1 GCA_902772635.1 uncultured Lachnospiraceae bacterium | reverse complement strand
TATATAGCTACATTTTCGCCCGTAAAAAATGCGAGGTATTCCCTTATTTACGGGCTATCCTCGCATATTGACTGTCAAAGATGGGATAGCACAGTGAACCTGACAAGGGAAACGTTCCCTTGTCACAAGATCCGGACAAGTGGACGCTTCCCTTGTCCGTGACATTGATGAATAGATGGGGGTTATTGTGAAAAAGAAAGCTAAATGGATCATTATAGTACTATTGGTTATCGTAGCCGTTGTTGGCATATTACTTGCGATAAATCTGACGAAAAAAAAGCCGGCAATGTCCTATAAGGAGTTCAAGGCACTGACTGCAGAACAGCAGACCGAAGCGTTCAACAAGATGACGGGACCTGAGATTTACAAGCTGGTGGCAGAAAGTGAAGAGAACTGGCCGGTTACGAGTTATGACCTTATTTCACCCGGAAATGCAAAAGAGACAATAGTTCTTTACCACAACAACGGGGATCTTCATTTCAATCTCGCATGGCCTCACTACGGCGGCTTTGTACCTGAAAGCATTGCTTCGATCGGCGATCTGACAGGAAAACTCGATGTCAGCCGGGACGGCGGTAATGGCGGGCATTCCATGTCTTATGGCAAAAATGCAGATGGAAGCTATCCGAATGATTCGCAGCGAAGCGTCCCGAAGACATCTGCCAAGGTCCGTACGGGAACACTGGATGTGGACCGGTATAATGCCGTTGCAAAGATCGTCACGAACGGAAAAGATGAAAAAGAGCGGTTGTCCGAACTGACGGGTATGGGATACGAAAGCGAAATCGCTGAGCGGTTCATTTCGGATCAGGCTGCATGGCTGAAGCGCGATGAAGTATGTGGCCCTGACAATATAGATGATGGTGCCAGGGCAGCAGGACATACCGTAGACAGCAGGTTTGGATATTATGGGATCACAGCCCCGTGGGTAGCAGGTGACCTGAACCTCGAAGGCGGGAGCGGACAATTGGAAACGATATTCAGCTGGGGCACGCTCTGTGACTCAGGATTGATCTTTGATATGGGAATTGCAGAGATCAATTAATGGGACAAAGGGACGGTTCTTTTGTCCCATTTTCCGGACAAGGAAAACGTCCCCATGTTCGCAGTCTTTGTCTGTCTTGTAAGTACACAGCTCTTCGTGTATGATATAGTGAGTTTCGCATTTTGGAGGCTGATCTTAACATGAAGAGGTTTTCGTTTTTAAACAGGATTGAGCGGCTGAAGGACAATCGTACCGTCAAAGAGATCGTCATAAATATGATCCTTGCGGCGGTAAGTCTTTTCGTAAACGGCTTTGGAGTTTATCTTACAATACAGGCAAACATAGGAGCAGGTCCCTGGGATGTTCTGAATCTCGGGCTTTCAAAAACCTTTGGGATTTTGTACGGAACAGCATCGGTTATAGTTTCGTGCGGGATATTGGGGATTGATATTTTGCTCAGAGAACCGATCGGAATCGCCATGATCATTGATTCTGTTGTAGTGGGAAAGTCCGTGGATCTTTTTAACAGGATCAATATTGTGCCAAAGTGTGAATCTCCGGTCTTTGGAATTCCTGTAATGCTGATCGGACTTGTGATCATGGCATATACACAGTTTACCTATATGAGTGCAGCATTGGGGTGCGGTCCGAGAGACACTCTTCTGGTCGCACTTGCAAAAAGGATAAAAAAAATTCCGATCGGATTGATAAGCATAGCCCTGCTGGGGCTCGTTACATTTGCGGGATGGCTGCTCGGCGGCCCGGTGGGTATAGGAACGATAATATGTGCTTTTGCAACAGGTCCTATCATGCAGGCGGCATTTTTGTCAGTGAAATTTGATGCTACCAATATCCACCACCAGCCGATCACCGATACCGTGAAGGTGCTGGTCGAAAGAAAAGCAGCATGAGTTTTTTTTATGGAGAGATTGGATAAATATCTGTCAAATGCCGGGATCGGTACCCGAAAAGAGGTAAAAGATTTTGTGCGATCAGGTCTTGTAACCGTGGACCAGGATATCGCCAAAGATCCGGGGATGAAGGTTGACGGCAAAAAAAATGAAGTATCCTTCAAGGGAGTACCTGTTTTGCCATTCTCCCCGACTTACATTCTTCTGAACAAGCCTGCGGGCTGTGTTTCGGCAACGGAGGATCCGAGGGAACGGACAGTTCTTGATGTTCTTTCGGAAGCAGGTCTTGATCCGATCCCCAAAGGACTTTTTCCCGTCGGCCGCCTCGACAAGGATACTACAGGTCTTCTTCTCCTTACTGATGACGGTGAATTTGCGCATGAATTGCTTTCACCGAAGAAGCATGTCGACAAAGTTTATCAAGTCACGGTCGATACCCCTCTTTCAGAAAAAGAAAAAATAATATTCAACAAAGGAATAGTTCTTTCCGACTTCACCTGTCAGCCTGCAAAACTTGATATATTGTCTGAGTATGAGGCGAAGGTCACTATCCGCGAAGGAAAATATCATCAGGTCAAGCGGATGTTTTTGGCGACAGGCCACACAGTCACATCCTTAAAGCGCCTTGGCATGGGTGATTTCACTCTGCCTGACGATCTTCCCGAGGGTAAATTTGTAAGACTTAAAATGGAGAGTAATGATCATGAAAAAAAGATTATCTGAAAAGAAAAACAGATTCAAAGCCCTGGCCCTGCTGGTTTTGTCGGCTATGCTTATCATTTCGGGCTGCAGCGGGAATTCACCCAAACAATCTTCATCAGAAAGCAGCAGCAATGAGGCGCAGCAGTCTTCTTCCGGGAGCAGCAATCCGGACAGCCAGTCTTCTTCAACAAGCAGTGCCAATTCGACGCAGCAGTCTTCCGGAAAAGGCGTATATGTCCTCTTTACAAATGATGTCCACTGCGGGTTTGAGGAAGGCTTCGGTTTTGCCGGTCTCTGGCAGATCAGAAACAGGCTGGAATCCGAAGGCTATGAGACTGTTCTTGTAGACAACGGCGACATCATACAGGGAGGGGCAGCAGGCACACTTACCAAAGGTGAAGCAGTTGTCCGGCTTATGAACGAGATGAAATATGATGTGGCGATCCCGGGAGATCATGAATTTGATTACGGGATGGACCGTTTCTTTGAACTTGTGAATATGGCTGAATTTCCTGTGATCAGCTGCAATTTCAACAAAGCCGGAGAGTTACTCTTAAAGCCATATATTATCCTGAACAAGGCAGGGAAGAATATCGCCTTTGTAGGAATAACAACTCCGACAACGCTCACACAATCCACTCCGGCGCATTTCATGGATGAAAAAGGAAATTTCATATACGGCTTTCTTCAGGATGAGACGGGAGAAAAGCTTTATGAAGCCGTTCAAAAGAGTGTGGATGCGGCAAGGGCTGAAGGAGCGGATTTTGTATATGCCATGTGCCACCTGGGTGATGAAGATGTTTGCAGGCCTTGGACTTATGCGGATATTATTTCCCATACCACGGGCATAGATGTGGTTCTTGATGGTCACAGCCATGATACGGAACAGGTGTCTATGAAGGATGCCTCCGGAAAGACGGTCGTCCGTTCTTCCTGCGGGACCAAGCTCAATGCCGTAGGCTACAGCCTGATCACCCCTGACGGAAAGATAAGCGATACAGGAATCTGGAGCTGGCCGAACAAAACCGGCGCGCCTGAGCTTCTTTCCATTGAGAATGAAATGAGCACCAATATCAAAAATGTGATGGGGGAAATAAATAATAAACTGAAAGAGGTTGTGGCACATACAGATGTGGAGCTTACCATCAATGATCCGAAAGAGAAGGATGCAAGCGGCAATCCTGTCAGGATGGTAAGAAGGGCAGAGACAAATCTCGGCGACCTGTGTGCTGACGCGATAAGGAAAGCGGGTGAAACAGACATCGGGATCGTCAATGGAGGAGGAGTCCGGAAGAGTATCAAGCAAGGGGATATCACATACGAAGATATAATAAATGTTTTTCCTTTTGAAAATCAGATATGTGTGATAAAGGCCACGGGACAGCAGATACTTGATGCTCTGGAATGGGGAGTTAAGGGCGTTCCCGGTGAGGACGGAGCTTTCCTTCATGTATCAGGTCTCACATATGAAGTAGATTCATCTATTCCAAGCGGCTGTAAGTCAGATGCATCGGGTATGCTTACGGAAATAACCGGGCAAAGGCGCGTATCAAATGTCATGGTAGATGGAACACCTGTCGATCCGGCAAAAGAATATACGGTTGCAGGGCTTTCCTATACTCTTTTAAAGCACGGTGACGGCTTTACGGCTTTTGACAAAGCAGAGCTTGTAAAGGACCGGATCATGGTCGACAATCAGGCACTTATTGATTTCATAACCATTGATCAAAAAGGAAACATTGGCGGGGATTATTCCGATCCATACGGGCAGGGCAGGATAATAATAAAATGATCCGGACAAGGGAAACGTCCCCTTGTCCGCTGATAGGGAGACTTCAGTGAAGAAAAAATATCCGGCTTTCTCTCGATCACGCCGGAAGACATAGATTATGTGGATACAACCTGTATTTCTACGAAGAGAAGCAATGGAGAGGAAAAAATGATGGGATCGATGAAAGTGTTCTAGAGTGTCACTCCCGGAGGACACGGGGGCAGGTACGAAGTGTTGAGGCAAAACGCTCCCCTATGGGGGCTTGAAAGAGCTAATGAAAAAAATCATCAACAAAATACAAAAGGTCGATGCTGTGCTATGTATCGCGTGGATACTGGCTGTAGTCTCAGCTTTTTTCGTTCATCCTGACAAAGATTATCTTGGCTATATAGATTTCAGATCCCTTGGAATCCTCTGGGGACTCATGGTAATAATCCAGGGGATCAAAGAAAACTCGGTTTTTGACAGGATTGCGGGATTTCTTTTATCCAAAGTAAAAAAGAGCTGGCAGCTTGCTGCCATGCTCATTTTCATGTGTTTTTTCGGCAGCATGCTGATTACCAATGATGTGGCGCTCATTACCTTTGTGCCCTTTGCTCTGATGATCCTTCGTGAATGTGACCGCGAAGATATGATCATCCCGACGGTAGTCCTTCAGACCATTGCTGCGAACCTCGGAAGTATGCTCACTCCGATCGGCAATCCACAGAATCTGTATTTGTACGGAATTTCAAATATCAGCCTTGGCGGCTTTGTCCTGACGATGCTTCCCTTTTGCCTTGTCTCTGCAGTCGTTCTTCTTCTTTTGATCCTGATCATTCCGGGTCAAAAAAAGAGCCTTCAAAAGAGCAGCAGTTCTTCCATTACAGGTCGCCTTGGAAGTAAGCATCAGATCATTATTTATACAGTGCTTTTTGCAATTGCTCTATCAACGGTATTAAGGATCCTTCCCTGGTATGTATTTGCCATCATTGTTCTTTTCACAGTCGGGATAATGGATCACAAAATACTCTTCAGAGCGGACTATACACTGCTGCTCACCTTTGTTGGATTTTTCATCTTCGTCGGAAATATGGGAAGGATCGAAGTCATCAGCTCTTTCCTTGAAAAAGTTCTGGTTGGTCATGAGTTTCCGGTATCCGTTGCCCTCAGCCAGGTGACCAGCAATGTTCCTGCCACACTCATGCTCTCAGGCTTCACTACTGACTACAGATCACTTCTCATCGGAGTCAATGTTGGCGGCCTCGGAACGCTGATCGCCTCCATGGCTTCTCTTATCTCTTACAAGGCTTATACCGGAGAGTACAAAGAAAAGAGCGGGAAATACCTTCTGGTGTTCACCGGTGTAAATGTGTTGTTCCTCGTAGTGCTGGTTGCGGCATATGTGCTTTTCAGGTAACGCTTTCATGGCTTCCCGTACCCGTGGCGTCCGGGGGGATTTTTTTCATGACGGAAGACAACCCTTTGTAACTCCAATTGCCAAAACCTATAAGGAGATATAAGAAAATATAAAACCTATAAGGAGCAACCTGCAAATGAAGACGAATCCATTCACTATCATATTCGGGGTGGAGCCTGAGTCTTTGATCCCGAGAAATATCCGTTTTGATTGATAGGGGGACGGATCATTGGGAGGATTATTGATCTCATGAAAAAAGAAGAAAAGACAAATGTCATGCGTGTTCTTGATGGGAAGAAGATTTCCTACAAGAGCCATACCTATGAACCGGATGCGGCTATGAGCGGAGAAGAGATCGCGGGGATTCTGGGAGAGGATCCGGGGATGGTTTTCAAAACACTTGTGACACAGGGGAAGAGCGGGGCGTATTATGTATTTGTCGTGCCGGTCAGGGAAGAACTTGACCTGAAGAAGGCGGCAAAAGCCTCCGGTGAAAAATCAGTCAGCATGATAAAGCAAAAAGAACTGCTTCCGCTTACAGGATATGTTCATGGCGGATGTTCTCCGATCGGGATGAAGAAACAGTTTCCGACATTTATCCATGAAACAGCAACGCAAAGCGACAGGATATTTGTAAGCGCCGGCAAGGTCGGATATCAGATAGAACTAAAACCACAGGAACTGATCCTTGTATCGAAAGCTGTGGTAGCGGATATTGTTTAGCGGGTTTCCTTCTCACATCTTGCATACTTCATGGCAAGCATCGTAAGGTCGTCGAACTGGGGCGCATCGCCCACAAATTCATTTACATCTTCGTGAATATGGTCTAACAGCTCCTCCGGCTCATCTTTCCGATGACGATTAAGGGCCTCCAGCATTCTGTCGGTGTTGAAAAGCTCATCCGCTGAATTCTGCGCCTCCGGAACGCCGTCTGTATAGACAAAGATCATATCGCCGTCCTCGATATCGAATTCATCATCCTTGTAGGGTATCCCCTCCATGGAACCAAGCGCTATAAAATGCTTCCGCTTGATGAGTTCAAATTTGTCCTCGGCGGCTCTGTATACGGCCGGATGCTCGTGGCCGGCGTTGGACTCGATCACATGACCCGTAGATATGGTCAGTATTCCGATCCAGACAGTAACGAAAAGCGAGCTGCTGTTGCCGTCGCAAAGACTGTTGTTTACGTCATAAAGGATCTCTGCAGGCGTACCTCCCTGCATAGCCCTGGTCTTAAGCAAGGTCTTGCTGATCACCATGAACAGTGCCGCAGGGACACCCTTTCCGGACACATCCCCGATCACCATGGCGAGATGATCCTCATCCAACAGGAAGGAATCATACAGATCTCCGCCCACTTCTTTTGCCGGCGTCATGCTGGCATACAACGAGAATTCGTTTCTGTCAGGAAACAGCGGAAAGTCCTTCGGCAGCATATCCGCCTGTATACGGTTTGCAAGATCAAGCTCAGCCCCGATCCTCTCCTTCTCAGCGGTGACCTCCATTACCTTTTTGATGTATTGAACGGTCTTTCCGGACAATTCACTGAAGGCACCTGCCAGAAGCTCGATCTCATCTCCCGTCTTGTAGACATCCTCCATCTCAAACTGCAGATTATCATCACTCAGATTCTTTATCTTGTCCGTCATGACAGATATAGGTTTCAAGATGCGGTGCGAGAAGGCCAGAGCCACTACGATAGCATTGGCGATCAAAAGGATGACCACCAGGATGACAAGACCTTTGGTCTGGTCCAATATGCTCTCATATTTCTCATTTGCTTCTGCGCTGATCGAATCCATTTTGTTCAGGATCTGGTCCGTGCTTTTTTCAATCTCGGATTTCGGGTAAAGGATCGCATATGACCAGCCTACGGTTCCCATGGAAGAATAGCTCGCATAATACTCTGTGCCGTCCACGGTAACAAGCCCGTTGCCGTTAAGCCCCCTTGACGCGCTCTTTATGAATGTGGAAATAGCGGATGTCCCGCCCAGATCCCAATTTGAGGTATCCTTTGAACAAAATACGATGTCTCCTTCACCTGAGATCAGCATGGTGATGCTTTTTTCCGAAAGCTCAACATTCCGGGCCATATTCTCAAGATTGTTGAGCCTCAGGGCACCCTCCACCACAGCCACAAGCTTCCCGTCTACAAACACGGGACGCGCAAACTGCATCTCGGGAGCAACATCAAAATAAGAAAATTCCACCGGAGAGAAATAGACATCCTTCAATTCCACACAAGCTGAATACCACGGCCTTTTGGTAGCATTGTAGGGGGTAAGAGAGCCGTCAGACTCAAATTTCTGCTCGGAATGTGCATCCATGATAATGGAATAACCGGAAGGAAAGGACACCATACATTCAATGAGGTGCTGCTCATTTGCCTCCACGATCTCCTTCATCATAGGAGCAAGGGTGGCGACCTTTCCTATCAGATCCATTTCCTCTTTATCCGCTTCAGGACTTCTGCCTTCCGGAACCAGAAGCTGCAGGGTATACTTTCCTTCATTTGCCGCGTCGGGAAGATTCAAAGGGGCAGGGGTATAATTGTTTGCATTTCTTATTATCTCTTCCACTTGAAGGGCGAAGACCTTCTGATCGTGACTCATGGTCCAGAATTCACCGTCCATAAGCTCGGCATTCAGTCTGGCCACCTGATTCACCCGTCCCTCCACTTCATCCTTCATGGATCTTTCGCTTATCCTTTTGATCTCCTCTGTCTGTCTTTGTGAAGTGGCATTTGCTGTTTCCGATAATTGTCTGAGACGGAAGACGCCCAGTATGGCAAATATGATCATGACGCCTATGACAAGCATCAGACAAAGATTAAAAATCTTGTTCTGGAGTCCGCCGATCTTGATCTTACCTTTTTGTACCATCATGCTTTATCTCCCTGCTAAGATTCCCGCTTGGTTTCCCGTATGTATATTGTACTTTGGATTTACCATAAACAGAATTGTTTCGCCGACTAATATACAGCAAAACGGCGCAGTTTTCAATTTCTTGCGAACGTCTATGCCTGCTGCTCCAATAGAATGTCCGATTGAACATGCACATGGTTTTCATTGTGGTATAATGAACTGCGTCGCTGACCGGACAAAGGCTGACAAGAAAAACGTCCCCCTGTCCCAAAATCCGGACAAGGAAAACGTCCCCTTGTCCGCAAATTACGGTGAATAAATGAAATATATAATTCTGACGCTTGCTGCGTTGGCTGTAAGTATAGCAGTAAGCGAGATCATTACACGGCTTCTTACCGGAAAGAAAAAACCAAAGCCTGTCTTTCGGGCAATAATAGTAATAATTCTCGCGGTAGTGCTATTTTTCGCACTAGCAATGATCTATCTTTCGATATATTACCGTGCGGATGAGGATGCATTAAAATATCTGAAAAGCACCGAAAACGTGACTGTTACAAAGACCGATACAGCATGGTTCTTTGACGGTGAAGGCAGGGACAAAGCGTTGATCTTTTATCCCGGGGGGAAGGTTGAAGAAACCGCATATGCGCCTGTTTTGCACAAGCTGGCAGAAAAGGGTGTGGATTGTTTTCTGATACAGATGCCTTTTCGAATGGCGGTATTCGGAGTGAACAAAGCAGATGATATCATAAGCTCGTATGATTATGATGAGTTTTATATTGGCGGTCATTCATTGGGAGGCACAATGGCAGCAGGCTATGCACTGTCCCATCCGGATGACCTGACAGGCGTGATCATGCTTGCTTCTTATCCCACAGGCAAGCTTGATGACAGTATGAAATATCTGTCAATCTACGGAAGCAACGACTGTGTACTGGAAATAGCGCCTTACGAAAAAAGCAAGTCTGATTGGCCAATGAACGCCAAGGAGCTGATCATAGAGGGAGCCAATCATTCACAGTTTGGCCGCTACGGTTTACAAAGGGGTGACGGTGAAGCTTTGATCAGCTGCGATGAACAGGAAGACAAAACCGTGGAAGCGATCTTGGATCTTGTTTCATAAAAAAGGCGCCTGCTTCGTGCAGGCGCTTTTCTTTCCCGAAAGCTAATCCCCCTTTTTCGCGTCCTCCGATTCCTTCTGGTAATCGAGGATCAGGTCGAAGGAAGAGGACTCTTTTTCCATCAGCTGCTTATTGCCCGTCATGATAAGCGGCGTCCTTTGTTCCGCTTCCCTGAGACAATCAACTGCATTATTCAGATCTTCGAGAGTGGCATTTCGGATATCTGCTGTCCGCTCATAGCTTTTTTCCAGATCTCTTCCTTCAATCGCATATTGTATGGCTGAGAAACCCTTGGACAGAGAGCCCTGCGGGCTTGTCGGCTGCCCGTAGGTATTTACGATATAGCCATTCAGATCATCCTGCGAAAGCGAAAGATCTGAAAGGGCAGATGAGAGACCGTTCAGCGCATCTATTGTCTTTGAAACATTGGGGTCACGATAGGTATAGCAAAGCCCCCTGTTTGTAATAGCGTTCGTGCTGAAGGCTGCCGAATATGCCCCGTTTTGGAACCGGAAATACGGCACGACATGGGTATCGCTAAGGGCAACGAGAAAAGGATAATACCTCCCCTTCATTTCTTCACCGAAGGAATAACGGATTGCCGCAAACTGACTGGGAACGTCCATGTAAACGCCGACATTTTTTGCGTCCTTCGGTGTTATATCATAGTGAACCTCCGCGTTGACCTCATTTTCCGGAAGTGTCTTCAGTACGGAAAAAGCAGTTTTGTTAAGAGACTGGATCTCGCTCTCCTCAGCGGTTACGGCAAATATCAGATTCTTTTTTCCGATTATCTTTTCTGACAATTCCTGCATTTTTTCAGCAAACTCTTTCCCGTAGTCTTTTTCATTCGAAAGCTTTCTTTCGAGGTCATTAAGGTAAGCATAAAAGCCCGGACCGCTCATATATGACTTGTAAGCGTGATCGTCATCCATGTAGGAAAAAGCAAGGTTGCTGGCGGTTGCGTAGGGATCTTTGGTGGCAGGGTTATAGCTTTCCTTATATTTCCCGATGACCCCGAGCAGTGAATCCACATCTTCAAAATCCAGCTCCCTCAGGATCTCAAGGAGAAGGTTCATGGAGGTTTCAAGATCCTCCGTCATGGAATTCCACTGAAGCCTGAACATCGGCCTGTGATCTTCCATACCCTCCTCTCCGGGTAGATCAAATTCTGTGGTACGGCCGCTTAGGTATTTCTGCAGAAGGTCATTGATCTCGGTATGAGTATGCTTCTTTGTATTAAGTTCAAAAAGGCAAAGGGCGTAGAATTTGAGATCATACAGCTCATCCTCGTCAAGAGAGCTTGTGTCAAACCGCAGTTCATACCCGCCGGCTCCGTTGATATTGGCGGGAGCGGACAAAAAGCGTATGCCTCCGAATTCAGATGACCGTACAGAAGGAAGATGCTCAGGAGACGGCAGTTCTTTTGGATCGATCAGGAAATCGCTGTTGTGTACTGCATTTTCATTCCATTCGTCAAAAGCGCGTGTCTCTTCGATCAGCTTGTCGAGTTCAGCCTCTGACATACCCGCCTTCATGTCGGCAAGGTATTTTTCACGCTCACCGGCCTTTTCTTCCGCCAGTCCGGGCTTTGGAATTGTCGTGATGAGACAGGAGGCCTTCGGGCTGCCGAGCCTTTCGGCAAGCTGTTTTGCAATCTCCTGGCTTTTTCCGGAATAAACCATATCCCGTACGGTCTGTTTCTTTTCAAAATAATCGGTCTTTCCTGTCTGCATGAAATATCCTATCAGTTCGACCGTATCAGTCACGCCTATCTGGGTATTGTTAAGTTGAAGGGCTTCTTTAAGCTTCAACTGGTGGATAGTGCTGTCTGTCAGACTGTCTGAAAAGCCGTTTTCAGCGACTTCATCCAGACTCTTTTTTATCACTTCATAGAAAGCGTCAGCATCTTCGGGATTTGCGTCATCAAGCTCAAAATAGAGGATCGATCTCTCAAGACCGGCGAATGCTTCAACGACCAGTTTGCTCTTTTGATATATACCGGCTTCCTTGAGTTTTTCCTTGAAGGGAGAACTGTCCATGCTCATAAAATCGGCCCAATATTTAAGGGCGATGATCTCTTCATCGGAATATTCGCTCAGATCAACTGCATAAACTATACTGGAATGGTCTTTGACAGCGCTGTTTTCATAAGCCGGAATATTGACCTGCTTCTTGTGAAAGCCCTCCACGGGGGTAAGGTCATATTCCGGGAGTGCATTCTTCCCTTCTATCTTTTCATCTCCAAGGTATTTCTCATCCAGGAACGAGAGAACCTTCTCATAGTCCAGCTTTCCATAAAGGACGATCAGGGCATTGTCATAGGAATAATATTCGTCGTAGGTTTTCTTCAGATTTTCGTACTTTAAGTCCTTGTAATTGTCCCAGAGAACACCGGGAAGGTTTGCAACAATGGTTCCGGGATATAATGTATCGCCAATACCCTTTAATACCGCGCTTTCAGTGTCCATCATCAGCCCCAGATCCTCAGAGAAGACGGTGCCTGTCAACTCTATGGGGTCGTTCTTGTCATAAAGCTGAAGCCTTAATGCTTCCCGCTGAAAGAACTTTTCATTCTTTAATACATCGGGAGCCTCCATGCAGCTCATATAGACATCCATCATCTTTATAAACTGCTCCTCGCTCGTGCTTGAAAGAGGATAGCGTGTAAAAGACGGATAGGTCTGGGCATTCAGGAAGGAATGATAGCTTTTGCTTTTCATGTCAAAAAAGATGTTTGTTGAGGGATATTTTTCGGAAGAAGCTATAATGCTGTGCTCAAAGATATGGGGAATATCCGTTCCGTCCTGCTGAGGTGTACGGTAGCAGATCTGGAACGTAAGCTCCGGATCCTCATTTTCAATGAGAAACAGATTCAGTCCGCTTTTTTCATGAACAAAAGAAGCTGTCTCGGCATTCAGGCTGTCGATGCCGCCCCGTGCGGTCACCTGAAACCCATGAACGATCCTGCCGACATCAGGCAGCTGATAGGAACCTTTTCCTCCGCCTCCGGGGACTGCCGAACAGCCCAAAAGAGCTGTCGTCAGGCTTAAAGTGAGCGCTATTGCAATTATTCTTTTTGCTTTCATAATCCTTTCCTTTAAAGGCCAAAGTATCAATCACGTGAAATAAGTGCTAAAATTGTAACATTAAAGGGTTTTTGGGACAAGAAAAACGTCCCCTTGTCCCGATCTTGGGAGGCTTGTAAAGGAGAAGATCAGTAATATGAAGCTTTTGCATATAGGCGATCTACATATAGGCAGATCGCTTTTTGATTTCAGCCTGATCGATGATCAGAGATTCATATTGGATCAGATCATCAGTGTTGCAGATCAAAGAGAGGTTGAGGCTGTCATTATTGCAGGAGATGTATATGATCGTGCCGTTCCAAGCGAGGAAGCAGTGGGATTGTTCGATCATTTTCTGCGTGAATTGGCATCAAGACATATCAAGACATTCGTTATAAGCGGCAATCACGACTCGGATGAACGCTTGAATTTCGGAAGCTCATTATTCGAGACAAATGAGATCTATATCTCTTCAAAGTTTGACGGGAAGCTGTTCAAAAAAGAGTTAAAAGACAAAGACAAGACCATAAACATATATCTTCTTCCGTTTGTAAAGGCTTCACAGGTCAGGCATTTTTATCCCGATGCAGAGATAGAGACTTATGAAGATGCTGTCAGGACGATCATAGATAACGCTGATATCAATGAGGCTGAAACCAACATCCTTGCAGCGCATCAGTTCGTGGCAGGGAAAGGCAAAGAGACGATCTTTTCGGGATCTGAAAGTGCCGGAGTTTTGAATGTCGGATTGGTTGAGCAGATCGGAGCATCATGCTTTGAGCGATTTGATTATGTTGCGCTGGGGCACATTCACGCCCCGCAGCAGCTCGGCAGAGAGACTCTCCGCTACTGCGGTTCTCCTCTTAAATATTCTTTGAGTGAAATCAACAATGACAAATCGATGCCCTTGATATCAATAGAAGACGGAAATGTTTCCGTGGAACTGATCCCTCTCGAGCCGAAGCGGGACATGCGGCATATCAAAGGGAGGATGGAGCAGCTCCTTGACAAGGAGAATATCAGATCCCCTGAAGATTTTGTTTATGTGACACTTACCGATGAAGATGTCATAAGTGATGCAATGGGGATATTTCAACAGGTGTATCCCAACACTGTCCGGATAGATTACGATAATGACCACACCAGAGAACTTGAGCGTGTTGATATTACACGGATTGGCGAAAACAAGTCTTTTGATGAACTCATTTCTGAATTCTACCAAATGGTTTATAAATGCGATATCAGTGATGAAGAACTGTCTATCATGATGGATGCCGCACGGGAGGCAGGTGTTTTGGATGAAGCCTGAAAAGTTGATATTGAGCGCATTTGGACCCTATGCGGACAAAGTTGAGATTGATTTTTCGATATTTGAAGAGAAGGGGCTTTTCCTTATTTCGGGAGATACCGGATCAGGAAAGACAACATTGTTTGATGCCATATGTTTTGCCTGCTATGGCAGGGCGAGCAGTGACAGGCGTGATACGAAATGCTTCAGAAGCGAGTATGCAAAAGAGAGTGCTGAAAGCTTTGTTGATTTCTATTTTTCCCATCAGGGGAAGGACTATCATGTGTATAGATCGCCGCAGTATGAGCGCAGGAAGCTTCGTGGAGAGGGAACCATAGAAGTAAAAGAAAAAGCGATCCTTTACCGTGAGGATGAGCCGCCCGTTGAAGGCATAAGGGAGGTTTCAACAGCGATCGAGCAACTGCTTCACATAAACGTCGATCAGTTCAAGCAGATCGCAATGATCGCCCAGGGTGAATTCTGGGATCTTTTGAATGCAAAAACAGATGAACGGACTGCAATTTTGCGGACCATCTTTATGACGGACGGATACAAAAATATTGAGTACAAGCTGAAGGAACGCATGGATGCTGCTTTTGGCAGATTCAAGGATGCCGGGAAGAGTATCATTTTGTTTTTCAATGGTGCGAAGGCAGATGAAGGAAGTGTACATTTTGATGAGCTTGAGGAATTGAAAAACCGCGCAGACCGTTCGCAAAGCGCATGGAATATTTCAGAGATGCTTGACCTGATGGCAGTGCTTTCGGAAGAGGACAGAGAACTTTTAAATGAAGAAGACCAAAAACTGAAAGACAAAGAAAATGCAGAGAAGGAACTTCAGAAGGAACTTAATCTGGCAAAGACCAACAACAATTTTCTTGAGCGTCTCAAGAATCTTGAAGCAAAGAAGTCAGAACTTGATGCACAAAAGCCTGAGATCGGGAAAAAGGAAAAGATACTTGAAAAGCAGGTCCTTGCTGTAAACAAGGTAAAGAGCGCATATGACAATTGGAAGAAGCAGGGGAGAGTGATAAGTGCTGCTGAGACAGAAATGCAAAGGACGAAAAGAGGACTTACTGCTTCAGAGGAGGCTTTAAGGAAAGCCTGTGTTCTTTTTGATGAAAGCAAAAAAAGAGAAAAAGAAAAGGAAGACCTGACTGTCAGGGTTGAAGAGATCAAAAAGGATGAAAAGAAGTATTTCGAGCGGGAGAATATTATTTCAAAGATCGAAGAACTGAAAAAAGCTGCGAAAGCGATAGCGGATGAAGAGAGAAATCTTTCGGACGAAGAAAAGAAGCTGAATGAGGAGATCGATAACCTCAAAAAGACGATAAACGAACTAAAAGACAAGCCGGTCGAGCTTGAAAAAAAGCATGCCCAAATAGCTTCCCTCAGAACTCTGATAGACAAAGTCAATAATGTTATTGATGATGATATCCCGGAGTATTACAGATATAAAAAGGCTTTTGAAAGCAGCAGAAACAAGGCTGCTTCTGCTGTAAGAGTGTATGAAGAAGCCCAGAAACAGAGAATGGAGGCGGAAAGAATTCTGGACGGCTGCCGTGCCGGCATATTGGCAGAGCTTCTTAAAGAAGGCGAAGCCTGTCCCGTATGCGGTTCAAAAACCCACCCTTCGCCCGCAAAACTTCCGGATGAATCAGTTACAGAAGCAGAGCTTGATGAATTAAAGGAAATTGAAGAAGCAGAAAGAGAAAAAAAGGAAAAGGCAGTTTCCGATGCTGAAAGCTCAAAAGCGACATTTATGACATATGGAGAATCCTTGGAGATTGACATTTTTGGCTGCCTTACAGACGATATTTATGGTGCAGATCCGGCTGAGGTAGGCAGAACAGAGTTACAGGAATTGATCGACCGGATAATGAGAGAAAAAAACGATCTTTACAGAATGCTCGAAGCAGGACAAAAAGAAGAAGAAAAGCTGCAATCTTATGTCAAAGCCCTTGATAAAGCAAACAAAAGCCTCGGATCAGCGCAGGGAGAGCGAACAGAAAAATTCAACAAAAGGAAGTCTGAAAATATTGAGAACAGGCAAAGGAACACTTCAGACCTTGCAGCTGCCGAAGCTACGAGGGATGGACTTTCATCCCTGCAGTACAATTCATGGAGAGAGGCCGCTGAAGCCGGAAATCTTGCGGCGAGAAAAATAAAGGAGATCGAGAACTCTATCAATTCGGCAGCAAAAGCAAAGGATGACGCCGCAAGGACTGAAGCATCTCTGAAAGCCAGACTGGAAGAGCAGACATCAGGTCTCAAAAAAATGCAGACGCAGGAGGCAGAGCTCAAGGAAGGGTTCTTTGATCTTCTGGAAAGCAATAATTTTTCGGATGAGCAGGAGTTTCTTGGTTTTGTTGTTGACGAAGAGATAATTGTGAGCGGTCAGAACGAGATCAGAGAATATCACGAGGCTGTCAAGTCAACAGATGATCAGTTGGTGACTGCGAGGGAGGATGCCAAAGGGAAAAAGCCGGTCGATATTTCTGAACTGAGCGAAAGGGTTGCTCTTGGGGAGAAGGAAATAACTTCGATCCGAAACCGGCAAAACTTGATAAAGAACCGGCTGGAAAAGAACTCTGAGATCATCAGGAATATATCGGATCAAAAGGCGGGTTACGAGAAGGACGGGGCTCTTTACTCGGTATTCCAAAGACTTTACAAGCTTGTCAAGGGTGATACCGGAACGGGCAGGATCACACTGGAACAGTATATTCAGGCAGCAGGCTTTGACAGCATTATTGCTGCTGCAAACAGAAGACTTGTTCCGATGAGCGAGGGCCAGTTTGAACTGTATCGAAAGGAGGATTCTCTGGGAAGGAGGAGCAATACCTTCCTTGATCTGGAGGTTCTTGACAACTTTACCGGTCACCGGAGACCTGTTGGAAATCTGTCCGGAGGAGAAAGCTTCAAAGCGTCGCTTTCTCTCGCGCTTGGCCTTTCAGATACCGTTTCGACCAACATCGGCGGGGTTCAGATGGATGCGCTTTTCATAGATGAGGGCTTTGGAACTCTCGACAGAAAGTCTATCGACAACGCGATGGAGACGCTTTTGAATCTGTCAGGCTCAAACAAACTTGTCGGTGTAATCAGCCACAGAGAAGAACTGATAGAGAATATCCCGCAGCAGATCAAGGTCAAAAAGGGCAAAGAAGGAAGTGAGCTCACGATCGAGACCGGGATGTAGCGGCAGCGGTCCCGCGGATATCGGACAAAAAGGTGTAAATAACCGCTCTTTGTGGTAAAATTGTAACTCATTGGCAGGAGCAATCAACTGAATAATGATTGAAGGAAGGCTGGGACACATCGTGAAAAAAAGAAAGACACTGAAAAAGACATTACTTAGCAGGATCATTATCTATGTTGCGATCATGATAGTGATCATCACACAGATCTCCATTTTTCTTGCATCAAGGAATATCCAGAATCTTACAAACAATATTCTCGCCAGGGAATCCGCGGCATATGCCGGTGAGATACGAAACTGGTGGAACGGTGTCAAAGAGAGGGTAGGGCAGACAGCCAATGTGATAAGGAACACGCCGGAGCTGTCTTACAAAGATACGCTTGAGATGCTGCTTGCTCTGACAGCCAATGACCCGGATTCCCAGGATATTTATATCGCCTATGGAGATGATGGAGTGTTTCTGGACGGGTCCGGATGGACACCGGATGATACCTTCGTTTTTAATGATCGTCCCTGGTATCTCGGAGCGCTGGAAAAGAAAGGAGAACTCTATTCCTCGGAGCCTTATGTGGATGCGTCTACCGGAAAGACCTGTCTTGCCTGCTCTGTCATGCTTGCTGATAATACGGTACTGAGCAGCGATATCAATTTTGATAAGGTCGCGGAAAAGGTAAACAACTTTGAATCCATCTCCCCGCAGCCTTATTTCTATATCATCAACAAAGAATCGAAGGACATCCTGTTAAGCAACAAGGCGGATAGCATCGGACAGAACCTTTCAAATACGACAGATCCCGTTGCGGCAGGAATTGCTCCGGTTTTTGGTTCGCTCAATACTTCGGCCACAGCTGACGGATCCAAGGTTATGACAGTAAATACAGGTGCGGGATCCATGATGATCACTGCGACGGATATCGAGGGAACCTCATGGGCTGTCGTGAGCGCAGTGTCTTCCTCACTGCTCAGCAACAGTATCCTGCATGTTATGCTTATCACCTTCGTAAGCGCGGGCGTACTGCTTCTCATTTTGTTTATCATGGTCTATGTCATGCTCAACCGTGCCATCAATCCCGTGACAAAGGTGACTGAAAGGATTACGGATATCAGCAGGGGCGACTTCACCGTATCCATTGTGCCGGAAGGTAATAATGAGATCACGACACTCAGCGAGAGTCTCGGCAGCTATATCGACAAGATGAGATCCACATTGAATTCACTGTCCGGTATTTCCGAGCAGATGAACAGCAGAGCCGGCGAGTGCTACGATATATCAAATACACTTTCAAACGCAAATCAGAATCAGGGCGCTTCCATTGAGAAGCTGAATGCGACTTTGACGAGTATGACCGGTTCCATCGAGGATATCGCAAATGCGGCAACTGATCTTGCAACTACATCCGACATGCTGGCGAAAAATGCAGAGGACGTCAGGGCGTTGTGCGATGAGACGATGGAGGCCTCCGGCAAGGGCAAGGATGAAATGGATGTCATGACAAAGAACGTGACAACCCTGAATAATACGATAAGCGAGCTTGCGGAACTGATCCGTGCAACGGCCAAATCTGTAGAGGAGATCACCGGGATCACCGATACCATTAATGCTATTTCCGCTCAGACCAATCTTCTGTCATTGAATGCATCGATCGAGGCCGCAAGAGCCGGAGAAATGGGAAAAGGCTTTGCGGTCGTGGCTTCCGAGGTTGGCGCTCTTGCAGGCCAGTCCTCCGAGGCGACGGAGACTATACGCCACCTGATCGATGATGTCACAAAGAATATTGAAGACATCAACAAAAAAGCGGATATCTGTGTCGCTGATATGGATGCCTGCATCAAAGGACTCGAGGGTGCGAACGAATCCTTCCAGACAATATACGAAGATGTGGCAAAGGCTACGGACGGAATTACTGAGATGGCGAGCGGCATCGAAAGGATCAATGATGTTGCGTCAAGCAATGCGGCAACCACCCAGGAGCAGGCTTCAAACATCAATGAGGTTCTGAGCCTGAGCGAGCAGATCGTTTCGGAGAGCAACAGGCTTCGTGAAGAGACTGAGAGTATTACAAGTATTTCAAAGAATCTGAACCAGTATTCCGACGAGATCAATTCGGATCTTTCACAGTATACTCTGTGACCTGCAGTCGGGGTTTGATCTTCCGGATCCTACGGGGTTACTTAAAGGAGATTCCAAAAGGATGTGATCCGGAGGCCTTGCGGACATTATGTCCGAGGACATACAGTTGATCGGGGAAGAACTCAAGACAGACATTGAACTTGAGATATTTACCAGGAACAAGCAGGAGCTGTCCGTTGATTTTTTGAAAAGCATCGTTAAGCCATGATATTCAGAAAGAAACCAAAGAGATCGACCTATGACACGACAAACAAGAAGCCCGTTATCAGAGCCAGTATCTGCACCGGAGAACAGGTTGCCGGCTTTTTGGACAAAAAGACCGGAGACTTTCAGGAGATCAGTCTGATAAGAAATCCACGGGATCTTGAGGAGTTCAAGGAAACATATGGTATAATTGACGATATCGAAAAAATATATTAATGTTTCAAAATCACCCGTTCTTAAAATGAGTGCATCGAAAGATGTATTACCCACGACTCTTTTTTTCATAGCGAAGGCTGAGTGGAGCATACGTGCGGTAGCGGGTGGTCTTTTTATATAAAGAGGGAAGAGAGGATAAGATGATGATCTACAAAAAATTTCAGGACATTTCGCTTTCACAATTGGGGTTTGGTTCAATGCGCCTTCCGGTAATAGACGGTGATGACAGCCGTATTGACGAGCCGGCAGCACTCGACATGGTTGATACAGCGATGAAAAACGGGATCAATTATTATGACACGGCATGGGGGTATCATGGAGAAAACTCCGAGCTTGTCATGGGAAAAGCGCTTTCCCGCTATCCCAGGGAAAGCTTTTTCCTTGCGACAAAATTCCCCGGCTATGATCCTGCAAACTGGGGAAAGGTTGAGGAGATCTTTGAAAAGCAGCTTAGTAAGCTTCAGGTCGATCATTTTGATTTTTATCTCTTTCACAATGTCTGCGAAATGAACATCGACGCCTACCTTGATGACGAAAAATATCATATTTACAGCTATCTGATGGAACAAAAGAAAAACGGGCGGATAAAGCATCTTGGCTTTTCGTGCCATGGAAATATGCCTGTGCTCAAGCGTTTCCTGGATGCATACGGAAAGGACATGGAGTTTTGTCAGCTTCAATTGAATTATCTTGACTGGACCTTCCAGCAGGGCAAGGAAAAGACAACGCTTCTGTCTGAACTTGATATCCCTGTATGGGTAATGGAGCCTCTTCGCGGCGGCAAGCTGTCAAGCCTTTCTCCGGAATATGAAGGGGAGCTCAAAAAGCTCCGTCCCGACGAGACGGTCAATGCTTTTGCTTTTCGCTTCCTGCAGAGCATACCGGGCGTTACCGTGATCCTTTCCGGCATGTCAAATGCAGAGCAGCTTGAGCAAAATCTTGCGACGTTTGAGAAAGATCTGCCCTTGAATGAGAATGAAATGAATACTCTGCTTTCGATAGCGGAAAAGATGCTCAGTGTCGGTACAGTGCCGTGTACCGCATGTCATTATTGCGTAAGCCACTGCCCGATGGAACTTGATATCCCGCATCTTATGTCGCTCTACAATGAGCACGCCTATACAGGCGGAGGGTTTATCGCCCCGATGGCACTGAGCGCGCTGCCTTCTGAAAAGCAGCCCTCTGCCTGTCTGCATTGCCGCTCCTGTGAGCAGGTATGCCCTCAGCAGATCAAGATATCCGAAGTGATGACGGATTTCTGTGAAAAGCTTGGATGAAAGGATCATCGCATTACCTTGAATTGAAGAGAGGGGAAGGCATGGAAAATATTTTTGGAGAAAACACAAAGAAACTCGGCTTTGGGCTGATGCGTCTTCCGGAGCTTTCTGAAAGCGGAAGGTTTGGAAAGATCGATATCGAGCTTACCAAAAAGATGGTTGACTATTTTTTGTCCGAAGGCTTTACCTACTTTGATACAGCATGGATGTATTGTGAATCAAAGAGCGAGGATGCAGCAGGAGAAGCACTTGTAAGCAGGCACAAAAGAGATGAGTTTACTCTGGCGACGAAGCTTCATTGCGGATTCTTTAACAACGAAGAAGAGCGGGAGAAGATATTCAAGACTCAGCTTGAAAAGACGAGGGTCGATCATTTTGATTATTATCTTCTTCATGACCTTGGAGAAGATCATTACAAAAAATATCAAAAATTCGGATGCTTTGAGTGGCTTGCTGATAAGAAGAAGGCAGGGTATGTAAAGCACATGGGCTTTTCATATCATGACAGGGCAGAGCTTCTTGACAGGATACTTACAGAGCATCCTGAGGTTGAGTTCGTTCAGCTCCAGCTGAATTATCTTGACTGGGAGAGCGAGGCGATACAGTCAAGGAAGTGCTATGAAGTGTGTGTAAAGCACTCAAAGCCCGTGATCGTCATGGAGCCCGTCAAGGGCGGGACGCTTTCAAATGTAGTGCCGGCGGTTGAAAAGCTTTTTAAGAGCCATTCCCCTGAAATGTCTGTCGCGTCCTGGGCTATCAGATTTGCGGCGAGCCAGCCGAATGTAAAGATGGTCCTTTCCGGAATGGGCAATATGGACATGATGAGGGACAATACAGGCTATATGAAGGATTTTGTCCCGCTCGATGATGAAGAGTTTGAGATCGTAAAACAGGCTACGAACATCATCAATTCAAGCATAGCGATCCCTTGCACAGCCTGTGAATACTGCGTGGACGGCTGCCCGAAAAACATCCCGATACCCAAATACTTTTCTCTTTACAATGCAGAGCTGCAGGAATATGAGGGAAAGGGCTTCACACCACAGAAGGAATATTATGCCAGACTCGCCGAGACTCATGGGAGGGCTGATGACTGTATAGAATGCGGCAAGTGCGAGAAGATCTGCCCACAGCATCTGCCTATCAGAAAGAACCTGAAGCTTGTGGCCTCACAATTTTCCGGATGATATCAAGGGAGCAAACAGGAATCGATATGGAAATAACAAAGATAACAGACGAAAACATTGAATTTTTTCTTCCGTTGCTGCCGGAGTCAATGGATCGTGAGCGCTATTCCCTGCTCGGCCTTATAGGGGATGACGGTGAAGCAGTGGCTGTCATGGCTTTGTCCGGTACATCGGCAATGATCGAGATAGAATGGCTGTATGTGGATCCGGATCAAAGGAGGCGTGGCATAGGGTCTGAGTTTCTTCGTCTCCTTTTTGAGTCTCTTTCAGGTGAGGTGGAAGCCATCTGCGTTTCATATCCAAAGGACGCAGAGGGGGCGGACGAATTCTTTTATTCAAACGGTTTCTTTCTGACTGAGGGAGACGCTGTCTGGCTGGTACCGGTAAAGAATCTGATGGAGCTTCCGGACATCCAGAAGATGAAAAAGGTCAAAGAGAAGATACCTGATATTGAGGCTGTTACATTGAAAAAAATGTCGGGTGTGATGCGAAAGCAGTTTGATCGGTTTGTAATGGAGGAGATCGGAGATCGTGAGCTCCTTGATTCCTGTGATCCGACATTAAGCATTGGGATACTGGACACGGAAAAGATGGCTTTCAAGGCCTGTATGCTGATGGAAAAGCTGTCAGAAAGTAATTGCCAGATCTCGCTTTTACTTAACAGAGGCAGCGGTATTCTGGTGGGCTATCTTATCTATTCATTCCTGAAGCTCTGTGAAAAGAAGGAGCTTTCGGATATTACACTCCAGTTTGCGGCAGTAAATGAGCATGTGGAGGAGTTTGCAGAGGCAGTTCTTTCGGACGGAGACAAATTCTTTAAGGGGAGACTGATGTATAGCGTGCTTTCGCTCAGGGAAACGAATGTGATGTGAAAGGAGAGAGGGATATATGGATCTTCATAACTTATCCATACTTCAGGAAGAGATAAAAAAGAAAGAGCAGCAGGAGCAGGAAAAAAAGGAATCGTTGCAGGATAACAACTTCATCTTCGGGATGAAGGAATCGCAGCAGAATCCCATAGATCCGGACGATGGCGGGGAGAATATCCTTATCCCGAAGGAGGAGGAAAAGATAGAGGATATTCTGAATGAAAAAATAACGGTCAAGAAGCCGAAGAAGGCATCCAAAAAAAGAAGGTGAAGCTTGAGGACCAGATAGATAAGGCATATCTGTGGGCCTACAAGTCAAAGCAGTATGCTTATGCGAATACGCAGGGGCCGGCCTTTACACAGGATTACGAAGATCTCAGCTGGAATCAGAAGTACAAAAGAAAGAAAAAGGCTGAGAAAAAGAAGGTCTGGGCGAAAGATGTCGACACCTTCACAAAGATCTATGAGGTTGAAAAAAAAGACCCGAAGGCTCAGCTGGGCGCCCCGCAGACAAATGAAGAGATGAGTGCCGAGATCAAAAGGTTCATGGGAGTGAAGCTTTCAGACTTCCGCTTCAAAAATGATGAGGAGTTCTCAAAGAACCTGAACAAAAATTATACACTTGTCAGGAATCTGGATCAGATGCAGCGTTTTGTCGATCTGTATGCGCAGGCCAGTCCCCTTATGGAGAATTCAAAGATCGATGTCGAAGGCATGGCGAAACAGATCGCGTTCCTTCGTGAGATCCGGGAATGGATGGATGCAAGGAGAGAACTTATGTCTCATCCTTACTATGTCCTTTTGTCTTCAAAAGAAACAGCGGACTATGACCGTATCATTAAAGGTCTGAAGGACAAGGTGGGTTCCGTTGCAGACGAAAACGGAGTGATCCATAAAGGGGGAAAGACTGTAAATAAGGCTCAGAATAATTTTGACAAGATCAGGGTTTTCCTTGAGCTTTACAAGAAGGAAAGAAGCTGCAACTTCAAGAGAAAGAAGCTTCGTGAGGAAGGCGATACTTACAGGGATCAGTTCAAGCAGCAGACTGACAGTATCGGCGAGCAGGATTTCACGGCGGCAAAGCAGGCTCGCAGGGAAGTTCTGAGGCAGCGTGATGAAGAGAAGAGAAAGAAGGAGGAAGAGCGCCAGAAGAGGCTATTTGAGGAGGCACAAAAGAGAAAAGCCGAAGAGGAAGCTCAGGCAAAAAGGAAGACCCTTGCGGTCTGGAAGGATGGCGCGATGAGAGCCGCAACAGGCAAGCAGGAGAATCCGAAGCTTTTCAAGAAGCCGAAGTATCTTGATCTGAACGAAGCCTATTCCAAGATCGAAGAGCTTCAAAAGCTGGATCTTTCGCGCCTTCGGATGCGTACTGTAGATGATATCCTTATGAATATGGAATCGAATAATGCGCTGTTTGCCCTGGCTGATGAGGCGGAGGGTTATCTTGCCCAGGGAGTGCGGCTGGGGCTTGTTTCTCTTACTCAGAATGAGGTCATACTCTGCAGGGCAAAGCTTTCCGTGCTCAGGGAAGCGAAGGAAAAGCAGATCCGTGTTCTTGAAAAGCTGAATTACGGAGATGAAAATCTTGAGAAGGATGGAGTGAAGCCTGAGAGCTGGGCTTTTGAAAACGATCTTCTGATCCTTGATCCAGGGAGCGTCTTGGACAAGCACCGCATCGCGCTTCAGAAGCAGCATGAGGAATATTCGGGCAAGCTGAAGGAATTCTGGAAGGCTTTGAATCCCAACAAAAAACTGAATGAAGACGATCTGAATATATTGAAACACCATTTCCAGGCAAATGTATTGTTTTGGGACTCTATCCGTCATGCAAAAGAGGCCATGGCTCAGGAGGACCGCCTGACGAAGCTCTATATAGACCAGTACTGCAAAAAGAACAATATATCCGCCGAAGAAAAAGAGAGGGTACAAAATGATCCGGCCATTATGTCCTACCTTCAGGGTAAGGGAGGCAAGGATCTTGAAGGAAATCTCAATGCGGCCTTCGGAAGTGAAGAGGAAAGGGAAGGTCTAAAGCTTTTGATCCATGACGAAGCGATGAATGCGATCAAAGAGTCCGCTTCTTTCTTTACACTGGAAAAAGATAACGAAGCAGGCTTCTTGAACGGAATTGCCGCGAAGATGCGCGCGGTGAACCTTATGCAGCAGAGCGGAAGCTTCCTCGAGGAATCGCTGAAAAAAAACAATGTGCCATTGGATGAGGTTCCTGAGGTCAAAGAGGCAAGGGCGGCTCAGAAGTTCAATCAGGAGATCCTGAAGGACAGGATGGACAGGCTTATCACCCTGTCTGACCCTGCCAGGTCGATTATCTTGCCGGAATTTCCTTCCAGGATATTCAAGGGCTCAAGGAAAACCACCTGATGCACAAGAGCCGGCTTGAACAATACAAAGGGAAGGAGAAAGGGCAGATACAGGCGATATTCGATGAACTGAACGCTCTGCAGATCAGTGCCCCTGAAATAAAGACCTCGAAAAACACCGTAAAGACAGAACTCAGGCTGGATTCCGACATGAATGCCCTTTATCAGCTTTATCGTAAGGAGGAAGGCGCCGATACCGAAGCCTTTGAAAAGGAAAGGGCGAAGAACCAGCAGCTCATTACCACTATCGAGGGTATGAGCCACAATCCTTTTGCAGTCAGCCATGATGAGATTCAGGATCTGAGGCTGCTCTGCCTGTCGGTACTCACGGAAAGGGCTGTCGGGATCTCGGAGGACAGATATTATGATCTTTCGACCGAAAGCCTGAAACGACTGACTTTAAACTGCCTTAAAAACAATTGGAAGGCGCCGCAGCTTGAGGAGGCGCTGAAGAGCTCCTCCAAAGCGGAAGGAAAGGAAGCTCCCGCGGACAGGGAAGCGGAGTGGACCGTAAAGGAAAAAGACGCTGTCGACCTGATGGCGGAGGTTTCGGAAAAGGAGATTGACGAGAATTCCCTTCTTCAGATCCTTCTCGGCCATGTGGAGCTGATAGCGGATACAGCCGCTGAGAATGCAAGGGATATAACACTTGTAAAGAAAAAGGTCGGTGAACTCAAAAAGGTTGAGAAACCCTCTGAGGAGCAGCAGAAAGAGCTCTATCGTCTGATGGAGATAGAAAAGAATCTCACGGCAGAGAAAAAACGGCCGCAGAGAAAGGATTCTCTTTCAACGATCAAAAACAAGCTCAACACGCCGGAGAAAAAGCTTCTTAAAGCGATTCAGGAAACAGCCTCAGTTGTGGCGGAATATCTGCGCGACAGGAGCGAAACAAAGGAGCTGACAGCGGATGGCGTGAAAAAGCTGCTGTCGAAGAAGGACAAGGGACTTCTTTCTCTCCTCAAGGACCATGCCGCGAAGATAGATCAGGAAGTCACTGCTTCCTTTGACGGGATCCAGGAGGAAGTAAAGGCCGCCACAGGCGCGATTTATGAAATGAAGGACAACATAACGGGACTGTTTGATGATGGGGAGAAGGAGAAGGAAAAGCCCACGATGGAGGAGCGGCTGAACAGCAAATGGACGGATGCTTACGGGGAAGGCAGGTTCGTTCAGATCGTCCTCAACAATTATTTCACGAAATCCGGGCAGAAGGAAAAGCGCCGTATGATGAGCTCGATACTCCGTCACAGCAAGCCCGCATTAAAGAATACGGCAAAAAGTTCTTTGAAGCTCAAAAGGGCAGGCCGTTATATTTCAGGTATGGTAAAGGGGGCGGGACCGCTGCTTCAGAAGCTGATGCAGAGCCTTCCCGAGGAGGTCCTGACTGAAGAGCTTCGGGAGATGGTCGAGGATGTCAAATCAAATCTCGAGCCTATCCCGAAGGATTATGTGGACAAAAAGCTGAAGGAAATGGTTGCGGCCAGCAACGACGCCGTATCTGAGATCACGGTGGTCTCATCCCTCGGAGCCGCTTCAGTTGGGCAGACCTTCCTCTGCAATATAAAGGGGAAGAATATCCCCGAAGGGACCCAGGTGGTGGTAAAGCTCCTTCGCCCGGATATGGAGGAAAAGATCAAGGCGGAGAAGGATGTAATGCTCTCCTGCACTGAGCCTGAAGTGATCAAGACCGTCGAATACAGAGAATGGGAAACCGGAAAAGACGGGAAGCAGCATCTTGTGAGAAAGAAAGAGAAGGTGCTCGACAAGGACAATTCCATGATGGACGGCGGCGCCATGAAGGAGACCTATCTCGGAATGCTTGACAAGATCCAGGAAGAGCTTGATCTTCGGATCGAAGCCGAGAACTGTGAAAAGGGCAGTATCTATGATACCAATGACGGAGTGGGGACTGTGGAGAGCGTCAAGACCTTCAAGCTCATCCCGGCGTCAAAGGACTATATGCTGCAGACCAAGGCCGAGGGTCAGACCCTCGACAAGTTGCTCAAAGATATCAAGAATACGAGACGTGAGGTATCAAAGCTCGCAGGGATTTACGAGAAGAGTCAAGACGGCAAGCTCCATTACCGCGGTATGCTCAACACAACAAATATGGAGCAGGTGAAGGCCGGCCGGAAACGTTTGGTAAAGCTTCTTAAGGAGACCAAAGCAAAGTACAGGCACCTCGCGCAAATGGGCCGTGTCTGGGCGGAAAAGAGCCTCTTCGGAGACAAGGGCTTTTTCCACGGTGACATGCACGCCGGAAATGTTATGGTGAGCTCTGACAAGGCCACGGTGCTTGATTTTGGAAATGCCTCGGAACTTGACAAGACACAGAGCACCATTAAGCTCATGAGTATAGCAGCCACATGCAACCAGTCCGGAGACTTCCTGAGATGGTTTACTGACCTCCTGCCGAAAGACAGCCGGTCGAAAGAGCTTCTGACAGACAAGAACAATCAGGCATTCAGGTTGAAGATACAGAAGGAGATACTGGATACTTTTGAGGAATGCGGCAGTGCGGTGGGAGAGAAGATATATCTTTCCATGATGGTGCTGCAGAAGCACGGGATAGAGATCCCGCAGACCATGTTCTATTTCTCCCAGTCTGAGCTTCGGCTTCAGAATTCCATTGGTGAGATGAAGCGTGAGATCATCCGTCTGAAAAAGGACATCCAGACCCTGGATCACCTGAACGTAAGAATAACCGACTGCTCGGCAGACGCGGTGCTTCTGACACAGTCGAGCCTTAACAATTCACGGAATATAAAAGCGGACTACCAGTCCGCCATCAGCTCCCTGTCCGTTCCCGACAGACAGGCCTTTTTAAAGGAACTCAAGGATCAAAAGCCAGGGGCCAGTGAGGCTTTCCGAAAGAAATATCTCACCGGTGCCGATCATATTGCCCAGATCCAGCACGGCCAGAAATTTGATGATGAGCTTTATTCAGACTACAATATTGACGAGCTTGATAAAGAGAGCGAAGAGGTCAAGGAACTAATGGATCAGTACCGTCTCAAGCCTATGGACGCGGATCCGTCAGAGCTTCGGGCGGAATTCCTGGAGATACAGAAAAAGATCAAATCTCCGGAGATGCCCGAGGCAGAGAAAAAGAAGCTGCGCGATGGTTTTACAAACAAGATGATAGATCAGTTTTCCACCAACAAGGTTCTTTCTCCCTTTGGTGATACAGCGCAGTTTGTACTCAAAATCATTGATGCCTTTGAAACCGGGGATGTGGGAAAACTCGATATTATTCTGAATGCCATGAGCCGGGTGCCTGATATGGTGAAGCTGTCTGACGACACCACGAGGTTGGAGGAACTGAAAAAGAAGGCGGCGGCTGAGACTGACGCGGAGAAAAAGAAAGAGCTGGAGCGCAATATAGACACACTTGCGGAGCAGATCGCCGATCTTTATCTGGACGTTCAGAATATGATCACTGATCAGAATGTAACGATCTCTATGGTGAAGGTCAAACTGAGCGAAGGCATAAACTTTTTCGCGCCCGCAAACCCTACCGAGATCGCAAACAATATGAAAACCTTTCTTGCTTTCAGGAAAGGGGGAGAAGCCAAGGACTTCAGTTCCGAGAAGCTTGACGAGCTCAGCAAGGAGTGGGAGCCTCTTTATATAAAGGACAAGGCTCAGCCTCTTACCGGGGAAGAAAAAAAGCATTATGATGAGCTGAGCGCGGCTATGAACAAGGAGATCACCCGCTGCATGCGCCTGCTGAACTACTGGCAGGGGGTCAGGGCTTTTACGAAGGAGCTTACGCCCTGGTTTTCGGATCCCGAAGGCGGAGCGGAATTAAAGAGGGTTTACGAGGATTTCCGCAGTATCCAGAAGAAATATGTTCAGATCTACATAGATGAGGGAAAAGAGGACGAGGGTGTAAAGGCCTCCCTTGAATACGCCGAGCGTCAGTTCCTGGCGAAATACAAGCCGATGGCGGTAAAGCGTCTCAAGTCCTATGCCGAGATGTTTGATGAGGATCCGGTGGAGGTCAATGATGTCAAGGATTTCATGCAGATTTTGGGTGATGTGACAAGTGAAAAGAAGACAAGCCTCTTGGGAACACTGATGGGCAACGGCATTATAAAATATGGCAAGATCCAGTCCGGATTGCTCCCTGAAACCGACCGGGCGGAGCTTGACGAGGCGCTCAGCAAGTTGAAGTAAAAATGTGCAGGGAGGCATATTATGGGGCAGAATCTGTATTTTGATAATTATAATGCAGCCGGTGAGAAGAGATGCATCAACATGCATGCCTCATATCTGCAGGGATATAAATATTCAAAACCGATACTGATAGCAGGGCTCAGGGATTTCTTTTCAAAGACAGCTTAAGCGGAGGTAGTTCTCTATAATGGGTTATGATTATTTTGTGTTTTACACAGAAGCGAGCGTAGTCTGTGTAGTCATCCTGTCAATGATCCTTATCACCGATCGGATGTATCATACAAAGCAGGAAAAGCAGGTATGGTTCGGCCGGGCCATATTCGCTTTTATCCTGTATTTCATTTCCGATGCTTTCTGGGCAGCGATGCTGAGTGGCGTATTTCCGAAGATACGCTTTTTTGCCGTGCTGTTCAATTATACAAATTACATTCTTCTGTCTCTGATGGGATATGGTCTTTTCATGTTCATTGCCGTTGTGGGGAAAATGGCTTTCCGCAAAAGCCCGATCAAAAGACGTATATGCTTTATCCCGGTAGTAGTCTCGGTTCTGTTCATCACGATCGCATACATTGTAGATCCTTATTATTGGATAAATGAGAATAATGAGCTGAACGGTCTGTATTTTCCCCTGCTGATAGCAGCTCCGTCAGTCTACCTTATTGGGGCCTTCGGCTTTTCCGTGAAATATGCCATAAGGTCAGAGCGGAAGGAGGAAAAAAAGAGGTATCTTCTCATGGGAAGTGTGCCCTTTGGCGTTCTGTTTTTTGGAATGTTCCAGGTCGTACTCCTCAATGCGCCCACATTCTGCTTTGGCTGTACTGTCATGTGGCTTTGGTATTATATTCAAAATATAAAGGCGCTGGTATCTGTGGATGATCTGACCCATCTCAACAACAGAGGAGAGATAAACAGGTATCTCGGGTTGGTCCGCTACAATGCCAATTCAAAAGTTGTTGTGATAATGATCGATATCAACAAGTTCAAGGGGATCAATGACCACTTTGGGCATGCAGAAGGTGACCGGGCTCTTACCATTGTTTCAGACTGCCTGAGGCGGGCCTGTGAGAAGATAAATGCCTCGGTTTTTCTGGGCAGATACGGTGGAGACGAGTTTACGATCGTCATACAGAGCTCCAAAGAAGAGGATCATACAGAGGAACTGATCACAGCGCTTCGAAATATACTCAAAGAGAAGCAGCAGGAGTATGATCTTTCCTATGATCTGGATGTCAGCATCGGCTATGATGAATTGAAAGACAGTCCCGATACGGTTTACGAATGCCTGAACCGCGCAGATGCAAAGCTCTATATCGACAAGCGAAGAGCACATGGAAAAAACAACGGGAGACAAGGATAAGCACCTGTCTCCCGTTTTAATTCTTATAATACTTATGACTTGCTGTCGCCGCCTATACCGAGGGACATTATCCTGACAAAGGTCTTTGAATCCGCCGCAACCTTGGAATATTGAAGGGACGCAGTTCTGTGCCTGTTTCTGTGTCTGTAGATCGCCAATGCCTCTTCGTCCCTCCTTTCAAGGGTAGTTTTGTAAAACTTATGCAGCTTTTTTGATCGAATCGCTGTTGATCGGGAAAGTGAAATATGTATCCGGATAAGGCTCGTTTTCAAGAGTGAAGTGCCACCATTCTTCAGGAAGAGGCTTGAAACCGTGCTTTGTCATCACTTCGCGAAGGAGCATTCTCATATTGTACTGCTCATCCGTGATGTTTTTGTAGTCCGGGTGGCTCAGCTCTCCGAAGTAGTCAAAGGTACCGCCCATATCGACTTCTCTCTCCGTATTCATATCAAAGAGAGTAAGGTCGAGAGTGCTTCCGCGGCTGTGGCCGGAGTGCTCCGCAATATAGCCCTGGGGGAAGAGGACATCCTTTTCAAGTTCAGGATAGAAGTATTGTTTCATCCTTGTATCACTCGTATCCAGAGCCCAGTTCATGAAATTGGTAACGGCCATCTGCGGACGATAAGCATCAAAGATCTTCAGGCGGTAGCCCTTTTCCTTCAGCTCATCGCTTACGTCCTTGAGCGCCTTTGCAGCCTCTTTTGTAAGCATTGCAAGCGGCTCTTCATAGCCGTCAATGCGATCGCCGACAAAGTTGTAGGTTGAATAATAACGGACCTCAAGGATAGCGTCCGGTACAGCCTCGCTCAGCAGTACAAAGTCGGAGGAGTCATCGGAAAGCTTGACATCGGATGTGCTGACCGGCACGGTATCGACTTTTCTCTCCTGATACTGCTCTGCCGCCTTGGTAATGCCGTCCTTATATATCTTTGCAAAATCATTTTTCATCGAGATCGGGATGAAGCCTTTTTCAGTATATTCAGCAGACTTTTTCGCCCAATCCTGCTTGCCCCATTCACGCTCATTATCATCAGCGACGACCATGTAAGCTTCTGCGGGATAAGGATTCCTGCTGTCGATCGTGTAATTCATCATGCTGGTGTCGCTTCCGCTGTTTCCGAAAGCAAGTACGGGGCGCTGTCCGATCTCGCGCTCGACATAGATCGATTTGTTGGCATTGAGGTTCTTCTGAATGAAGCCGCCGGTAAGTACTAGCTCGTCGCCGTTCTCATATTTGTAATCCATATTCGAGGAGACATCTTCATGCCCCTTCTGCTTGACCTCAAAATCCGTTCCTATCACGTGGTTCGGTGTTACATAATCACTGTAGGGGGAATTTGCGATGATCGCCCTTGTAGTGGTGCGCTCCGTACCGCTGATCACATAGATCGTGAAGTCGTTGTCATAAAGATAATGAACAAGCTCCACCATCGGAAGATAAGCATTGTCGATGTAGCGCATATTGTTGAAGCTTCCTGTATTCTTCTTTCCAAACTCGACAGCGTAATCATAGAACTCCTCAACCGTCATTCCGGCATACGCTTTTGCGAAGTTTCTCGCCAGCTTCTCATCTGCTGTATAGCCGGGCTTGATGGCGGCAGCCACCTGCTTCAGTTCATCCGATACCCGCTCCGGATGATCGACGAGGCAGTACTCGATGAACATCATCGTATCGTAGTAGGTATAATAGGTCTCGCAGGCGAGCGTCCCGTCCATGTCAAATACCGCGATCCTGTCCTTCACGGGGATGAAATTGTCTTTATCCTTTGCGTTTGTGACCTTTGTCACATAGTCCCGAAGGCTCTTTGCGACCGTTGAACCTGCTGTCCAGGTCTCGGTCAGTGCCGTGCCCTTTGCCGGCTTCTTCGCAATGGCAAAGCCGGTCACAACCCCGGCAACGATAGCCGCAATGATCAGGATAGCGACCACAGCCTTTGCTTTGCTTCGCTTTACATTGGCCTCAGTTTGTTCCATTTTTTCTTTTCCTCCTACTCTCTGTTGCTAGATGCCACGGGGACGGTTCTTTTGTCACTTTTGTGACAGGGGGACGGTTCTTTTGGCGCTTTTAGTGACAAAAGAACCGTCCCTTTGTCACCACATTTCTGAAACAGCAGCCTGTAACCTGTTTATTTTACACTTAATTGCGGCATCGTCCAACAGGAATATTTTGGGGTTGCCAAGGGTGCCACGGGGACGGTTCTTTTGTCACTTTTGTGCCACGGGGACGGTTTTTTTGTCACTTTTTGCCACTCTGGATATAACGTTTCTGCTTATTCCGGTCAATCTTTCGATCTGCCTCATAGCTAAGCCTGATGCTATTAATTTCATTATCGCAGCATCCCGCTTGGATTTGCTAAATGACTTGATGATAGTCCCGGATTCTATGTGCAATTTCTTTTTTAGAATGCTTATAGCTTCGGCGTCAGTTATTCGTTGGAGATTCGCCTCCAGGCAATTATCATTGCTGCTCGTTTTTACAAAATCAAGAAGTCTCAGTTGGCCGTGAAAAATCGATAACGCGAAATCAGTATCTGTAAGTCCCAGTTTATTGCTTTCGAATTCTTTGTATGAACTCCATAAATATTTTTCCGTTGAGCAGATATGTGCCTTCTCAGGGTTTTGCAGGATATAACGAAAAACAGTTCTAAAATATCTTTCGTCTTCTACAGGCTCGCTTTTGAATCTGTCCTGAAATAATGTCCCTATCCGGTCGTATTTATGATTGTAATATGCGGCATAAGATACGCCGACTTTCTTCATAAGCTGATCGATCGATCCGTTACTGTCATAAATGAGCAGATGGACATGATTATCCATAAGGCAATAGCAGTATATTTTGCTGCCCTGCTCGATCTTGTATTTATACATGATCCGCAGGAAATAGTAGTAATCATTATCATCCTCGAACAATAGTTGCTTGCCGATTCCTCTTGTTACTACGTGGTATACACCCGTAGCACTCTTTTTTCGTGCATTTCTAGGCATGTTCAGCTCTCTTTCAAATAATAATTGATGGGGTAATAGTGGAGAAAAAAACGCTCCGTTAGGATGCGCAGATATTCGCTTCTGGCGCGGATGTCCGGTTGATACCTCTGCGAAGCAGAAACACCGACCGAGTTATAGACGAGACAGGCAATTCGCGCCTGCAATTTTCGCGAGGGTATGGGGGTTGATCAGTGTTTCCTTAACAGACGGTATTGATAAAAGAAAGAATAAGGATGCAATTTGAAACATGAATCTGAGAAATCATAGCACGGTTTATTTGAAAATAAAAATAAAAAATATATAAACAAATTATAAAAACAGTGACAAAAGAACCGTCCCCGTGTCACTTTTTTTGCCCCAGCAAAAGCATGAGGCTTCTCCCCATCAGAGAAACGGTATGTCCGGCTGCCTTTTTCCGGCTTATTCTGTCATCACCTGTATATGCAATAATCTTCCACTTCATCTTGTCCGGCAAAGCAGGCAGTTCAAAGGTCACGCTTTCCCAGTACGCATTTACCGCGCAGTAGATGAACGAGTCCTCCTCTGTCCCAAAATCCTTTGAAGGCTCCGCATACATGAAACCAAATGAAAGAAATGGGTTGTTCTCATCGAGTTCCCACGGCTTTGTCCCATGAAATGATATCTCCGGATAACCGCTCGAATTCTGCCCCGTGAAAAAGTCGCATCGCCTGAGTACGGGATGCTCTGCCCTGAAGGTTATCATCTTTTTGAAGAATCCGAATGTGTCATTATTTTCTTCAAGCATGCTCCAGTCGAGCCAGGAGATCCTGTTGTCCTGGCAATAGGCATTGTTGTTTCCAAATTGCGTGTTTGCAAATTCATCGCCCGCAAGTATCATCGGTATCCCGCGGCTTAGAAGGAGCATGGCGGCTGCGTTTTTGATCTGCCTTTTTCGAAGAGCGATTATCTCTTCATCATCTGTTTCTCCCTCTGCTCCGCAGTTCCAGCTGTTGTTGTCATTGCTTCCGTCATTGTTGTTCTCGCCGTTTGCGATATTATGCTTTTCACTGTATGAAAAAAGGTCGCGGAGCGTAAAGCCGTCGTGGCAGGTGATGAAATTTATAGAGGCCTCGGCAGACCTGTTCCCGTACAGATCCGGAGAGCCCATGATCCGGGAGATAAGCTCCGGCCCGCACTCCGCGCCGCTCTTTATGAATTTTCTGAGGCAGTCCCTGTATTTTCCGTTCCACTCGGCCCATCTTCCCCATGACGGAAAACTCCCGACCTGGTACAGCCCGCCTGCATCCCAGGCTTCAGCGATGAGCTTGGTCTTTCCAAGGATCGGGTCATGCGCCAGTTCATCAAGGAGCGGAGGGCTTGTCATAGGCTCTCCGTTCTCGTCTCTTGAGAGGATTGCCGCGAGGTCAAAGCGAAAGCCGTCTATATGATAATCCGACACCCAGTACCTTAAGGTATCAAGGATACTGTTTCTAACCACCGCGTTGTTGCAGTTCATGGTATTCCCACAGCCGCTGAAATTGTAATATTTTCCGTCGGGTGTCAGAAGATAATAGGTTTTATTATCAATGCCCCGGTATGAAATATAAGGCCCGTCTTCATTTCCTTCCGCAGTATGATTGAAGACCACATCGAGCATCACTTCGATACCGGCCTTGTGCAGCTGTTTGATCAGGTTTTTCAGTTCATCTGCCGCAAGGCCGAGGGGCGCGCTCGCCGCATATCCGGCCTTTGGCGCATAGAAGCAGACCGTAGAATATCCCCAGTAATTATAAAGCCTCTCCCCGTCAACAACCCTGCTGTTCTCGAATTCATCAAATTCAAATATTGGAAGAAGCTCGATGCAATTGATCCCAAGCTCTTTGAGATAAGGTATTTTCTCTAAAAGCCCGGCAAAGGTCCCTTTGTACTTCACCTTGCTTGACTCATCTTTTGTAAAGCCCCTGACATGGGCTTCGTAGATGACAAGGTCTTTCATCGGGATCTCGAGCGGTTTGTCTCCTTCCCAGTCATAATCCTCCTGGATGACACAGCCCCTGTGCTGAAAGGGATTTTCAGGATCCGGGCTCTTCCCCCAGACGTCTCTTCCGCTTACAAGCCTTGCGTAAGGGTCGAGAAGTATCTTGCTCCTGTCAAACCGGTATCCGTGCCCGGGATCAAAGGGGCCGTCCATGCAAAAACCATACTCAAAATCCTCAATATCAAGCCCGTAGACTATCATGGCAAAAACATGGCCGATCCTGAATTCATCAGGGAAAGGGATCCTCGCAAACGGCTCCCTCTCTCCTTTATGGAAAAGCACGAGTTCACAGTATGTCGCATCCTTCGAGAACACAGAGAAATTGATCCCGGAGTTTCCGACGATACTCGCTCCGAAGGGTTGAACCCGCCCGCAGCGGTACTGTATTCCATTAAGTTCATGTGTTGGGAGTTCGTCTACTCTTATCATGCCCTCACCCCTCAAACTATATCCGCCGCCCTTTCTCTGTAGGGTTGAAAGGGTGACGATCCTTTTGCTGCCTGCCGCAGAATTGATTATACTTCGAAAAAAAATATATTGAAAGGTGACAAAAGAACCGTCCCCGTGTCACAAAAGTGCCAAAAGAACCGTCCCCGTGTCACAATTGTATTTATTTCGTGATTGTGTTAAAATAAACCGCTGTTTTTGGAACATATAGGAGGCATATTAGAAAGAGTAATCTCAAGATGGAAGCACTTGTGTTTACAAACGACAAATGTGTTGGCTGTAACAAATGTATCAAGTCATGCTCGGCTATGGGAGCCTGCATATCTTCCGCCCCGAATGAGAACGGACAGTCCAGGATCGAGGTCGATCCTGACAAATGTATCGCCTGCGGCGCCTGCTTCGACGCCTGCGAACATGGAGCGAGAGAATACAATGACGATACGGAAAGATTCTTCGAGGATCTTTCAAAAGGAGTGAAGATATCAATACTTATCGCCCCGGCCTTTCTGGCAAATTATCCAAGGGAATATGAAAGCGTGCTCGGCGGGCTTCGGAAATGCGGTGCGAACAGATTTATCAGCGTTTCGTTTGGGGCCGATATCACTACATGGGCTTACATCAAATATATTCAGGAAAGAAATTATCTTGGAGGGATCTCACAGCCCTGCCCCGCAGTGGTAGGCTATATTGAGAGATATACTCCCGAGCTCATTCCGATGCTCTTCCCGGTGCAGTCTCCCATGATGTGCGCTGCGATATACGCAAAGAAGGAGATGGGCATCACCGACAGGCTCGCGTTCATAAGCCCCTGCATCGCAAAGAAGAACGAGATCGATGACCCGAACAATCACGGATATGTTTCCTACAACGTAACCTTCGAGCATCTCATGAAATATGTGAAGGAGCACAATATCTCAGGTCCGAGTGTTTCAGACGAGATAGAGTACGGACTTGGTTCCATCTATCCCACACCCGGCGGACTCAAGGAAAATGTTTACTGGCTCCTTGGCGAAAGCGTCTTCATCCGTCAGATGGAAGGTGAAAAGAGGATGTATCACTTCCTCGAGACGAACAAGGAAAGGATCAAGAACAAAAAGACACCTTACCTCTTCATCGATGCCCTGAACTGTGAGAACGGCTGTATCTACGGAACGGGTACCGACCCCGAGGTGGCTTCGACAGATGACAATCTCTATCATCTTCTTGAGATCCGGGAAAAGGTGAAGAAGACAGGAAAGAGAGAAAAGGGCGCCTGGGCAAAGGACCGCACTCCCGAGCAGAGGCTTGCTGCTTTGAACAGGCAGTTCTCGAAACTGAACCTTGAAGATTATCTTCGGAAGTATACAGACAGATCCGCGAAGTGCAAGGTCAAGGAGCCTACGGATTCTGAATACAATTCGATCTTCAATGATATGAACAAGACCACCGCGGAGTCGAGAAAGATCGACTGCTCCTGCTGCGGTTATGACAGCTGCCGTGATATGGCGCGCGCCATCTACAACGGCTTCAACCACAAGGACAATTGTGTTCATTATCTCAAGGACCTCGTCGCTATCGAGAAGGCCGCCGCAGACGATCTGGTCGCAAGAGAAAAGGCTGCTCTCGATTCACAGAGAGAGGGACTTTCAAAGACGATCGAAAGAGTAAACGAGCATTTTGATGTCCTGACAGAAGCCATTCAGAATATGTCAGACGGCAACAATGCCAATGCCGAAGAGAGTACCGGTATCTCCGCTGATGTCAGCAATGTCTCCGATTTCTGTGAGTCTCTTGAAAATTCAATGCAGGAGATCACCTCTTCTCTGGAAGCGCTTGAAGAGAATAATGACAAGGTCGTACAGATAGCTTCACAGACGAACCTCCTCGCTCTGAACGCTTCGATAGAGGCCGCGAGAGCCGGTGAAGCCGGAAAAGGCTTTGCGGTCGTTGCTGACCAGATCAATATCCTGGCCTCCGAATCGAAGGACACGGCAACTGACAGCAGCAATAACAATTCTCACGTCAGAGGACTTGTGGAAAAGATAAACAGTGCCACCGAGAATCTCCTTCGCATAGTAAGCGAAGTAAATATGCGCACCCAGAATCTTGCAGCATCCACGGAAGAGATCTCCGCATCCACTGTAGAGCTTACGAACAATGTTGAGATGGTAAAGGACGAGCTTCATGCTCTGGAGGAAGCTTCCAAAGAAGAAGTGTAATGGGCCAAAAACCGCATTATTTATGACAAAAGCAGCGCCTTTTTCGGCGCTGTTTTTTTATGATTTGGATTTGATGATACTTTATTCATAGAATATAATAAATATGTTGTGAAGCTATATTTCCAGAGGAGATTTCAATGAAGCGTTTCAGATCGCATCGTGACAGTATGATAAGGGCACTTGCTGTGATCATCGGGATCGCGGTAGGTGTGATCGCATCCTTTGTCGCTTTTCGCCTTAAGCTTCCGATCTATCCTGACGACATAGGAACGATCGGTCTCTCTACGATCGGCGGATTATTCCCCGGTATCATGACAGCGGTCCTGACCAGTACGGTCTGCATGACATTCAATAGCGACTCTCTTTACTTTGGAATAGTTAATGCTGTTATCGCGATCTACACGGCATGGTTTGTCCGCAAAAATGGCTTTAACAAAATAAAAGATGTTCTCATTTTCGTGCTGGGAGCCGGGATCATTGGAGGTTCTTTGAGCGGTACGATCCAATGGGTCCTGTTCGGAGGGCCCCAGACCGAGGTTATTGTTGAGATTCTTAATACGATAAATATAAGTTCATCGATATCAAATTTTCTTGTCTTTATCCTCATCAATATTTCGATCAACATCATTGAAAAGGGTACTGCTACCGCCCTTGCTCTTCTTGTCCGCCATTTCATCCCCATGGAGATCAGAAAGCGTATCAGAAACAGCGGCTGGAGACAGCGTCCGCTGACCAAAGAAGAAGTAAAGGAGATGGATGTCGAGGATGCAGATATCCATCTTTCGATAAGACGTCGGATGACGATCATGCTCCTCGTCGTAGCATCGGGAGTAGCCATTTTGATCGGCTATATCTGGACGACACTCTATTACAACAGTGTGAAAGAGGAGGCGAAAGAAAAAGCCCTGACTACCGCCCGTGCAGCGGCAATGGCGATCAACGGAGACCGGCTCCCGGCTTTCTTAAAGGATGGCGAGGCGGCACCCGGCTATAAAGAAACCGCTGATACACTTTATTATATCTGGAAGGGCGCCGGTGATGTTGAATATCTGTATGTGGTCACCATGGACGAGGAATATGTGACCTTTATCTTTGATATGGATGACAGGGAAAACCCGGCTGAAGAGTCGGAGGCGTATTCCCCCGGAGACAGGGTTTTGGTCGAAGAGGAATTCAAGCCCTATCTTCCTGAGCTGCTTGCCGGACAGGAAATAGAGCCTGTCGTTTCCGACAATATCTGGGGCTGGACTCTGACTGCTTATTATCCTGTGCGCGACAGCACCGGGAAGACGGTCTGCTATACAGGTGCTGATATGTCGATGCAGGATATCACGAGTTATATCAAGGATTTCATCCTCAGAGTCGCTCTGATCCTTGCCGGTTTCTTTGTGCTTATCATTGCTTACGGGCTTTGGACGACCGGCATTTACATCGTATATCCGGTGCATAGCCTGAAGAACAAGATCGAAAACTTTACCGGGATAGAGGCTGATCAGAAACAGCTGGATGCTGCGGTCAGAAGCTTGAGAAGCCTTAATATCACCACCGGCGACGAGGTTGAAAAGCTGTTTCGGGCTTTGTGCGAGATGGCATCCTCACAGGCGGAGCAGCTTCGCAGCGTACGGCGTCTTTCCGAAAATACTGCCAAAATGCAGAACGGCCTTATCATCACAATGGCAGACCTTGTGGAAAACAGGGATTCCGATACCGGCGCGCATATCCAGAAGACCGCGGCCTATGTCAAGATCATAGTGGAGGGCCTGAAGAAGAAAGGCTACTACGCCGAGAAGATCACTCCCAAATTTATTTCTGATGTTGTACGAAGCGCGCCGCTTCACGATATCGGAAAGATCAGCATTTCCGATCAGATCCTGAACAAGCCCGGCAAGCTCACTGATGAGGAATACGAGATAATGAAGACCCACACGACGGAAGGCCGCAAGATAATGGAAAAGGCCATTGATACGGTCGAGGGCGAAAACTACTTAAAGGAAGCGAGAAACATGGCGGCCTACCACCATGAACGCTGGGACGGCAAGGGTTATCCCGAAGGACTGCATGGAGAGGTGATCCCGCTTTCTGCCCGCATCATGGCTGTCGCGGATGTGTTTGACGCATTGACATCCCGCCGTATCTACAAGCCGCCGTTCCCGCTTGACAAAGCGATCGAAATGCTGAAGGAAGGCGCCGGAACACAGTTTGATGCGAAGTGTGTCGAGGTCTTTATCGATGCGCTGCCCGAAGTAAAAGTGATCCTGAGAAAATATAATGAGGATGCCGTATAGGAGGCTGTCTGTGAAGACGAAGCGAAAACTTAAAAAACGAGCGCTTTCTCTCTGCTGTCTTTTTGGCATGCTGTCGCTTTTTGCTGTCACACCGGTGAAAAGCGCTTTTGCAGCTGATGTATCTGCGCCGCAGAATGAAGAGACGAATAACACATATGATATCTACGGCGGCGGCTATGCCGCTACCGGACAGCTTTACAACATGGGCTATTCCACGGAGGTCTATGATGCCACAAACGGACTTCCCACCTCCGATGCCATGTACATTCTGGGCTCAAAAAGCGGCTATGTGTGGATAGGCGGCTATGCCGGAGTGATCCGCTATGACGGTCAGGTTTTTGAAAGAATGGATGCTTCACAGGGACTTACCAGTGCGCGATGCATCTTCGAGGACAGCCGCGGGAGGATCTGGGTAGGCACCAATGACAACGGAGTTGTCGTTATCGACGGGAACGATCAGACGCACCTTACCCACAAGGACGGGCTTTCTTCATCCTCCATCCGAAGCTTTGCCGAGGACAATTCAGGTAATGTTTTCATTGCGACTACGGACGGACTGTGCTATGCAGACAACGCCCTTATCCTTCACACGCCCGGGGGAGAAACATTTTCCGGAGAGCGCGTGCTCCGGCTTGACAGGGACCCAAACGGCAGGATCTTCGGGCTGGCAGGCGACGGGATCGTCTTTGCGATAGATAATGGAACGGTAAATGAGTTTTATACCGGAAAAGACCTCGGCATTGAAGAAATATGGACCATTATGGCAGACCCCGAAAATCCCGGAATGGTATATCTCGGTACGGAAGGAAGCGCTGTTTATCATGGTGCATTCGGGGATAAGGCTGACAAGCTTCAGAAGATAGATATCGCCCCGCTTTCCGGCACACACTGGATCAATTACGATTGCAACAGAGTGTGGATCTCTACAGGTACCGCGACGGGATATCTTGATGAAAACAGTGAATTCCAACAGCTCTATGATATTCCGTTCGACAGCGGGATCGAGATGCTCACGTCGGATTATCAGGGGAATCTATGGATGGCATCCTCCACAAAGGGCGCTATGAAGGTGGTTACGAACAATTTTGTGGATGTCAGCAGGCGTGCAGGTCTTGCCAGTTCAGTCGCAAATGCCGCCTGCCTTCTTGACGGCGACCTCTACATCGGAACCGATTCCGGACTTCAGATCATATCAAAGGACGGGACCACGGTAGACAATGAGCTGACGAACTTTATCAAAGACAGCCGTATCCGCTGCATAAAGAAAGACAAAGACGACAATCTCTGGATAACCACATTTACAAATGACCTTGGACTTGTCCGCTATGGCAGAGACAAGAGCATTCTTTCCCTCACAACAAAAGACGGGATGCCGAGCAATTCAGTCCGGGCCGTCGAATTCACTGAGAGCGGGGATGTGCTTGTCGCAACAAACGGCGGCGTTGCGGTAGTGCGGGACGGACGGGTGATCCGCACTGTCACGGGAAAGGATGGCATGGATAATACCGTCGTCCTTACCGTGGAGGAAGGCTTTGACGGCACTATCCTTGCAGGTACCGACGGCGACGGGATCTATATGATATCGGACAGCGGTCTCACAAAGCTCAGCGTCGACGAAGGACTTTCCAGCGGTGTCGTTATGAGGATAAAAAAGGATTCTCTAAAAAATGTCCTTTGGGTCGTGACCTCCAACGCTCTTCAGTATTTGAAGGACGGGGTGATCACTTCGGTATCATCATTTCCCTACAACAACAATTATGATCTATATTTTGATGATCTTGGAAACGCATGGATATTATCCTCCTACGGGATCTACACCGTAGATGTGGATTCGATGATAGCCGACAATATCACGGAATACAATCTCTATACCGTTGAAAACGGGCTTCCTTACGCCATCACCGCAAATTCCTACAGTGCGCTCGACACGGACAAAAATCTCTACATACCCGGAAGAAACGGCGTCATAAAGGTCAATATCAACGGCTATTACGAGAACAGCGGAAAGCTGATGATGGATGTTCATTACATCGTCTGTGATGATGAGAGGATCTTTCCGGATGAAAAGGGAGTGTTCCGTATACCGGCTTCACAGGGGCGTGTGGAGATCATGGGTTCTGTGATGGATTATACAATGCTCAATCCCACAGTACGCATGTATCTTGAAAACGGGCCGGATGCGGGAATTACCGTTCCTCTGAGCAAACTTACATCTCTTGAATATACAAATCTCCGCTATGGAAATTACACCCTTCATCTTCAGGTCGTGGACAAGATAACAGGTAAGGTCCTGCAGGACAAGTCTTTTGCTATCACGAAGAAGGCGAGACTCGGCGAGCTGATCCTGATAAGGGTTCTCTTTGTGATATTGATGGTCATTCTTGCGGGCTTTGTAGTCTGGTATGTAATGCGCTCCACGATAGTCGCCCGGCAGTATGACAAGATCCGCAGCGCGAAGGAAGAGGCGGAAAACGCCAATACCGCGAAGTCACGCTTCCTTGCGAATATGTCACATGAGATCCGCACCCCCATCAATACCATCATGGGAATGAACGAGATGGTCATGCGCGAGGATGCCACGGGCGTTCCCAAGGGCTACTTCATGTCCGTGATGAATTACTCCTTTGATATCAGAAATGCTACGGAGTCACTGCTCGGACTCATCAACGACCTCCTTGACATAAGCAAGATCGAATCCGGCAAGATGCACCTTGTCGAAAAGGAATATGACACAGTTGACCTGTTCAGATCGATCGTTTCCATGATCCGCGTCAGAAGCACGGAAAAGGAGCTGACCTTTGATGTTGTGGTGGATGAGATCTTCCCGAAACGGCTTTACGGCGATGCTGACAAGATCAAGCAGATCCTTCTCAATCTCTTGACGAACGCAGTCAAATATACTGAGGTGGGCGGCTTTATATTAAATATCTCAATAGACGAGAGGGACAACGATACTGCAAAGATAAGGTACTCCGTCAAGGATACGGGAATGGGCGTTAAAGAAGAGGATATGGAGAAGCTCTTTACTGCCTATGAGCGGCTTGATGAGGAGAAGAACAGCTCGATACAGGGTACCGGCCTCGGACTTGATATATCAAGAAAATTCGCGGAGCTGATGGGCGGAAAGCTCTGGTGCGAAAGCGTCTACGGGGAAGGCTCTGAATTTATCCTGACCGTAGAGCAGCGTATCGTTGACGCTTCTCCCATCGGCGCATTCATAGAGCATGATGAGTCTACTCCGAAGGGTCCTTACGTGCCGCAGTTCATCGCGCCTGATGCGGATATCCTTGTCGTTGACGACAACCCGATGAACCTCAATGTCATCAAGGGACTTTTGAAGGCGACAAGAGTATTTGTCACGACCTCTACCAGCGGCGAGGACGCGCTCGACAAGATAAGGGATACCGCCTTCAACGTGGTTCTGATGGACCATATGATGCCCGGTATGGACGGCATCGAAGCGGTCGCAAGGATAAGGGAATTTGATAAGGACCTTCCCGTATATGCACTTACCGCAAATTCAACAGCCGGCGAGGAGTTCTATAAATCAAAGGGCTTCAATGGTTATCTTTCAAAGCCTATTGACAGTGAAACTCTTGAAAGAACCATTATGAAGCATCTTCCCGAGAGCATGATAGAAAAGCCGACTCAGGCTGATGCAGTGGAAGAGATCACAGAGATCCCCGAGGACATGAAGTGGATCTATGATGTTGCAGAAATTTCCGTCGACGAGGGCATCAAGAATTCCGGCGGTATTTCGGGCTTCATCTTCGCATTGAAGCTTTTCTACGATACCCTCGACGGAAACAGGAAAGTAATAAGCGATGCCTACAACGACGGAAACATCCGCCTTTATACCATCAAGGTACACGCATTAAAAAGCTCTGCCCGGATCATCGGAGCAGGAACACTCTCGGAGCATGCGGCGGCACTTGAGGACGCAGGCAACCGTCAGGATATGGACTTCATCAATTCGCACAATACTCCTTTCATTATGGAGTATGAGTCATTCAAGGAAATCCTGTCCCGCCTCAATCCGGAGGAAGAGGATGACGACGAAGGCAAGGAGCCGATATCGGAGGATGAGTTGAATGAAGCATACCAGGCGCTTTCAGACTCTGTCCCTCAGATGGATTACGATACGGTTGAGACGATACTTCAGGAGCTTTCACAATTCAAGCTGCCTGATGATGCAAGGAAAAATATCAAGCGTTTTTCAGAGCTGCTGAAGACCTTCGACTGGGATGGCATGGAAGAATTGATCGGGAGCATACTCAACAAAGATTAAAGGTAATAAAGGAGACACGAAAAGTGTTTGATCTTATCAGAGAACATCAATTGAATATCATGCTGGTCCTGTGCGCCTTCTGCGCCCTGATGGCGATCCTGCTTCTGATCACCCGCTTCCTTCCGAGAAGAAAAAAATGGATCCTTGTCATGATGGAACTTACCTCCATGATACTTCTCGCCTTTGACAGGACTGCATATATCTACAGGGGAGATGGCTCGGACCTTGGCTTTGTTATGGTAAGGGTTTCAAACTTCATGGTATTTTTTCTGACTTCTGCGATAGTGCTCTGTTCCAATCTTTATATTACAGATCTTCTCCTGACAGACGGTCACCTTGAAAAAATGCCAAGGCGCCTGATCATTGCGCAATTTGGCGCGATAGCAGGGATGCTCCTTGCGGTGATATCGGCTTTTAGCGGACTTTATTATTATTTTGACGAGAATAATGTATATCAAAGGGGAGACGGCTTTCTGATCGCATATCTGATACCGGTCATAATCCCGATCCTGCAATATACCGTTATCCTTCAGTACAGAAAACTGTTTTCGCGGCTCATCTATTTTTCGCTTACTCTTTATATTTTTGTGCCGATCATTTTTGGTATCATGCAGGTTTTTACCTACGGGATCTCACTCGTTAATATGGCAATGGCGCTGGTTTCCATAGCACTTTATATCTTTGCTTATCTTGACATAAACAACGAAGTGATAAGCGCGCACAAAGTTGAAGTCGCAAATCTCGAAAAAGAGCATCAGAGCATGCGGCGTCTTTTTGACCAGACCGCGACCTCTTTTGTTACCGCGGTGGAAAAAAGAGATGAATACCAGATCGGCCATTCCGTAAGGGTTGCGGACCTTGCAAAGAAAATTGCAAGGAGCGACGGAAAGGGCGAAGAGGAATGCGATGAAGTCTATTATACCGCGCTGCTTCATGATCTTGGAATGATAGGCATACCGGATTCCATTCTGAAAAAGGAAGACAAACTGACCGATGAGGAACGAGATATCATTCATCAAAGGCCGGTGTTCACTGCGGAGATATTGTCCAGTATTTCAGAATATCCTTATCTTGAAAAGGGCGCGCGTCATGTATACGAGCGGTATGACGGCTCGGGCTATCCCGACGGTCTCAAGGGAAATGATATCCCTGAAATATCAAGGATAATCGCGGTTGCCGACGGATATGATACGATGACGAGAAAGCAAAGGTTCCGAGAGCCGCTCACTTATCAGGCTGTACGGGAGGAATTCGTAAAGGTGGCCGGGAAGCAGTTTGACCCGCATTTTTCGGATATCATGATCCGCATTATGGATGAGGAACAGCGCAAAGAAGATAATAACGATGCTTCTTCGATCGAAAGCGAGATCACATGCAAAGATTATCGTGAAAACGTAACCTGCGGCATTCACGTGACAGAAAATGAGAAGGTCATTCATTTCTTCTGCGAAAAGATGCCCTCCAAAGAGAATGCCTGCTCTGCCCCGTCCATTATCCTCTTTGACTCCTATGACAAACATGTCCACGACAATGACAAGGCGATCAAGGCTTACGGCTATCTCGAATACGGTGAGGCCTGGTTTGACGGAAACTATGTCTCCACGAGCGCGAGAAATATGGAAGTCAAAGTAAGGGAAGATTCGTTGGATCCTTCGCTTAAAGAAAATGAGTACCGGATCACCGCAAAGAGATATGAGGATCATGTTTCGATCATTATGTCGGATCATGTGCGGACCGTTGATATCATAATGGCATTGCCTTACAACTCCAATGCCGCCTACATAGGGCTCACGGGAGAAAACTGCAAAATACGTGATATCACCGTTGAGAAGACAGGAAAGAAGACTGCGGAAGGTGAGATCAGAGAGATCGTAAGCAAGATAAGCTATATCAACAGGCTCGAATCGGATCTGAAGAATGTGCAGATCGACCGCTTCCGTTCGGCTTCTACGGGCGCTATACCGGTAAAGGACGAGGCTCTGATAGAGTTTCACTCCATGAGCCTTCCGTCAGCGACACTGGTATGGCACTGCCCTTATGTCGTGATCTTCTCTTCAAAAGATGGAAGAGTGGACGGCGAAGATTACCGGGAGTACGCGCTGATCAAGCTGAATGGAGAGATCGGCGGAGATGACGCTCTTGCCCGGAACCAGTTCTATATGAAAAAGACTGATGACTTCCCGGGCTGGGATTCCTGGAAAGAAAAGAACAAGAAGGGGATGGAGTACAGTATTTCGCTTCGAAAGAGAGGAAACAAGGTAGTTCTTAATGCCACAAACCTCGGTGTCGAGGTCAGAAACACTACCGTCCTTCCTTCAGATGAAGCGGTTTATGCGGCTCTGACAGGCGACGAGATCGCGATCACCGACATCCGGATAAAGTGACAGGGGGGACGGTTCTTTTGTCATTCTTTTTCATTCACTTTTGATCATGACCTTGCAATAATCCTGCGTCTTGTCTCTCATGATAAGAAGCCCTGTTTCAAGATCTGAAAGAGGAAGCCTGTGAGTAATGAGGCCTGAAGGCCTGATCCTGTTTTCTTTTATTCTATTTAAGACATAATTCCAGTCGTCAAGCCGTTCTCCTTCAATGGGCTCCTGCCTGAAGGCCGAATTCCAGATGCCGTGTACGGAAAGCTGATTTCTGAGTATCTTCCAGTAGACATCCCTTGAAAAAGCCATATCCGAATAGGGATTTCCAACAAGGATGAGCCGTCCGCAGGGAGATAGTGCTCTGATCCCTTGAGAGATGCACTCATTTTTCCCGACGCATTCAAAGTAAACGGATGCACCGCCGTCAGTAGCTTCCATCAAGCATTCGACGGGAGTTTCATCTTTGCTGTTTAAGAAGTGATCTTCGGGAATTCCGAGGGTCGCCACCCTTTTCTTTTGCGGCTCTTTGTTTCCGATCACATAGATATTTTTATAGCCGGCTTCGAGGAGAAGCATGACGACCATGACTCCGATCGTTCCAAGGCCGCAGACGACGACCGGTTCATCAGGTGATGCTTCTTTGTCAGTGCCGGAAAAGCTCCGCCGAACAGCATTTGCAGCAACTGCAAGAGGCTCCATCATCGCGCCCTCCTCAAAACTCACGCTGTCCGGGAGGGGCAGAAGGTTTTTGGCAGGCGCGGTGACATATTCAGCAAAGGCACCGTCTCTTCTGGAACCGACATAGTCATAATTTTGGCACATGTCAAAAAGCCCCTTGCTGCAGGACGGACATTGCCCGCAGGCGATCTTGGGAAAGACAGAGACTCTTTTGTTCTGCCACGATGGATCGACGCTTTTTCCGACCTCCTCCACGACTCCTGAGAATTCGTGTCCCGGCACAAGAGGCATTTTGTGGGCGCCGGTCTCATATATCCTTGGAATGTCAGAGCCGCAGATGCCGGCGGCCTTTACGCGTATCAAAACCTCATTGTCTTTGGGGACGGGGATCTCCACATCAGAATGATCTATCTCCCCGATATTTCGCAAAATCCATGCTTTCATAACAAATTGTCTATCCTCCTCGTTGTGATAATGGTGACAAAAGAACCGTCCCCGTGTCACAAAAGTGACAAAAGAACCGTCCCTGTGTCACTGCAGGCGGGCAAGGTCGGCATCTGTGGTCACTTTGAAATTGGCTTCGTCTCCGGGGATCATCGCGATATCCATGCCGGAAAGTATCGCAGGCTCTGAAGCTCCGTTTATCTTTTGGATATCATCGAAAGACAGGGCGGTGTTTGCATCATAATATTTCTTTAATAGAAAGAGCTCAGGTGCCTGGCCTGCAAATATCTTTTTCCGGTCGAGAAGGCTTGAAACGGAAACCCCGTCTTCGCTCATATATACAGTATCCTTCATGGGAAGGACAGGCATTACTCCGTCATGACCGGGGAGAGCGCTGTAGCACGCTTTAAGGAGAGAGACGCTTACAAAGGGCCTTGCCGCGTCATGGACGAGCACCGTATCTGCATCAGTCCCGTCCCCACAGCAGTTGAAGATCTTCTTCATTCCATTCAAGATCGAACCCTGCCTGTTCATCCCGGGATCGGCGAAGCCTTCGATCCTTTTGATATCAAGGCTTGCAGCTTTTGCGTCATATTCGATAGCATCTCTCCAGGATCTGTCACAGACTACAAAAACGAGATCGATATCATCGCAATCAAGCAAAGCCTTGAGTGACAGAGTCACCATCATATGCGGACCAAGTCTCAAATACTGTTTGGGTATATCAGATCTTATTCTGGTTCCGGTCCCGCCGGAGAGAAGGATTGCGTAATTCATTTTTTCCTTTCCGTATCAGACGATAGCCATCAACATTACGGGTTTTCCGATATTTCTGCATCTGTGAGCGAGAACTCCGGCTGTGCCGTAATAGCCCGAGATAGAGCTTATATATTTTTCCGCGCTTTGATCTTCGTCATATATCACATTTTCCTTTTCTTTGATCGACGCCGAAAACTCAGTATAGGCGTGCCACAAGCCGGGGTCGATATCTCTTATCGAATTAATGTCAGTGGACGGAGAAAAGATGCAAAGAAGGTCATCTGAATGCTCCGTGATCTCGAGCATTGCGGTCTTCAGCTTTTCAATGGCAGCGTTTTCATTTTCGAGAAGAAAGGCTGCGTTTATACCAAAAAGAAGGACCTTGCAGTTTCTGACCTTGTCCTGCCATTCTTTGGGAAAAGCGGAGTTTTTGGGGGGATCGGTCTTTTTAGGAGAAGCCTTTTTCTCATCCCAAACGATGAGCTTTTTGTCCCAATAATCCCTCTCCCCGGTTTTTTCAAAAAGCGTGTCCACATACAGCTTTTTCATTGCTTCTGAATGGACTATGACCTTGTCGCAGTAGAGGACTGCAGGCTGTTCTATCATTACCTTTATGGCGGCCGCAGCCTTGTCGTTTTCATCGATCGGCGGATCCACATCAAAGCAGGGAACGTATATCAGCTCATCCGTGTATGCCGTAAGATTTTTGGAATAAAAGAATTCCGGCACATCAACGGTCTGTCCCCAGTCGTCGTAAGGGTATTGTGTAATGATAATGTCCGGGTGACGGGAAACAATATCATAATCATTCGGCGTAACAGGATTTATGTAATCAGGGAGCTGAGCCGCGTCATTTTGCCTGCCGCCGTTTACTCCGGTGAGCCTGTCGCCGGTGAGATAGGAAAGCGGCATCACGATCACTTCGCAATCCGCCAATCCCTTGTATTTCCTGTATACCGGCTCCATGCTTTTCCACCAGGATGCCTTGCAGGGGAGGAAGAGGACTTCCTTCTTTTTGGTTAAAAAATAATTTTCTATTTCAGTCTCGACATTTCCGATCGAAGTGCTCAATGATCCGGCGCTGTTTTCATCCCATGAGGTGCTCGCGACATATACCTTTTCGCAATAGTCTTCAAGCATATGGACGAGCGCTTCACTTCCCGGCATATTTTTTTCCATTTGCGTTCCGAGGGATATGGCAAGCGCCTGGCAGCCGTTAAGTACCTGAAGGGCAGCATCACTGTTTCCGGCAAGACATAGATCTCTCACTTCTTCATGTGCCTTAAGAAGAGTACCTGTCATTTCAAGACATTTTTCTTTTCCGGTTTTTTCGCGGTGAAAAGAATTGAGGGCTCCTTTCGTCAGAGTAAAGCGGAAAGGGTTGGCATTGTTGGTTTTTCGAAGGATAGCCTCCTGATCCTTGTAGACCGGATATTCGTGGACGCCGCCGCCCTTGTGGATCGTCATATATTCGCCGTATTCGATCTTCAGGACTTCGTCGTATTTTGCGGGTACGGGGATATCTATATATTCAAACGGGAGCAGGATGGTGTCCCGGAACATCCCGCAGCTGTATCTATGATCATGATGAGAGACCCAAAACGGCATCAGGGCTATGTGCGTTGCCTTGTCAGAGGGGCACATCCTGTAGATTTTTTCCGTCAAAAGCAAAAGCTCCCTGTAGAGTCCGCTGTTTCTGTGAAGCGTGGTATGAGAGCGCTTTTCAATATCGGAAAGCAGGTTTTTGCACTCCGGCGTATCAAGCTTTCCGGAGCCGACAAGGTCATAGGCTTTTTTCACGTCAGAAGCAAGGGAGCGCCTTGACTCCTCTTTTTCCTCATCATCAAAGAGGCCGTCCAGCGGGAATATGTCTATCCCGACAGAGTAGGGGCAGCCGAAGAATTCCTTCAAATGTCCGGAGTCAAGTTCTATGGCATGAGAGTTTACGACACGACCGAGGAGCAGATCAAAGTCCTTTTCGAGATCCAGGTTTATTACACAATACTCCTTCGGAAGTTCGGCCTTTGCGACCTCAAAAAACCGAAGCCAGTCATGGCGCAGCATACAGATATCAAGGTCATCATCCCAGGGAATGTAACCGCCGTGGCGCACAGTGCCGAGAAGCGTCCCGCAATCCGCGAACCATCTGATATTGTGCTTCTTACATACCCGGGCGACATCTGAAAGCACCTTGAGCTGTGCAGCCCAGTATCTCTTCATCATGGAAGAGACAAAGAAACCTTCCCGTTCCTCTGCTTCAAAGAAGCCGATGTCGGGGGGCGCATCAACAATTTTCGGGTTTATCGAGAGCATCATCTTAACAATCTACCAACAAAAAGGAGCGTTCGCTCCCCAATCCATTCTTATCATTCAAAAGCATTATAAATTAAAAACGATCTTCTTACTACCGGAATCTGAAAGAGGGACGGCGTAAATTTACGGTCGGATTTGTAAGAACAGAGATACCTCATATGAGCTTAATTTAAAGTGTCTTTCGCAAGAATTGTGT
>CACYBK010000024.1 GCA_902772635.1 uncultured Lachnospiraceae bacterium | reverse complement strand
GTTGAGATCGTTGGTATCAGGGAAGAGACAAAGAAGACTGTCTGCACCGGTATCGAGATGTTCAGAAAGACTCTTGACGAGGCTATGGCCGGCGACAACATCGGAGCTCTTCTCCGTGGTGTTGACCGTGACGAGATCGAAAGAGGACAGGTTCTTGCTAAGCCCGGAACTGTAACCTGCCATCACAAGTTCAAGGCTCAGGTTTACGTTCTGACAAAGGACGAGGGTGGCCGTCATACACCTTTCTTCAACAACTATCGTCCCCAGTTCTATTTCAGAACAACTGACGTTACCGGCGTTATCACTCTTCCTGCAGGCACAGAGATGTGCATGCCCGGCGACAACGTAGAGATGGACATCGAGCTCATCCATCCCGTAGCTATGGAGCAGGGTCTTACCTTCGCTATCCGTGAAGGTGGACACACAGTAGGTTCAGGCAGGGTTACAAGCGTTATCGAGTAATTCCGAAACGAATTTACTAATCAATCAGATAAGAGCGCAGGGCGAAGACATTTTTCTTTGCCTTGCGTTTTTTTTGCGCGAAGATGTGATATAATCCTAGCGTTGCGTTTTTTTGATTTCCAATGAGGGGAGATTTTTTATGAAGGATATTTCCGAGACCATCAGATACATAGGCTGCGACGATACCACGATAGACCTTTTTGAGAGCCAGTATCCTGTACCCACAGGCGTTTCCTACAATTCTTATATCATCTTTGATGAGAAGATCGCGGTGATGGATACGGCGGATCGGAGGGCATCGGAGGAATGGAGGAATTACATAAAGACAGTGCTGCTTGGGAAGTCTCCCGATTATCTCATAGTGCAGCACTTAGAGCCTGATCATTCCGCGAATATCGGCTGGCTCTGCGATGAATATCCCGATATGAAGCTGATAGGCTCGGCCCGGACAAAGTCAATGCTGCCTCAGTTTTTTGAGAAGGATTATTCCGACAGGATGACGGCGGTTTCTGAGGGCGAGGAGCTTTCTCTCGGGAGCCACACGCTCTCCTTCTTTATGGCACCCATGGTTCACTGGCCCGAAGTAATGGTGACCTATGAAAAGTCTGAGAAGGTGCTCTTTTCAGCTGACGGCTTCGGGACCTTCGGAGCCCTTTCAACACATCCCGACGGCTGGAGTGAGGACGACTGGCTTGAGGAGGCAAGGCGTTATTACATCAATATAGTCGGGAAATATGGCGCTCAGGTACAGGCTCTCCTTAAGAAGGCGAAGACTCTTGATATAGCAAAGATCGCGCCCCTTCACGGTCCGGTGCTTTCGGAAAATCTTGGCTTTTATCTTGAGAAGTATGATATCTGGTCATCCTACGCGCCCGAAGAAAGCGGGATCTTCATGCCTTATGCTTCGATCCATGGCAATACGAAAAAGGCAGTTCTTGAATTTGCAAAGGAACTAAAGGATGCCGGGCAGAATGTGATCACTATGGATCTTTCAAGGACTCATATATCTTACGCGGTAGAAAAAGCCTTTGAATACGACAGGTTGATACTTGCATCACCTACTTATGATGCCGGGCTTTATCCCGCAGCAGAGGATTTCATCTATCATCTTGAGGCCAAACTCTATCAGAAGCGGAGGGTAGGTCTCATAGAAAACGGTTCATGGTCACCTATGGCAGGAAAGATCATGAAGGCACGCTTTGAGGCGATGAAGGAGATCACGCTCCTTGATCCCGTCGTCACAATAAAGACGACGCGGAAGGAAGCAGATCAGGAGAAGTGGGACGCTCTGAAAAAAGCGATCACGGAATAATTTGTTTCAATGGCAGTAAAGAATTACAGATTAAAGATCGCATATGACGGTACCCGTCTCTTTGGCTGGGAAAGACAGCCCGGCAGGGATACGGTTCAGGGAAAGCTTGAAAATGTGCTTTCGAGGATGACGGGTACGGAGGTTGAAGTTACCGGCGCCGGGAGAACCGACGCCGGTGTTCATGCCCGAGCAATGGTCGCAAATGTTCATATGGACGCGAAGGATATGGACTGCGATGGGATAAGGGATTATCTTAACAAGTATCTTTCCGACGATATTGCCGTAACATCGGTGGATGAGTGCTCCGACAGGTTCCATGCGAGATATAATGCGAAGTCGAGGAGTTATCTTTATACGATTTTTGACGGGCCGGTGAAGCCGGTCTTTAACAGGAAGTATTATCTGAGGCTCGACAGCCCACTCGATGTCGAACTCATGCAGGAGGCTTCGAAATGTCTCTTGGGCGAGCACGATTTCAAGAGCTTCTGCGGCAATCCGAAGATGAAAAAGTCGACCGTCCGGAGTATCGAAAGGCTTGATATCAGAAGGAGCAAGGGCTATGTATATATCAATATCAAGGGAAGCGGCTTTCTTCAGCATATGGTAAGGATAATAGTGGGGACTTTGATAGAGGTCGGGTACAAACGACTTGAGAGTGCAAAGGTTCAGGAGATACTTGAGGCAAAGGACAGAAGTCTTGCCGGACCGACTGCTGAGGCAAAGGGGCTTACGTTCCTGTCCGCGGAATATTAATAAGGAGGACTGAAGCTTTGCGGGTTCTTCTTACGGTTTCTTATGATGGAACAAACTACTGCGGGTCGCAGATACAGGATAATGGCATTACGATAGAGGAAGAACTGAACTCTGCGCTTTTGTTGATATACGGGGTATCCGTCAGGACAGACGGCGCGAGCCGTACAGATTCAGGGGTTCACGCAAAGGGAAATCTTTTCGTATATGACATAGAGGATGAAAAAGCCTTTCCTGCCGAGAAGGTTTCCTACGCTATGAATACAAGGCTTCCATCCGATATCAGGGTGATCGCCTCGAGAGAGGTAGACAGCGGCTTTCATCCAAGATATCAGAAGAGCGAAAAGACCTATATCTACAGGATATTGAATACTGAATTTGATGACCCGCTCCGTACGAGGTTTACGCATCATTATCACAGGGCGCTTGATGAAAAGCTCATGAATGAAGGGGCTTCATATCTTTTGGGAGAACATGATTTTTCCTCCTTTGCGTCGGAAAAGGCATGTGTTTCTTCATTTGTGAGAACCATTTTTTCCTGTGAAGTAAAGAGGGTTTCGGACGAGATAGAGATATTGGTCAGGGGAAACGGCTTTCTTTATAATATGGTCCGGATCATAGCCGGCACCCTCATCGAGGTCGGTGCAAAAAAATATGCGCCTTCATATGTCGGGGAGATCCTCGCCGGCAAAAACAGAAATCTGGCCGGACCTACAGCTCCTGCAAAAGGGCTTACACTCGAAAAAATTGAATTGAAAGGCAATGAACAATGAACGGAATTTTGAAGAACAGATTTTATCTTTACATGACTGAATTCATCGCGGGTATCTCCGTGATGGCCGTGGAGCTTGGCGCGAGCCGCCTGCTCGCTCCTTATTTTTCATCATCGCAGATAGTCTGGACGATAATAATCGGAACCATAATGATCGCAATGGCGCTTGGAAATGTCTACGGCGGGCGTATGGCGGATAAGGACAAAAATCCCGACAGGCTTTACGGCAGGCTTCTTCTTGCCGCTGTCTGGATCGCCGCGATACCTCTGCTTGGAAAGCTTGTGATACTCCTTGTTTCCGGACTTCTGTTCCTCACTGCTGCAAAGGGCTTCCTTGTGATAGCGGCATTCCTGTCATGCTTCATTATCTTTGTATTTCCGCTCTTTCTGCTCGGGACGGTGACGCCCTCCCTTGTCAAATATACAACTGATTCGCTTGAGGACAACGGAAAGGTCGTCGGAACCCTCGGCGCTGCAAATACCATAGGCTC
>CACYBK010000023.1 GCA_902772635.1 uncultured Lachnospiraceae bacterium | reverse complement strand
GAACAGCCAAGAGGCTGGTTTCTGAAATAGATGGGGCTTAAGGTCTCAAGCGAGCCTATCTTGTGATGATCTATGATCTCAAGTATCTCCGCCTCCTCGATGCCGTTCACTGCCTGTGTCTTTTCATTATGATCGACCAGAATGACCTTCTTACGCGGCATATTGAGAAGATTTCTTCGGGAGAACATACCAACATAGCGGGATCTCTCGTCAAGGACAGGGAAATCTCTGTGCCTGATCTTTGACATCGTCTCCCTGACATCATCAACAGTATCTGAAAGGTCAAAGGTAATGAGCTTTCCCTTTGTCATGAAATACCTTATCGGAATGCTCTGATTGATGAGACGTGCGACGGTATAAAGATCATGTATTGTAAGGATAAGTACGCAGTCACGAGCCTCCGCTTCTTTTCTTACCTCATCGGAAACCTCTGATACCCCTGTCACGATAAGGCAGGAAGGATCCTTCGAAAGCGAAGCCATCTGACGCTCAAACGCGTCGCCTATGATGACAAGGTCATCCTTTTCTACTTCGTTTTTTATGGTCTCCCTGTTTCCCGCTGCGGCCACAACCTTGCCTTTCGTGAAATAGCCATGGGGATTGCCGGTGATGAGTTGTCCGTTTATGGTTTCAATGATGTTCTGATATTGCGTCCTGGCGCGGCTCAGAGCTTCATTGTCATAGACATCCATATAAGAATAGGCGATATCCTTGTTTCCGATAAGTCCCTGAAGCCGCCCGTCCTCACGCGTTATCGGAAGGGTGACTACATCAAGCTCCTTCATTATCTCCCATGCCCTTTTTAAGGATATATGGCTTGAAACGCCCTCTGTGTGCCTGAAATCGATATCCGAAATCTGGGTACTGACATCATCAAGGGTGGGAGGCTCAGAAAAGCCGAAGCGCTCCAAAACGAAGCGGGTCTCGTTGTTCACAGGACCCGCCTTTACTGCTTCAAAGACTGCATTGTCTTTTGAAATGCTGTTCTTAAGATAAGCATAGGATATTGCGGCGCTTATGGAATCGGTATCAGGGTTTTTGTGCCCTATGACAAATACCTTTCCGGCCGGAGTTTTTTTCTGACTCAAAACCATGGTAACAAATTGAGCAAATACAGGATGACAAATGCAATTCCTGCCGTATCGACAATACCGAGGAAAATGAGGAATCCAAAGAACTTCTTGAGCTTTAATACCTCTGTCGTGATCCTGATCCTGTTGTCCTCGCTCTTGTCATTCTCCTGAATAAAGGACTGGACATTTTTGTATGCCTGAAGATTCTCGGTATGTACCTTGTCAAAGACCTCATCCTTCATACCGGAGAAGGAGGCGTTCATTGCATCAACCTTCTCTATGAGGGGTGCATTTGCTGTGTCGGCCTTCTCAAGGAATTTCGTCTTCAGGTCACTGATATCCGAGGATAAGCTTTCCTTTATACCATTGATCCTTGAATCAAGTTCTATCACTATCTTGTCGGACTGGCTCTTCAGCCTGTCGACTTCGTCATGGAGATACCTGTTCTGGGCTTCCTTCTCTCCGACGAGAGCCTCAAGGTTTGAAACCTTTGTCTGCTTTGAATGGATAATGGCAGATAGCTGCTGGGCCTTTTCCCTGAAAGCGTCTATCTGCTCAAAGAGTCTGTCGTCACCATCCTCAGGTTTCATAAGAGTTTTCTGCTCCTCCGTCCCGATAGTAGGAACAGGCCTTTCAAGAGGCTCTTCAACGGGCGCTGCAGCAGGCTGTTCCTCAGTTTTTTCCGAAGCCACGGAAGCCGCCTTTTCCATTTCCTCCAAAGCCTCACCGACAGTCCCAAGAGCCTTTTCCATACTTTGATCCGTTTGTCCCGAAGATGCCGGCGTCTCCTGAGGCTTTTCTTCTGCGACAGGAACGCTCTCCTTTTCTTTTTCTTCGGTTTTTTTCAGGAAGTCGCCGCTCCACTTGATCTCAGGAGCGCTTTCCTTTGCAGGAGCAGCCTCTTGAACCTTTGTTTCAACTTCCTTTGTGACTTCCACCTTCGGTTCTTCCTTCTTTTTTTGATTGTCTTCTGCAGGATCACCGAATAAACGATCATATAAATCCAAGATGAACCCCCTTGCACAAACATTATGCTCACATACGCAACGCGATTATTTTAGCATTGTAAAAGATTTTTGTAAACAAGAAACAGCGCGGAAGCTTTCGTTTCCGCGCCGAGGAGACAGGGGACGGTTTTCTGTCTCCCTTAATCATTTCTTCTGTTTCTGATTATACCTGTCACAGATCTTTTCCATCTTCTTGTAGTCCAAACATCTGTCTTTGCCTTTATAATCAGATTTTTCCGAACACAGACTGTATAGCACATTTGCTTTGTTGACAATGCTTTCCTGATTTCTCCTGCACCATGCCAGTTCATCTACACACAAATCTTTATAGTGTTGATCAGCAAGGGTATCTGTACTCATTTTTGCAAGATTAACCCGCTGGATCTGTTCATCTGTAATGGGAATCATTAGATTGTAGTTAAGTACACCTATCAGTTTACCATGCCTGTCAAAGATTTTATCAAAATCCGCCCGGGGCTTCATTTTCTTATGCTTCTCTACCGGATGGGAAAGGGGTATGAGATACTTTCGTTTATTGCATATGACAACTACACCTACATATATCCGATGCTGTTTTCCGATCTGTGGAGACACCGAAGAAACCCTGTCATCGGCATGATGAAGATCCCGTACATATTTCATATCTATTAGATAAAGGTTTAATCGCTCCTGAACCATAATCCTCATATGCGTAAATATGGCTATGTCTTACGACATAGCCATGATGTGGAACCACCATCAGCGATTCCATCGCTTTTACAACTTCCACTTATCGGTAGGACTCACCATCAAATGTAGTGTATCACAAACTGTCGATTCGTCAAGCAATTTTGTCGATACTAAAAAAGCGCGGAAACCGAAGTTTCCGCGCCTTTCAAATAAGCTTTTGTTTGAATTATGCCTCGTAAACCGAAGCAAGCTTCTGCAGATATGCAAGGTGATCAGCCGCGTTCTTCTTGTTCTCTGCATACATCGCATCAGCGTTTGCAGGATTCGATTTCTTGAGCGAAAGATATCTTACCTCGCCGTCAAGGAATTCCTGATAGTTCTCAGGCTTCGTCGCCGTGAAGTCGATCGTAAGCTTCTTGCCCTCGGCAGCGGGATTGAAGCGGAAGATGTTGTAATATCCGCACTCAACCGCTCTCTTCTCCTCAGTCATAACGCCCTTCATGCCGCCGTTGACCTTGATGCCGTGGTTGATGCAGGGAGCATATGCGATGATGAGTGAAGGTCCGTGATAAGCCTCTGCCTCGCGGATAGCCTGAAGCGTCTGGTTCATGTTCGCGCCCATAGCGATCTGTGCTACATATACATAACCGTAGCTCATAGCCATGGCAGCAAGATCCTTCTGCTTGATAGCCTTTCCGCCTGCCGCGAACTGTGCGACAGCACCGATAGGTGTAGCCTTTGAAGCCTGTCCGCCTGTATTTGAGTAAACCTCGGTATTCACAACGAATACGTTCACATCCTTGCCGGAAGCAAGTACATGATCGAGTCCGCCATAACCTATATCAAATGCCCAGCCGTCGCCGCCGACGATCCACTGTGACTTCTTTGCGGCGAAATCCTTGTTCTCCTTGATGAATGCGGCGTCAGCGCTGCTGTCGCCCTCGATCGACTCAAGGAGCTTCTTTGTAGCGATGCCGTTTGTCTCGCCGTCAAGGAAGGTGTCAAGATATTCCTTCGCGGCTGCATTGCCGTTTCCTGCAAGGACTTCAACCTTCTCCTTGATCTCATCGCGGAGAGCGTTCTGTGCAAGGACCATACCGAAGCCGAACTCGGCATTGTCTTCGAAGAGTGAGTTGTCCCAAGCTACGCCGTGTCCTTCGTCATTTACTGTATAAGGAGTCGAAGGTGAGGAGTTGCCCCAGATCGAGGTACATCCTGTAGCATTTGCGATATACATCCTGTCGCCGAAGAGCTGTGTGACGAGCTTCAGATAAGGAGTCTCGCCGCAACCTGCGCATGCGCCTGAGAATTCAAGGAGCGGCTTCTTGAACTGTGAGCCCTTGATAGTTGAGGTCTTGAACTTCTCAACGACTTCCTTCTTCTCAGGGAGTGCAACAGCATAATCAAAGCCCTTCTGCTCCCACATATTGTCAGCGATAGCTGAAAGCTTGAGGGTCTCGCCCTTGTTGTTGCCGGGGCAGACATTCGTACAGGAGCCGCAGCCCGTGCAGTCAAGCGGTGAGATAACGATAGCGAACTTGTAGCCTTCCATCTGCTTCAAGTCTGTCATCTTCATATCTTCCGGAGCGTTCTTCGCCTCTTCCTCTGTGAGGGCAACCGCGCGGATCGCTGCATGAGGACATACGAGTGAGCAGAACTCGCACTGGATACAGCTTGAAGGATCCCATGCGGGAACATTGACCGCAATGCCTCTCTTCTCGTAAGCTGAAGATCCGGAAGGGGTTGAGCCGTCTGTATAAGGAATAACCTCTGAAACCTTGAGAGTATTTCCTTCCTGAGCTGAAACCTTGATCTGGATGTTGTTTACGAAATCAACCACATCCTGTCTCTTGCCTTCTGCCTTCGGGAAGTCAAGTCCTTCATCCTTGGCATCCTTCCAGGACTCGGGAATCTCAACCTTGATGCAGTTTGCAGGATTTGCGCCGGCATCGATAGCAGCCCAGTTCTTGTCAACGACATCCTGACCTTTTCTTCCGTAGGTCTTCTGAGCCGCATCCTTCATGAACTTGATAGCGTCTTCTTCAGGTATGATCTTTGTGATCGTGAAGAAGGCTGACTGAAGGATGGTATTGATCCTTGTGGGACCCATACCTACTTCAACACCGATCTTTGAGCCGTTCATGATATAGAAATTGATCTTGTGATCATACATGAACTTCCTTACCTGGCCGGGGATCTCCTTGTCAAGTTCCTCAACTGACCAGGGGCAGTTCAGAAGGAAGGAACCGCCGTCAACAAGCTCCTGAACCATATTGAACTTCCTGATGTAGGAAGGATTGTGGCAGGCAACGAAGTTTGCCTTGTGAATGAGGTAGGTCGACTTGATGGGCTTCTTTCCGAAACGGAGATGTGACATCGTAACACCGCCGGACTTCTTTGAATCATAATCAAAGTAAGCCTGAGCGTACATGTCGGTATTGTCGCCGATAATCTTGATGGAGTTCTTGTTCGCTCCGACCGTACCATCTGCGCCGAGTCCCCAGAACTTGCAGTTCGTTGTTCCCTCGGGAGTCGTAACGATGGGCTCGCCTGCGTTAAGTGAAAGATTTGTCACATCATCATGGATCGAAAGCGTGAATTCAGGCTTTGAATCATTGTGGAAGGTAGCAACGACATCAGCGGGAGTGGTATCCTTTGAACCAAGACCGTAACGTCCGCACATTACGGGAACGGACTCGAACTTCGAGCCCTTGAGAGCTGAAATAACATCAAGAGCGAGAGGCTCATGAAGGCTGCCAGGCTCCTTTGTACGGTCGAGAACTTCGATCCTCTTGACGGATGCAGGTATTGCCTCGATAAGCTTTTCAGCACAGAAAGGTCTGTAGAGACGAACCTTTACGACACCGACCTTCTCACCCTTTGCTGCAAGATAATCAATGGTCTCTTCGATAGTATCGTTTACGGAGCCCATAGCGATGATGATGGTCTCTGCATCAGGGGCACCATAATAGTTGAAGAGCTTGTAGTCTGTTCCGGCCTTCGCATTGACCTTGTCCATATACTTCTCAACTATAGCGGGAAGGTCATTGTATGCGCTATTGCAGGACTCTCTTGTCTGGAAGAAGATGTCGGGGTTCTGAGCCGAGCCCATCTGACGGGGATGATTGGGATTCAGGGCATTTGCCTTGAAGGCCTTGATCGCATCCTTGTCGATAAGATCAGCAAGATCCTCATCAGACCATACTTCTATCTTCTGAATCTCGTGGGAAGTACGGAAACCGTCAAAGAAATTGATGAAGGGAAGTCTGCCCTCAACAGCCGCGCAGTATGCAACGGGAGTAAGGTCCATAACCTCCTGAACTGAGGATTCGCAGAGCATCGCGGCACCTGTCTGACGGCAGGCATAGACATCGGAATGATCGCCGAAGATGTTCAGAGCGTGGCTGGCCACGCAGCGGGCTGAAACATTGAAGACACCCGGAAGCCTTTCACCGGCAACCTTGTAGATGTCAGGGATCATAAGGAGAAGTCCCTGTGACGCGGTGTAGGTAGATGTAAGGGCACCTGCGACGAGCGATCCGTGAACCGCGCCCGCAGCGCCTGCCTCGGACTGCATCTCGGTGATCTGTACCGCGCGTCCGAACATGTTCTTCTTGCCCTGGGTTGCCCATTCG
>CACYBK010000022.1 GCA_902772635.1 uncultured Lachnospiraceae bacterium | reverse complement strand
GGAGAGATGCACGCAAAAAAGATCAGAGATCTTTTTGACACAGCATTAAAGGTAGGCGCTCCCGTCGTAGGCATTCTTGATTCATCAGGTATCAGGCTTTCCGAGTCTCTTGACTCGATCGAGGCAGTCGGAAGCATCATCAAAAAGATAACCGAAATCAAGGGCAGGAGCGTATTCTACACTGTGATCTGCGGAAAGGCAGGCGGCGGAGCTTCCGCTATCGCTTCACTTTCTGATTTCTGTTTTATGGCAGAGGGTTCATCCCTTTTTGTAAATTCTCCCGACTCGATCCCCGGAAATTCCGCGGCAAAGAACGATCTTTCAGCTCCCGATTACCAGTACAAAAATACAGGAGTGGTTGACGGGACAGGCAATCTTCAAGAGATAGCTTCGTCACTTCGGCAGCTCTTTTCAATGATCCCTGGCTGCGACCGTGAGGGTGGAAGGATGGATGATCCTGAAGACGACCTCAACCGCGCGGCTGCAGGAATATCCGAAAAGAGGAGTGATATCAGGGCTTATGCCGCAGAGATCGCGGATAGAAACATATTTGTGGAAACAAAGGGCGGCTTTGCTCCTTCCGCAGTGACAGGCTTTATCAAGCTTGGCGGACAGACCGTAGGCGTTGCGGGAAATTCCGCCGATCCGGACGGAAATTATCCTCTTTGTGCAAGGGGAGCGGAAAAGCTTGCAGATTTCGTGAACTTCTGCGACAGCTTTGGAATTCCTGTTCTTTCGCTCGTCAATTGTGACGGCTTCAAGAGGACTGAGGAAAGCGAAAGAGATCTTCCGGGAGCTCTTGCATCACTTTCTTATGCATTTGCCGAGTCAAGCGTTCCGAAGGTTTCAGTCCTTCTCAACAAGGCTTACGGGACAGGCTATCTTTTCCTCAGTGCAAAGAGCACGGGGGCGGATGTGGTATATGCTTATGAGGATACGGACATAGCTTCCATGGATCCTTCAAAGGCGGGAGCCCTTGTGGCGGAAGAACTTGGAACTGATGCTTCTGCTGCCGGAAAGGAATTTTCCGAAAAGCAGTGCGGAGCTGTAAATGCAGCGCGTCACGGTTTCGTTGACAGGATACTTGATTTTGCCGACACAAGGAAGTACCTGATCGCGGCATTTGATATGCTTGCGACAAAGGAAGAATATTAAGCGGGAGGAAAAATGAAAAAGATAATAATCACGCTTCTCTCCCTCGTAATGGTATTTTCATTCTGCGCATGCGGCGCCAAGGGACAGGAGGATCAATACGGTGATTACACTGCCGCAGATCTTCAAGATGAAGCTGAAAGGCTTGCTCAGACAGTACTTGCGGTACCCGGCGATCAGGCGTCACAGCTTTCCGAACAGTATTTAAAGCAGTCCCAGGTCACATCCGGAGTAGAAGCGGATCAATACAAGATATTTTCTGTGATGATCGGTGATTGGGCAAAGGCTTCGCCTGAACTTGGCGAATTCCTGGGATTCTCAGACTTTTCCATTGACAAGACCGGAAAATCCCTGACCACGACCCTTACAATGGCATTCACAAACAGGGACGCGAAGCTTCTCACCACCTACAAGACCTACAATATGCAGATCTCAAGCATCAACATCAATCCGGTCTATTCGCTCGGTGAGATCATGTCAAAGGCAGGACTGAACACCGTTATCGGTCTTTGCATAGTCTTTGCGGTGCTGGTGCTCATATCACTTCTCATCTCTTCCTTCAAGCTCATAAATATGGCTCAGAAGAGGAGCGAGGAAAAGAAGAAGGCACTTGAAAACAGCAGGAGTACTTCAGAGCATTTGGGACCTGCGGTCGGTGAAAACAATGAAGTTTCAAGTTCGAGTGCCGGAAATGATGAAGAGATAGCCGCTGCCATAGCGGCAGCGATATGCGCGGCTTCGGAAGAGGGCATCCCCACGGATTCACTGGTTGTCCGTTCAGTTGTAAGAAGATATTAATTTTAAGATTTAAGATAAAGGAGAATGAAGATGAAGAATTATACTGTTACCGTAAACGGAACGGCATATGATGTTACAGTTGAAGACAAGGGAGGAAGCGGCGTATCAGCTGTTGCCTCAGCTCCGAAGGCAGCTGCTCCCGCACCGAAGGCTGCAGCCCCCGCAGGCGGCGCAGGATCTGTAAAGATCGAAGCCGGCGCAAGCGGAAAGGTCTTTAAGATCGAGACTAAGCCCGGAGATGCGGTAAAGAAGGGTGATACAGTCCTTGTTCTCGAGGTCATGAAGATGGAGACACCGGTTGTTGCTCCCCAGGACGGAACCGTTCGTTCTATAGACGTTACCGAAGGAAAGTCAGTAGAAGCCGGCGAGCTTCTGGCTACAATGGATTGAGAAGCAGGGTTCTAAAGGAGTAAGAAAAGTGAATTACGTAGCTGAAACTCTGGAAAATCTATTCCACCAGACAGCGTTTGCGAATCTTACGGTCGGAAACTTCATAATGATCGGAATAGCCCTTGTATTTCTCTATCTTGCGATCAAGAAGGGCTATGAGCCGTTGCTTCTGGTACCGATAGCATTCGGAATGCTTCTTGTAAATATCTATCCCGCCATTATTGCCTCTCCTGCAGAGAACGGAGGGACCGGCGGTCTTCTCTATTACTTCTTCCAGCTTGATGAGTGGTCGATCCTTCCTTCACTTATCTTCCTTGGAGTAGGGGCAATGACGGACTTTGGACCGTTGATCGCAAACCCCATAAGCTTCCTCATGGGAGCGGCGGCGCAGCTTGGTATCTTCCTTGCATACCTTCTCGCGATCCTCTTTGGTTTCAATGACGAGGCCGCAGCAGCAGTATCCATCATAGGCGGCGCTGACGGACCTACATCTATCTTCCTGGCCGGAAAGCTGGGGCAGTCGTCTCTGATGGGACCCATTGCGGTGGCTGCATATTCCTATATGTCACTGGTTCCCATTATCCAGCCTCCGATCATGAAGCTTTTCACAACAAAGGAAGAACGTGCCATCAAGATGGCAAATCTTCGTCCCGTGTCAAAGCTCGAAAAGATACTCTTCCCTATCGTTGTCACGATCGTCGTATGTCTGATCCTTCCGACAACGGCTCCTCTGGTAGGTATGCTGATGCTCGGTAATCTCTTCAGGGAGAGCGGCGTCGTCAGACAGCTGCAGGAGACCTCCTCGAATGCGCTTATGTACATCGTCGTTATTCTTCTCGGAACTTCGGTCGGAGCTTCAACTTCAGCCGAGGCCTTCCTGAATGTGAGCACCTTGAAGATCGTAGCTCTCGGACTCATAGCCTTTGTATTCGGAACCGCGGGCGGCGTACTTCTTGGAAAGCTCCTCTGCCACCTCACCAAGGGGAAGATCAATCCTCTTATCGGTTCTGCCGGAGTTTCCGCCGTGCCTATGGCGGCCCGTGTTTCACAGAAGGTCGGCGCAGAGGCGGATCCCACGAACTTCCTCCTCATGCATGCCATGGGACCGAATGTTGCGGGTGTTATCGGAACTGCCGTTGCAGCCGGTGTGTTCATGGCTATATTCGGAGTCTGAGTGCTTAGTTAGATAAAACAATTCGTAAATAATTTAAGAGGAGAAACCAAATGGGTGTAAAAATCACAGAAACAGTCCTTCGTGATGCGCATCAGTCACTGATCGCAACGAGGATGACCACAGAGGAGATGCTTCCCATCATCGACAAGATGGACAAGGTAGGCTACAACGCCGTTGAGTGCTGGGGCGGAGCGACCTTTGACGCCTGCCTTCGTTTCCTGAAGGAGGATCCTTGGGTTCGTCTGAGAAAACTGAAAGAGGGCTTCAAGAATACGAAGCTTCAGATGCTCTTCAGAGGACAGAATATCCTTGGCTACAAGCCTTATGCTGATGATGTTGTGGAATACTTCGTACAGAAGTCCATCGCAAACGGTATCGATGTCATAAGGATATTTGACTGTCTTAATGACCTTCGAAATCTTGAGACTGCGGTAAAGGCTACAAAGAAAGAGGGCGGTCATGCGCAGATAGCTCTTTCCTATACACTGGGAGATGCTTATACGCTTGAATACTGGTCGTCTCTTGCAAAGGAGATAGAGTCTCTCGGTGCAGACTCCATCTGCATCAAGGATATGTCGGGACTCCTTGTTCCAAAGGCTGCCTCCGAGCTTGTGGGCGCATTGAAGAAGTCGACAAAGCTTCCGATAGAGCTTCACAACCATTACACTTCGGGCGTATGCTCAATGACTCTGATGAAGGCAGTTGAGGCAGGCTGCGATATCATCGATACAGCAATGTCGCCCTTTGCAATGGGAACCTCACAGGCAGCTACCGAGGTCATGGTCGAAGCCTTCAAGGGAACGGAATATGACACGGGACTTGACCAGACGCTGCTCGCACAGATAGCTGATTATTTCAGACCTATCCGTGAAAAGTATATCAAGAACGGCCTCATGTCTACAAAGGTCATGGGTGTCAATATCAAGACCCTTCTTTATCAGGTACCGGGCGGAATGCTTTCAAATCTCGTAAATCAGCTTACAGAGCAGCACAAGCTTGACAAGCTTGAAGAGGTTCTTGAAGAGGTTCCGAGGGTTAGAAAGGATCTTGGCGAGCCGCCGCTCGTTACTCCTTCTTCACAGATAGTCGGTACCCAGGCGGTCTTCAATGTATTGATGGGCGAGAGATACAAGGTCGCTACCCAGGAGACAAAGGATATCCTGCTCGGAAAATACGGAAAGACCGTAAAGCCCTTCAACCCTGAGGTTGTAGACAAGGTTCTCGGCGATGACAAAAAGAATGCCATCACCTGCAGACCGGCGGATCTTCTTGAACCTCAGCTTCCTGAAATGGAAAAGGCTGTGGCTGAGTGGAAGGAACAGCCCGAGGATACGCTTTCCTATGCTCTGTTCCCGCAGGTTGCTACAGAATTTTTCAAATACAGAAGGGCGCAGGAGACAGGAGTTGATCCTGCACATTATGACAAGGAAAACGCTTCCTACCCTGTATAAGAAATAGTATTATCTTAAGGCGTGCTTCTGCGGTTTTTCTGCAGGCACGCCTTTTTTACGAATAAGGGGAGCTTTATGCCGAAAAACGACAGAACGATCGATGGTTTCTATTTTGAAACGGATGAGCTTTATGAAGAGGCTCATAAGGAAAAGCTGGCGGTAGCCTACCTTTCGAAACAGGTTGACCTTTCGGACAATAAGCAGGCCCTGCGCCTGTATCAGCAGGCTGCGTCCCAGAAGCTCTTTTCTACCGTGATCGGACTTTCTTTCTTAAGGGACATCGAGTTTCGGCTGAAAAAGGACGAGAGCATACCGAAGGATCAGATAATGGCAGTCACTGTTCCTATGAAGGAAAGACCGCCGGAAAAACCTTCGGTAAGCATAAGCAGTCTTCAGTCGGAAGAGGGAACTTCAAAAAAAGAAAGACAAAAGAAAGATGCCTATCCATTCAATGAAAAGACAGAGGCCGGAAAGTACAGAAGACGCTTTCACGGAGCGCTGGCTTTTGTCTTCATACTTCTTGCAACGATAGGTGTGATGTTCTTCATCACCCTTTCTTCGGATCTGCCCACGATAGTGAATTACAGGACAAGGCTCAACAATGAATATGCCTCGTGGGATGAGGAACTGAAAGAGAGGGAAGCAGCCCTTGACCTTCGGGAAAAGGAACTCATGGAGCGTGAAATGAAAAATCAAAGCGGTGTTTCAGCGGAGTGAGAAATGAGTGAAAAGAAGATACTGGTCGTAGATGATGAGAGCAGGATAAGGAAGCTCATAAAGGATTATCTTCGCCGTGGCGGCTATGAAGTAATAGAAGCCTCTGACGGGGAAGAGGCCCTGGAAATCTTCTACAAAACAAAGGATATTTCTCTCATTATCCTCGATGTGATGATGCCGAATCTTGACGGCTGGGAGGTCCTAAAGGAGATAAGGGAAAGCTCTCGTGTTCCGATCATCATGCTCACCGCAAAGAGCGAGGAGGAGGATGAACTGAACGGCTACTCTCTCGGTGCCGATGAATATGTTTTAAAGCCTTTCAGTCCGAAGGTCCTGGTCGCGAGGGTAGAGGCTGTTCTTCGAAGGAGTTTGGGTGAAGAGACATCAATCATTGAAAAAGACGGGATCAGGATTGACGAAAACGCGCATGAGGTGACGGTTGACGGGAAGAATGTGGAGCTTTCCGTAAGGGAATATGACCTTCTTAAGTATTTCATGAAGAATCCCGGCATTGCGCTTTCAAGGGAGAAGATATTGAACAGCGTCTGGGATTATGATTATTACGGGGACGCGCGTACCATAGATACGCATGTGAAAAAGCTTCGGAGCAAGCTTCTTGACAAGGGGGATCTCATAAAGACGATCTGGGGAGTAGGCTATAAATTTGGCTCATCACAGTGAGAGCATTATCATCCCATGAAGGAAAAATTTAAGAAAAAGATAACTTCAATCCGAACACAGATCGTCCTCGTGATCGTCTTTGTCTGCTTTGTTTCGATAGCAGCGAGCTTTTTTATGAACAATGTATTCCTGAGGAGGGTTTATCTGAAGGAGAGGATGAACGGCATGCTTTCGGCCTTCAACTCGATCTATGATGCGGGGGCTTACGGAAGTTCTTATGATTCGGATTTTGCTTACGGTCTTGAGGAGGTATCTCTTCGCTATAATGTGGACATCATAGTCTCTTCTCCAAACGGCGGCGTACTCATTACGACACAGAGCGAGGGCGGACAGCTCCTCTCAAGGATGATGAAGAGGATGTACTCAATGCTCTTTTCCGGTAAGGGAGAGGAGAAAAAGCACATCCTTTATTCCGAAGACAATTGCTCCATAGAGCAGTTCCATGACAAAGAGATGGGGTCTGATTTTCTGGTGCTTTGGGGGACGCTTTTTGACGGCAATATCCTTTTTATGCAGTCAGGGATCGAGCCTATTGAGACCTCGGCAGGAGTAGCGAACAGGCTCGTTTTCATAACCGGTATCATTTCGATATTAATCGGACTGATATTTGCGTATATGCTTGGAAGAAGGCTTACAAAGCCCATCATGGAGCTTTCCAACCTTTCAAAGCAGATGGCTTCTCTTGACTTTGACGCGAGATATGTGTCGCGGGATATACCAAATGAGATAGATGTTCTCGGCGACAATATGAATCTCATGTCAGAAAAGCTTGAGGATACGATACTTGAACTGAAGAAGGCGAACCTTGACCTTCAAAATGATGTGGAGAAGTTGAGTGAGACGGACAAAAAAAGAAGGGAATTTCTTTCCGCGGTCTCACACGAACTGAAGACACCGATCGCACTGATCCAGGGCTACGCAGAGGGACTTTCCGACGGTATATCGAATGATCCCGAGGACTGGAAATTTTATGCAGATGTCATACAAGATGAAGCAGGAAGGATGAACAGGCTTGTAAACGAGCTTCTTTCCCTTGACAGACTTGAGGAAGGAAAGGGAGAGTTCATAATAGAACGCTTTGATATTGTTCCTGTTATCAATTCGATCATAGAGAAGAACAAAAAGCCTCTCTCGGACGGCGGGATAAGGGTTGAATTTGATGGAGAAAAGCCGTTTTACGTGATCTCCGATGAGTTTCATACCGGGCAGATGATAGAAAATTATTTTTCAAATGCACTCCACTATGTGAAGGGCGATGAAAAGATAATAACCATAAGTCTGAAAAAAACAGATGAAAAGAAGGCCCGCATCTCGGTGAAGAATACCGGGGACAATATCCCCAAAGAAGCGCTTCCACATCTCTTTGAAAAATTCTACAAGGTTGACAAAGCGCGCTCCAGGGAATACGGTGGCTCAGGGATCGGGCTTTCGCTTGTAAAGACGCTGTCCGAAAAGCTCGGAGCGGGGTGTGGAGTCCATAATCTTTCCGACGGAGTCGAGTTCTACTTTGACCTTGACTTCTGAAAAACAGTTGAATATTGAACTTAAGAATGATAAAGTAACTCTATGAAAAAAAGAGTCCTTAGCCTTATACTGTCTGTTTCGCTTGCCCTTCCACTGACAGGCTGCACAATGATGACGCCGCTCACGGCAGAGGAAGAGAAGGACATTGCGCTCTACGCTGCAGCTGCAGTCTCGAAATACAATATCAAGCAGAGCGAAGGCGTCTGCTTTGTCTCAAACGAGACCGAAGCAAAATATGACGAGGCTGAAAAAGCGAGAGAGGAAGAACGAAAGAGACGGGAAGAGGAGCGAAAAGCTATTGAGGAGGCCGAGAAGAACGGCGGGAACAAGAATCCCGGCTCCGACTCAAGCGGTGACGGATCTGGCGGCGATGGGCAGGGCGGATCCTCCGGCGGGAATTCCGGTGAGGGCGGTTCGTCCACTTCGAATCCTCCGGAGCAGGCTTCAAAGGAGATCACTCTTTCCGAGCTTATGGCTGAGGATTCGGTCAGGTTTTCCGTTTCAAAGACTGAGGTCATAGATCATTATACCGTTGAAGGGGTCCTTGATCTTTATCCCGGGAACGGGAAGGGCTATTTCATGGTTACCGTGACGGCCGTGAACGCGGGTGCTGCGGGAAAGGATCTTGATCTATCCGCGAAGGGACTCAAATACAGCTGCACTATAGGTGACAAGGCTGTTATGTCAAGCGGAAACGGTTTCCTGCCAAATGACCTTAATACCTGGGCAGGGAATATACCCGCAGGCGGAACAAAGGATTTTCTGCTTTTGTTCCCCTTCGAGAACAGTGTGCTTCAAAATACCTCATCCTTCACGCTGAAGGCGATGCAGGACGGGACTATTTTCAGGATAACGGAGTAAAATTATCTTTCAGGGGGAGGCTTATTGAATGGACACAAACATCTTACTTGAGACCGGTACTAACGAGCTTGAAATACTGGAGTTCAGAGTTGCTGACAATTTCTACGGGATCAATGTCGCAAAGATCAGGGAGATATTGACATATCAGCATGTCACTCCCGTTCCGAATTCGCATCCTTTCGTAGAAGGGATCTTTATGCCGAGAGATACGATCATTTCCGTTATCAATCTGAGGAAATGTCTTGGCTATGAGGATCTTCCGGAAGGAAAGGGACTTTTCTTCATTACAAATTTCAACAACCTGAATACAGCCTTCCATGTAGACGAGGTTCTCGGAATACACAGGGTTTCATGGGAAGAGATCAATACCCCGGATTCCACCATCAGTGCTGAGGATTCAGGCGTTTCGACAGGCGTGATCAAGTTTGACCAGCATCTCGTTGTCATCCTTGATTTTGAGAAGATCGTTTCAAATATCAATCCTGAAACAGGTCTCAAGGTTTCGGATATGGATGGTTATATAAAGGACGAGGCAAAGGATCGTTCGCTTTCACCACTTGTCATTGCAGAGGATTCACCTCTTCTTTCAAAGCTTATCGTTGACTGCCTGAAGAAGGCCGGTTATACGAACCTTCATATCTTCCCCAACGGAAAAGAGGCATGGGATTTCCTTTGTGAGGAGGATGCTGCAGGAAAGGTTCAGAATGATGTTCACTGCATCATCACTGACATAGAGATGCCCCAGATGGACGGACACAGGCTTACGAAGCTTGTTAAGGAATCCGAAAAGATGAAGCCCATCCCCGTTATTATCTTCTCATCACTCATCAATGATGATATCAGGAGAAAGGGCGAGTCGGTAGGAGCGGATGCCCAGCTTACGAAGCCGGAGATCGGAAAGCTTGTTGATGCGGTCGATACGCTGGTAGACAAATACGAAAAGCGATAAGACATCCGGAGGATGGCTTTGACCAACGAAGAAGATTATCTTGACGGACTATTAAGTTCGATCACACAAAAAAAATCTGATATAGAAGAGCAAAAGTCCCGTGAGGAGTCGGACCTTCGGAAGAAGTACGAGGAAAGCACGAGACTGAGCCCAGATGACGATTTCTTAAAAGAAACCGGGCTTTCTGACTATAGGCCGTCTGCAGTTGACAGGAAAAACTTAAGGCAGGCCTTTTCGGAGTCCGGTTTTCTTTCTGACTTTGAAAAAACCTTAAGTGACGGCACTGCCGACGACTTCATCAAAGACTTTGAGAGGGAACTCGAGGATGATGAACTTTCAGGAAGCAGCTCCGAGGCAGAGCTTTCTGCATTTCTGGACGATGAAAAAAGGCCTGAGAAAGAGGTTGTGCCTGCCGGTGTAAGCAGCGGTGGCAGCAGCGATCAGGAAAACTTCAATCTTGATTTTTCACCTTCACCTTTACAGGAGGAACCCCTTCCCGATATTTCCACTGTCGAAAACCCTGACGAACAGCTTCTTTCAAATATTGACGAGATCGTAAAAAATGCAAAGATGCAGGTTGAGGAGGGCGCGCTTGTCCCTCCGGATGACAGTGATCTGTCAACACCGCAGGAGGACAGCGTCAGCGACGATCTGGGCTTCATTTCAAATCTGGATATCTTTGGAGGCGGGGCTTCAGATACTCCTTCCTCCGATTCTCCCTCTGATGAAAACAACAATATTGAGCCCGACCTTTCCGCCCAAGGGGATTCCTTTGACGGAGTGGATGAGAGTGCGCTTTCCGCCGCTTCAGAGCTTGAAAATCTCTTCCCCGACGGCGACACCTCCGCAAAAGAGGTATCCCTAATGGATGAGGAGGGAGCTGATCAGGACCTTCTCAACATCCTTGGAAAGGATGGTGAGTTTTCTGATATCGGCGACCTGCTTACAGCTGATGCGAACCAGGAAGCTCTTCCCGAGGCTGCGCAGGAATTTGAGGCAAAGGCTTCAAGCGTTTCTCCGGGTGGTGACGGAAGTCTTTCTTCTGATGTCCCTGTTTCAGAAGAGGACGGTGAAGGAAAGAAAAAGGGAGGGTTTCTCGGAAAACTCAAAGGTCTTTTCAAGAAGAAAAAGAAGGGTGAAGAGGAGGCCGGGGATACGGGAACTCCTGCTGAATCAGCAGAGCCTGTAAATATCAATCCGATCAACCCCTCAGCCGCTGAGCTTTCAAGCGAGACCAACGATCTTCTTGCTGAATTCGGTGAACTTCCCGAGGCATCAAATCCTGAAGCTTCAGAAGAACCGAAGGAAGAAGGAGACGGAAAGAAAAAGAAGAAGGAAAAGAAGAAAAAGGGCAAGAAAGGAAAGGGCGAAGGAGAAGAAGGCGAAGGGGACGATTCAGCCGACAAGAAGGCTGAAAAGAAGAAGCAGGCAGCAGAAAAGAAGGCCGCGAAAAAAGCGGCAAAGGAAGCAGAAAAAGCCGCAGACACTTCTCCTGTTATTCCCAAAAAGACCATAATCGTATTTGCAATATTCGGGATTTCGGTTGCTGTTTTCGTAACGGTCCTTTCAAAGACCATATCGTCAAAGCTCCTGTTTTCAGCTGCCGAAGCGGCCTACAACAAGGGCGAATACAATGAGGCATATACGAAGTTTTCCGGTCTCGAGTTAAAGGGCGATGATGTCCTTTATCTTGACAGGTCACGTATTCTTGGGACGCTGGATCTTCATCTGAAGCAGTATGAGGTATCAATGAAGTACAAGAAATACGATATGGCTCTTGATTCATTGATAATGGGTATTGAGAGCTATGAAAAGAACAAGGAATATGCTGCCGAGCTGTCGATCTCTGAGGTCTACGATTCCTTTGGGAAGAGGATCGAGAATCAGCTGAAGGATCAGTTTACTCTTTCAAAAGAGGAAGCTCACAATATCTACAATTCAAAGAGCAGGGTGGAATATTCCATCAGGATCAACAGAAAATTGCGGGAACTGAAGCTTATCGAGGATCCTTTCAAGGAGGAGATTAAGGAGTAAGAGGTGCAGACTTATTCAAAGCAGGTAGCAGTCATCGACTATGACGCGGGAAATATCAAGAGCGTGGTCAAGGCCCTTCAGTATCTGGGCTTCAAAGCCTTCGTCACGAGGAAGGAGAGCGAGATCTTATCTTCTTCCCATGTCATTCTTCCCGGTGTCGGCTCCTTTGCAGATGCGATGGAGCATCTCGTCTCCTATGACCTTATCGATGTCATAATGAAGCTCCGCAAGGAGGGGAATCCCTTCCTCGGGATCTGTCTCGGCCTTCAGATCCTCTTTGAGGACAGTGAGGAAAGCCCGGGCGTAAAAGGTCTTTCAATATTGAAAGGTCACGTAAAAAGGCTTAAGGATTCAGAGGGGCTCAAGGTTCCCGATATCGGCTGGAATTCCTGCTCTCTTGTAAATTCCGGCAGGCTTTTTTCCGGTATCAAGGACGAACCGTTTTTTTATTTCGTTCATTCATATTATCTTTCGATGGATGATGAGGAAAAGGTCCGGGCAGTAATGGATTACGGCGGGACAAGGACCCATGCCTCAATAGAGGATGGAAATTTCTTCGCATGTCAGTTTCATCCCGAAAAGAGCGGTGACACAGGACTTAAGGTTCTTTCAAATTTTCTTTCCCAAAAGTGAGAAAACATCATGTATACGAAAAGGATAATACCCTGCCTTGACGTGAAAGACGGCAGGGTTGTAAAGGGAGTGAATTTTGTAGGTCTCATCGATGCCGGAGATCCCGTTTCTGTCGCGCGTGAATACGACAAGGCAGGGGCTGATGAGGTTGTATTTCTTGATATCACAGCTTCATCTGACGGTCGAAACACAACGGTGGAACTTGCGTCAAAAGTTGCCTCTGAACTGTTCATACCCTTTACCGTCGGGGGCGGGATAAGGACTGTTGAGGATTTTCGCCTGATCCTTCGTGAGGGTGCGGACAAGGTCTCTGTGAATTCAGCTGCGATCGAAAATCCCGAAATGATCAGGGAGGCTTCCTACAAATTCGGAAGCCAATGCGTGACCGTGGCGATAGACGCAAAGGCCTTTCCTGACGGTACTTTTCATGTGTTCAAGTATGGAGGGCGCGTGGATACAGGGCTTGATGCCGTTGAATGGGCCAAAAAGGCCGAGTCTCTCGGCGCAGGTGAGATACTTCTTACTTCAATGGACGGGGACGGAACGAAGAACGGCTACGACCTGGCTCTTACAAAGGCTGTTACAGACGCGGTAAATATTCCCGTTATCGCGTCGGGAGGAGCCGGGAAACCCTCCGATTTTCTTGATGTATTTGAAGAGGCCGGCGCCGATGCGGCTCTTGCCGCCTCATTATTTCATTTCGGAGAGATAGAGATAATGGAGCTGAAGAGGTACTTAAAAGAAAACAATATACCTGTAAGGACCTGAAAATAATCTTGCACTGACCTTTTCCTTGTGCTATTATTTACAGGCTTTTGTGCCGGGAAGGTCCCGGCATGTAAAAAAAATCACATGCTTTGGATGCGAAGAAACGGTGCCTTATACGGTCTTTTTTCGCAGAGGAAGGGCATGGATGAACAACCGAAAGGAAGGTAAAAAATGAGCGTACTTTCAATGAAGCAGCTTCTCGAAGCCGGCGTCCATTTCGGACATCAGACGAGAAGGTGGAACCCCAAGATGGCACCCTTCATCTTCACGGAGAGAAACGGTATCCACATTATCGATCTC
>CACYBK010000021.1 GCA_902772635.1 uncultured Lachnospiraceae bacterium | reverse complement strand
GTGCTTCTTTTTATAGCGTTGTATATGCGGATCAAGTATTCGATGACGACTGAGCAGAACAGAGAGTTTCTGCGCGTCGTCATCTCGCTCGGCATTGCAAATCTATTTGATGTACTTGGCGCCCTTTCCATCAAATATTCATGGGGCTTATTCGCCAATCACTTTTTCAACTTTTTCTATTTCTTCTCCGCAGCGATGGTTTCGTATATATTCCTCATGTATGTCTTCTCGTTTTATTACAAGGATGATCGGGTTGAAAAGCTTCGTAAGAAGGGCTTCAACCAGATCATATTCCTATCCTTCGCCGGTCTTCTCGTAGTAAATCTGTTCACCGGGATCCTTTTCTATTTTGACGCAGAAGGGGCTTATACCCACGGTCCCTTGTATCTGTTAACACTCATTATCCCTGCCTTTTTCTTTCTTCAAGCGGCCGTGTTCATTCTCATGCACAGGAAATTTTATTCAAAGGCGGAGCTTATCCTGCTCTTGTTCTTCACCCTGTTTGTCTCCGCATGGCCGGTTGTTCAGGCATTATTCTTCCCTTACTATCTCACCAACTTCTTCATCGGGACATTGATGGTCTTTCTGATCCTTATAACGATCGAAACGCCTGACGAGCAGGAGCTGTTTGTGACGATAGAGAGGCTTGACAGGATAAAGTCCGAGCTTGAGGAAAAAGTAGCCGAGGAAAACAGGATCCTCGAGGAGAGGGAGAACAAGCTATCAAATCTCACAATGCAGATGATGAGCGCTCTTACAAAGGCTGTTGACGCGAAGGACCGCTATACCAGCGGGCATTCCTCAAGAGTGGCTTATTATTCAAGGCTTCTTTCAAAGCAGCTTGGAATGTCAAAGGAGGAACAGGACGATATCTACAAGATGGGTCTTCTCCATGATGTCGGAAAGATAGGGGTTCCGAGGAAAATAATAAATAAGCCCGGCCGTCTCACCGACGAGGAATTTGACATTATGAGATCGCATCCTGTCAAAGGTTATGAGATCCTTTCCCGGATCACAGCCATGCCCGGGATATCAAAGGGCGCGAGATGGCATCATGAAAGGCCTGACGGAAAGGGCTATCCCGACCATCTGAAGGCCGAAGATATCCCGTTTGAGGCAAAGATAATAGCGGTCGCGGATTCCTATGACGCCATGACATCGTTTCGAAGCTATCGCGGTGTGATGCCGCAGGAAGCAGTCAGGGAGCAGATCGTGAAAGGCAGAGGGACGCAGTTCGATGAAAAGGTCGCGGACGCGATGCTCGTCCTTATTGACGAGGACAGGGATTATCTCATGAGAGAGCCTGAAAGAACCGGCGGGAAGGCGAGCGCATGAGGACAAATCTCTACAATACAAATTTTGAGGCCGGAGCCTTTATCCTCCTGACTATCCTCTATATCTATCTTCGGCTTCGTTATTACAACAAGTCAGCGGTGAATGATGCCTTAAGGCGCCTCGTGATAGCGGAACAGCTTACGATGCTTTTCGATCTTGTGACCTCGGTGACGATCACTTACGCAGATACAGTCAATCCCGGGGTGAACATGATATTAAATACCATATATTGCGCGTTCATCGGTCTTTCGAGCTGTATGGTGACGATATATGTGATGTCCTTTGCCACGGACAGCTTTGCCTACAAAGGGGTGGTAAGGGGAGCAAAGGCGATACTGCTTGTTTATTATGTCTTCCTGGTGATCAATCTTTTTACAGGCATCTTCTTTGATTTTTCCAAAGGGAGCTATGATCACGGACCATTCTATGTGACCGTTTATGTGATCCCGGCCGTTTTCGTGCTCGGAGGCGCTATGCTCATATTCCTGTTCAGGAGACTGATGACGAGGACGCAGCGGCTCATTTTGATACTTATTATCCTTTTTTCGATGCTCGGACCACTCCTGCAGCTATTGTTCTTCCCGGGCATCCTGCTTTCGAATCTCACGCCGGCGCTGTCAATGCTGCTCTCACTTTTCACCATCGTCTCTCCGAACTATCAGAAGTTGGTCGTGAAAAGAGCCCAACTTGAGAGAGCCAGAAAGCAGCTTTCGGATGAAGTAATGGAGAGAACGAAGGAGGAAAGGGAAAAGGAACTGCGCGAGGAGAAGCTTTCACAACAGATCATAGAGTCCCTTGCAGCCACCATCGACAGCGGGGTCGAGAACAAGCATCACCACACTGGAAATGTGGCGAGGTTCTCAGCGGCGATCGCGAAGGAGATGAAATACAAAAGTCCTCATGAGATATACTGTATGGGTATGCTCCATGATATAGGGATAATAGGCATAGACGAGGAGGTTCTCACAAAGAAGGGAACGTATACTGAAGACGAGCGAAAAGAGATGCAGAGGCATTGTATGATAGGCGCCGATATCCTGTCCGCCATCAAGGAACTTCCCGGTATAGAGCTTGGCGCGAGATGGCATCATGAAAGGTATGACGGGAAGGGTTATCCTGACGGCCTTTCGGGAAACAACATACCGATAGAGGCAAGGATAATATGTGTGGCGGATGCCTTTGATGCCATGATCCGGTACAGATCCTACAAGAAAAAAACAATGAGTGTTGAAGAGGCTCTCCGTGAGTTGAAGAGGGAGAGCGGGAAGCAGTTTGATCCAAAGGTCGTGAGGGCGGCCGAACTTGCAATCCAAAAGGGGAGATACAAGCCTGATGCTGCTGAAACTGCATGAGGAGGAGCCATCATGCGAAGCATGATCTTTAAATGGCTCCGACGACAGGCCGCCGAACGAAGTGAGGGGGCGATACCTATGAGGAGGAGCCATTACCTTATTTAATGAAAAAGGGGGAGGAACATATGAAGACGAGTGAACCTTCGTATTCAGCGCGCTTTGAATGCCTCGCGGAAAAGTGTCCTGAAAACTGCTGTATGGAATGGGATGTGGACATAGACAAAAAGACCGCAGATTATTACAGATCACTTTCCGGTGCCTTCGGTGACAAGCTGAGACGGTCCATGAAAAGAGAGGAGGAGCCAGAGATCCCCGAAGAGGTCCTGAAGGATTCAGAGCTTTCTGCTATAGAAGATCCTTCGGAAAAAGTTGAGGATGAAGTGCCTGACGACGGCCTTTTTTCAGGCCTTCGGGAGGACACCTTCAGACTTGACGGAATACGCTGCCCCTTCCTTCAGGAGGACGGGCTCTGTGAGATCAGAATAAGGCTTGGCTACGAGAACACACCCTATACCTGCAGGGAACATCCCTTCAATACGGAGGAGTATGAGACCTTTGCGGAAACATCGCCTTCCGTCTCCTGCCCCGCGGTTGCAAAGCTGGTGCTTGAGACTCCGGTTTCAAATGCCTATCCCCCCGCTCCCGAAAATGAGGGGAAGGATCCCGTCCTCCGCCTCCTTTGCAGGAAAAGAAATGCGATACTCTCAGCGTTTGATGAAGGAAAGAGTCTGAACCGGCACGGAACAGAGCTCATGGACATCGCGCAGAAGCTTCAGATAGAGATCAACCGCGTCGCTCCCGACTTCGCCTACGACTTTCCCGGAAGACTCTCCGTGCCGAAGATCAGGGAGACCCTGAAATTCCTTCGCAACGATCTCACGATACTTACGGAACGCTGGAGGATGCAGCTTGACAAGGCCATCTCCGTTTCCATCAATCTCGATGCCTTCAATGAATTTCAGAACCGGCATACGGCGGAGATCACGAGGATGTTTGCCTACTTTGTCTACAGATACTACCTGAAGGCGGTGAATGACTGCGCGATCCTTGTATGGAGCGCATTCATTGCGGATTGTGCCTTTGTGCCCGCTTATCTTTCTTTCATTTCGGGTGAGCCGTTTTCAAACACTTATGCCTGGTTCTCCAGGGAGATAGAACACGACCGCGTGAATGCAGAGGCATTTCTTGATTATTTTGATGATGTGATCAGAAGGTAAAGCTAATATGTCAATAATCGCAGGTTTTATGGTGCCGCACCCGCCGCTCATCATTCCTGATGTGGGGCGGGGGAACGAGCATGTAGTTGACAAAACGATAAGAAGCTACGAGAGGGTGGGACGGGAGATATTTGCACTTCGTCCCAAGACCATTATCATCACAAGTCCGCACTCGATCCTTTACAGAGATTATTTTCATATAAGCCCGGGAAGGGGCGCAGCCGGGGATTTCGGAAGCTTCGGCGCACCGCAGGCTTCGTTCAAGGAAAGCTATGACGAAGAACTTGTAGAAGCGATATCTTCCATAGCGAGAGAAGAGGGGTTCCCTGCCGGAACTTTCGGAGAGAGGGATCCGCTGCTTGACCACGGGACTATGGTGCCTCTTTATTTCATAGAAAAAGCATATAGGGAGGCAGGCGTGTCAAAGGACTTTTCGATCGTCCGCTCGGGGCTTTCCGGGTTTTCTCTCGAACAGCATGTCCGCTTCGGAGAGATCATAAGAGAAGCTGTTGAAAGCCTGGACAGAAGGGCGGTCTTTGTCGCAAGCGGAGACCTTTCACATAAGCTTCAGAAAAGCGGTCCTTATGGTTTTGATCCGGCAGGGCCGATCTATGATGAAAAGATAATGGACGTCATGGGGCGCGGTGCTTTTTCGGAACTTGTCTCGTTTGATGAAAGACTGCTTGACGAAGCCGCCGAGTGCGGACACAGGTCATTTACCATAATGGGCGGTGCCCTGAAGG
>CACYBK010000020.1 GCA_902772635.1 uncultured Lachnospiraceae bacterium | reverse complement strand
TCCTCGTGTTCGTCTTCACGGCGTTTCCCGGAATCCTCTATCTTAAAAAGTAAAGGCACTTCCTTTCCTGCTATCCCGGAAAGGATCTCTTCGATCCGCTTTTTGTTCTCCTCTGTTGAAAGGAGATTGTAGGCGACCTGCTGCTCTTCATTGAAAACAATGAGCAGTTTCCCGTCGTCTGACAGAGTTGCCATGCCTTCCCTCAGACTTGATCGAAGAAGGCCTGTAACCTGCCTTATCACCTGGTCCCAGTTTTCAACTATTGTCTGTATATCTTCCGGAAGCGCTTCGGGTAGCGCCTTCTTCTGAACCGAAGCCACTGTAGCCACTGAAGGACCGGCATCTGCCTGCGGCATCCCCTGAGCCTGCACCAAAAACGCGCCGGATGAGAGCTTTTCCTCAAGCCTTGAAATACGCTCCGAAAGCGAACCGGTGTCCTTTTCCATCTCGGGATGGCAGAGCTTGATGATCGCAACCTCCGTCACAACACGCTTTTGCACCGCCGTGCGAAGACGGTCCGAAAGCGCCGAGATCACCCTGATATAGCGGAGCAGGACAGCGTCGTCAACATCAGCCGCCTCCTTTTCAAGCTCCTTCATGTTGTCCGAGGATATCCCGACTATATCTTCTCCCGCTATGCCGCCCTTCACAAGAAGGAGGTTTCTCAAGTACCAGACGAAGTCGTCGGAAAACTGCGTAAGCTCGCGTCCTTCGACAAGCACCTCATCTATGACTGAAAGAGCCGCGTTGGAATCTCCAACACGCACTGCGTTAAAGAGCCTTGAGAATAATGAGGTATCAACCGCACCAAGGACTGACAGGACATTATCATAAGTCAGATCCTGTCCGAGATAAAAGGCCATGCACTGGTCGAGAAGCGAGATTGCGTCACGCATGGAGCCGTCTCCCGCCTTTGCTATCGCATAAAGCGCCTTGTCTTCGGCTTTCACGCCCTCCTTTTCTGTAAGTTCAAGGAGCCTCGCCTTTATCGTATCTATCGAGATCCTGTGAAATTCATAGCGCTGGCAGCGCGAAAGTATGGTCTGCGGGATCTTCTGAAGCTCCGTCGTCGCGAGGATAAAGATCACATAGGACGGCGGCTCTTCGAGCGATTTCAATAGAGCGTTCCAGGCAGCTGTCGAGAGCATGTGGACCTCGTCTATGATGTAGACCCTGTATTTCCCTACCGATGGAGGGTATTCCATCGAGGAGATAATGCCCCTTATGGCTTCCACCGAGTTGTTCGAGGCGGCATCGAGCTCCATCACATCCATCGAGGAACCGTTGTTCACCGACTGACAGAATTCACACTCGTTACAGGGGTCTTCGTTCTCATCCCTGTGGTCACAGTTTACGGCCTTTGCGAGGATCTTTGCCACCGTGGTCTTTCCCGTCCCCCTTGTCCCCGTAAACAGGTAGGCGTGGCCGATGCGGTCAAGTTTCAGCTCGTTTACAAGAGTGCGGACGATATGATCCTGCCCCTTTACATCCGAAAAGGTGCGTGGACGGAATTTTCTGTATAACGCAAGATAGGGCATTATTATTCTCAGTCTCCGAAGGAGATCCCCATCCTCTTTGCTTCTTCAACCATCTGTCCCTTTGGATCGACAGTCTTCAGCTTTCCTGCCACCTTCTCAAGCGGAACGAGCTTTGTGGAGCCGTTCACCATGGCGACCATGTTGCCGTATTTCTTTTCCATGATGGCGCCTGCCGCAGCAGAGCCGAGACGTGAGCAGAGCACCCTGTCATAAGGGCAGGGGGAGCCGCCGCGCTGCATATGTCCGGGAACCGTGACACGGCACTCGATACCGGTCTCCTTCGTGATCATGTTCGCAAGCTTGTAGGAAACCGTAGGATGCGACTCCTTTGCAAGCTTCTTTGCAAGTTCCTTCTTCGAAAGCTTCGAATCCTCCTTTGAAATTGCGCCCTCAGCGACCGCAAGGATGGTAAAGCCCTTCCCGGCTTCCTCTCTTGCCTTTATCGCCTTCAATATGCTCTTCGGAGAATAAGGGATCTCGGGAAGGAGTATAATGTCGGCGCCGGAAGCCACACCGGAATAGAGCGTGAGCCAGCCCACCTTGTGTCCCATTACTTCCACGATGAATACGCGGTTGTGGGAAGCAGCCGTGGTATGGATGCAGTCGATGACGTCCGTTGCGATATTTATCGCGGAATAGAAACCGAAGGTCACATCGGTGCCGTAGATATCATTGTCGATGGTCTTCGGAAGATGGATAATGTTGAGCCCCTCCTCACGAAGGAGGTTCGCGGTCTTCTGGGTCCCGTTCCCGCCCAGGATCACGAGGCAGTCAAGGTTCAGCTTGTAATAGTTCGACTTCATAGCCTGAACCTTGTCGAGACCGTTCTCATCCGGCACCTTCATGAGCTTGAAGGGCTGGCGGGACGAGCCGAGGATTGTGCCACCCCGTGTCAGGATCCCCGAGAAATCGCTTGATGTGAGGAGCCTGTAATTCCCGTAGATAAGCCCCTTGTAGCCGTCAAAGAAGCCGTAGATCTCAAGGTCCCTCACATTGTGAGAAAGCCCCTTCACAACTCCGCGCATCGCGGCATTCAGAGCCTGGCAGTCACCGCCGCTGGTCAGCATTCCGATCTTCATTTTCTTCCCCTCCTTT
>CACYBK010000019.1 GCA_902772635.1 uncultured Lachnospiraceae bacterium | reverse complement strand
GGGACCACCCAGGGACAACTTTTTGGAAGGAGAGTATTGATGTCGATTTCAGATTTAGGACCCTATGCTTTTGTAGACGGGTCATATAATGTAAAGACAAAGGTATTTGGCTGTGGCGGCTATGTCGTGGCAGACAAAAAACGCTATGAGATCAAGGCCAAAGACAACGACCCGGAAATGGCCTCGATGCGGAATGTTGCGGGAGAGATCCTCGGAGCGAGGCTTGCAGTAGAGAAGGCTCTTGAGCTTGGCCTAAAAAGCATTATCATTCTCTATGACTATGAAGGCATCGAAAAATGGGCAAAGGGTGAGTGGAAGAGGAACAAGAAGGGCACAAAGGCTTATTTTGAGTTCATGCAGGAAAACAAGACGAAGATACAGATAGGCTTCAAAAAGGTGACCGCGCATTCAGGGATCCCGGGAAATGAAGAGGCAGACAGGCTTGCAAAAGAGGCAGTAGGAAATGCGTGATTTTTTTAACCGGCTTCATCACAATTTTTTCTTCAATCTGAAGACCCTGCTTATTTTCGAGGTTTTGTACAGGATATTTTCGCTCGCGGTGATGCTTCCGCTCTTTCGCACAGCTTTTTTGGGAATCATAAAGCTGTGCGGCACGTCATATCTTACAGGTGAGAGCCTTTCTATGGTGATCAAAAACCCTCTGTTCTTGATATTCTCGGGAGTACTGCTTCTTGCTATGGCTATTTATTCGATGATAGATATAAGCGCCGTCATTTTCATATATGACAGGTCCGAGGAAGAAAAAAAGGTAGGTCTTCTTGAAACCATCGTCTTTTCATTCAAGACCTCGATACGGGTCTTTTCCCACCACAATTTTCTGATCGCTCTCGTAACGCTCTTCATGATCCCCTTTCTGAATCTTGGCGTGGGACTTGTCTTTATAGGAACCGTAAGGCTCCCCGATTTCTGGGTCAACTATATTGTAGTACATCCTGTTGTGTTCATCCTTGTGGCCTGCGGGGTGTTTCTCATGATATATTTCCTTGTCAACTGGCTCTTTTCTTTTTCATATTTTACCCTTGAAAAAAAGCGGTTCAGGCTTTCAAGGCATTATTCAAGGCTCCTTTCAAAAGGGCATATCCTTTCAATGATAATAGCATTGATAATCTGCCAGCTCTTCCTTCTTTTGCGCTACTATCTTCTGTCGGCAGGAGGAGGATTGATGATAACTCTTTTGAACAGCGCCGTTTTCAACTCAGGAGTGGTCTCATCGGTACTTATAACCATTCTTTCGGTCTTATTCGGAGGAGTACTCTTTCTCTTTTCATCAATGGCGCTGCCTCTCGTTTTTCTGGTTATCACAGCGCTCTTTTACAGGTACAAAAAGGAGAGAGGTTATGAGGTGAAACACGCTCCGGAGGTTTTTTCGAATAAAGATAATGGGCGTTCTTCTCTTCCTAAAAAAATAGCGGGATTCTCTGTAGCTGCGGCAGCAGGCGTGGTCGTAATGGTGATAGCGGCGGATTATACCTATGGTCTTTCTACCGGAAGATATCCCCGCCGCATGGAAGGAGATGACAAAATCTTTATCACAGCTCACAGGGGGGCAAGTTCATATTATCCTGAAAACACATATTCCGCGGTCAAGGGTGCCTTTGAAATGGGAGCCGACTTCTGTGAGATAGACGTGCAAAAGACAAAGGACGGAAGACTTGCCGTTATCCATGACAAAAATTTGAAGCGGCTCACCGGTATGAACAAAAAAGTCTGGGAACTTGATATGGATGAGATAAAGGAGCTAAGCGTGAAAGAGGGCGGGGCGCTTTTGGAAGAACCGGAGCATATCGCAGAGCTTTCAGAGGTACTTTCGATCTCAAAGGAGACCGGGCTTCTCATGAATGTGGAGATCAAGCCTCACGGGCACGGAGATTCCGACATTGCCGAGCTTGTTGTATCAGAAATCAACAAAGCAGGCTGCACAGGCAACTGCTTTATTTCTTCAATGAAGCGATCCGTTCTCAAAGAGGTAAAGAGGATCGATCCTTCAATGAAGACTGTTTATATATCCTCTCTTGCATTTGGGGATCCGTCAGAGCTCGATTTTGCCGATGGTATATCGGTTGAGATCAGCTTTGCCTCAAGAGAGCTTGCCCGTCTTGCCCATCAGGCGGGGATGGATATCAGTGCATGGACAGTGAACGACATCGGGAGTGCGCGCGAGATGATCGCATCGGGTGTTGATAACATTATCACTGATGATGTGATAATGATGAAGGAAGCTGTGGAAAACGCCCGAAAAGCAGACTGGATGCTGGGTTGGTATACGGATTTTACAAGAAATCTTTTAAGATGACAAATGTTTCAACAAACTTATGAACATCTTGAACAATATCATTTCGCCCATTCATCCCTTTTCGGTTGACAGAAACCCTCTTGAAATAATATGATATTTAAGTTAAAGAAGTCTCTATGATCCTCGGATCATGTTTTTTTGCGCAGGGATGACAGATGGGCTTTGAAAACGTTTTTTCCGATACTGCAGATGATGATTTTTGGAACGAAGCCGGCTTCCCGATGGGCTCCGGCTTTGGTTCCGGCTTTCCGTCTGCCTTTGGTTCGGACAATTCAAGTTCAGACAGTTTGAGTCCGGATGGCTTTGCGGGACTTTCGGACGATTTTTCTGACCTTATGCAGGTTACGGAAAGTGCCATTCCGGGTGCAAAGGCCAAGTCGGAAAATGATATCCTTCTCGTTGCCCGTGAGCAGACCTTTATGGTGAATGCCATAAAGAAGTCTCTTCAGGAAGAGCATTTTGAGGTCTTTTTTGCTCAGGCCAACATAGCAGCGATCTCCTCAATAGCGAACAGACCGTCCATAGTAGTGTTCTATGTAGATAATGCTGACAGGGCCGTATTCAGTACACTGAATTATTTTAAAGAGATGCTGCAAAGTGATTTTTCTTCATGCAGCGTTTATCTTGTAGGAAACGAGAGCGAGCTGGAGGATGCTTACAATTATCTTCCAAAGGACTTCACAAAGGGTGCATTTCCAAGACCTTTGAATGTGAAGAACCTTGTCGCAAAGCTCCAGATGGATCAGGCCTTCGGGGCTGACAACCTGAACAGGAAGAAGATACTTGTTGTTGATGATGATCCCATAATGCTTCGTACTCTGAAGGCCTGGCTCGATGGGAAATACCAGGTTTTCATGGCAAATTCGGGTGCAAACGCACTGGCTCTCCTTGCGAGAAACAAGGTGGATCTTGTTCTTCTTGATTTTGAGATGCCGGTAATATCCGGAGCGAAGGTGCTTGAGATGATAAGGACGGAAGCTGCGACTGCAGACCTTCCGGTGATGTTTTTGACTGCGAAGGATGATGCGAAGTCGGTTCTTTCGGTGAAGGATCTTCATCCCGAAAGATATCTTCTGAAGACGATGCCTCCGCATGAGCTTTTGCAGGTGATAGGAAACTTTTTCGCGCGACAGGGCGGGTAATAATATAATGAGAATGGAGGATGAGAGACATGGCTGAAGAAAAGAAAATAAAGATAGACGAGAGCGGTATAGAGATAGATGAAGAGGATCTGAAGCGCAGGGCAAAAAAGCTTGGGCTTCATACAGAAGACGAGGCGTTCATGGGAAAGCTTGAGCGCGGACTCGAAGCTTTCTCAAAGGTGGATTCTGACGATCTTTTGAAGGCCCTCACCGAATTCGGCGACGCGGAAAAAGATTGAAATAATTATTTTATTTCGATGCGGAATATGGGCGCGTCGTTTTGAAGACATTTTGCGGATATGGCGGAATTTTTGACCATCGGGCGATAGCACGATGGTAGGCAGACGCGCCAGATGAAATATGGGCGCGTCGTTAGTGGTGATTATGCGGATATGGCGGAATTGGCAGACGCGCCAGATTTAGGTTCTGGTGGGAGACCGTGCAGGTTCAAGTCCTGTTATCCGCACTTTTTAAGGGGGGTATTATGAAGAAAAGGGGATTGTTTGCGGTTCTTTTATCGGCTGTCCTTTCGGCAGTCCTTTTTTTGTGTTCGGCGATCCGTCCAACAGCTGTAGGCAGCACTGACGACACAAAGCCTGTCAAGGCGATATTTGAAGGTGCGAAGATAATAGTCCAGAAAGAAGTTGTCATCGAGCCGGAAGAACCGGAAAATCCTGAGAATCCGGAAAATCCTGAAGATCCGGAAAATCCTGAGAATCCGGAAAACCCCGAGAACCCGGAAAACCCTGAGAATCCGGAGAACCCTGAAAATCCGGAAGTCTCTGAAGATCTGAACCCTGTATCTGCTGAGACATCTATAGATGACAGCACTACACCGATATCTCCCGAAAACAGTTCCGGCGGTAGCACTACACCCACGTCTCCCGAAAACAGCTCCGGCGGCAGCACCACACCCACGTCTCCCGAAAACAGCTCCGGCGACAGCACCACATCCACGTCATCCGACGGCTCCGAGGGCGCAGGCGATTCCACATCAGGGAATACATCATCCTCATCCGAAAGCTCTTCGGAACCCGAAAAGGAACCGGAGACGAGGATCATAGAAGAGATAGTGCCCGCTCCCGACAATACCGTATATTATGACAATCTGACTGAGGCCATAGAGGATATTGAGGCTTCAGGCGCAACAGAGGCAGTGATCATAATCGAAGACGGTATAGTCACGGATGAACCCTACAGTTCCATTACTATTTCAAGAGGAAATATATCTCTCTTTTTGAACGGTGGGGCCATAGGCGCAGATATCATTGTTTCATCGGATGCGGTTCTTGATGTTACGAGTGATGATTCCTTTCCTACTATATCACTCGCAAACGGGACTTTTTCGATAAATACGGATGATGATTTTGTCGAGATAATATCTTACTTGGGAGCAGTTGTCACTGTTCCTGCCGCAAGCCGTGATTTCGGACTTGTGACAGAGGATGTAAGCTATCTGGATGACCCCGAGACAGAAGAGAATGAGGGAAAAACTGTCAGGCATACTTTCATTTTCAGGGACTTTACTGCGCCGGTAAAGAGCGGAAACGGTTATTATTATCGTTATGAGTCCATCCGGGTGAATGCTCAGAGTATGTTGATAAACAAGGCTCTTCCCACCGGTATTTCAGAGATAAGGGTGGAGGTTCTGAGAGTACCGGAGAATGCAGGCTTCTCGTTAAGGAATGTCAGGACGGATGAAAAAGGCATTACCTTAATTGCCGCCGAAGGCATCGCCAGCGCAGCGAACGGAGTCGATTCTTCGGGAACGGCAAGAGATTATTATTTTGGAGAGCCGCTTATACACCTTGCGGTAGCAGACAGTGAGTCGGAAAATTATCAGCTGAAGGATAGCGAGGGAAATATAATGGCGGCGAAGGCCTTCTGCCCGGATTATCTTTATGCACTGAGCGGAAGCTATACATTGACAGATGTGGTATGGAATGTTTCCTCCGGTCATATGACAAATGTTTTTGCAGGAAATGATGGGATTTCTGTATCATACCAAAAGGGGAGCTCGTCAACACTTCGGACCTGGTTTGTTGAAGGAAGGAAGGAGTCTCCTAACAAGGATGTTTTTTGGCTTTTTGACGAGGATGGTGTAGGCAATTTCTACACAACGAGTGAAGCAATAAGGGACAGCTTCATAAATGACGGCTTCGAGGACCTTGGAGTAGCATGGAAGGCCCCGATAAAGAGTGATAAGCCTGTCTATATGCTGTTCAACGCAAATGATCCCAGTGAATATTTCTATACTACCAACAAAACGGAATATGATGGTCTCGTCCTCGCCGGCTGGAGAGGGAGGGGGATTGCGTTTTATGCCTCTACGGAGACTAACATGTATCCTGTTTACAGGCAGTACAACACAAGAACCGGCCGCCACAATTTCACTTCTTCCATTCATGAGAAAAATGTTCTGGTCTCTGAATATGGCTGGAATGACGAGGGCGTGGCCTGGTTCGCACAGGAGCTGCCTTTTTGAAAAAGTCCGCCGCGTTACTGCGGCTTTAGTCGTGAGTAAGGCGGCGCTTAACAAAAATCCCCCTTGACAAAAAGTCTGACGGGGGCTAACATACAAAAACACATTCCAATTTTTCTTTATCTCCGTTATTTTTCGTTCACATACGAAAAAGGAGAACAATCTTGAAAAAATACAAATTAATGCTGACTGCGCTTCTCGGTGCGGCTTTTCTTTTTGCGCCCCACGAGAATGCAGGCGCGGCAGAGCCATCGGATATAGTAAGCGTTTCCGTTGAGGAAACTTATGAAAACGCTGATTCCGACTGGCTTTCGGGTTATCATTATGAACTTTTGGACGACGGGGAAACTGAACCTGTTGTAAGGCTCAAAAAATGCTACCTCTCCGGTGATGTTTCTGTCCCCGGGACGGCAACAGTCGAAGGGAGGACATATCGTACTTTTGTAACAAAGGAGTGCTTTTCAGACTGTGCAGGAATCAGATCCCTTGGTTTTGTTGCAGATGATGGGATAAAGCCTCTTGCTGATGAGGATATGCAGGAGGCCTTCAGCAAAGATCCCTGTCTTGAAAGTATTGATATCAGAGAGCTTGATCTTTCAAATACAAACAATATCAGTCGGATGTTTTCAAGCAACGCAAGTCTTTCAAGGCTAAATCTTTCAAACGATACTCTTGGCAATTCCTATGATGAGCCTGTGGTCATAGCAAATAAGGTTTTTTCCGAATCGCCTTCAATTGTTGCACTTGATCTATCGGGCTTTGATACGACAAATGTTGTTAATATGGAGCATATCTTCAGTTATATGCAGGGAGTCAAGAGCTTCAAGTTTGGCGGTGTCTTTGACACATCAAATGTCACAGATCTTTCCTTCGCATTCTATGACTGCCCTTCATTCACCGGCTCACTGGATCTTTCAAAATGGAATACTGCGGGGAAGAGTTCGACCGCCAACAACAAGACCATGAGGTCGATGTTTGAACTGTTTCCGGCGCAGGCGATAATCCTTACGGATTTTGATACCTCAAATGTTGAAGATATGACATATGCTTTCGCAAACACTTCGTTTTCAAGGATAGACCTTTCAAGTTTTGACACTTCAAAGGTCACAACCATGTACGGGATGTTCGACGGGACCAAGGTTGAGAATGATTATCTTGACTGGATGATGTTTGGACCCGGGTGGAATACAGCCGGTGTCACAAATTTTTCCAGGATGTTCAATCACAGATATATCACGAATTCCTGTGCGAATACATTTGTTGCGGCTACGAGGACCACGAGTGCTTCAAATCTTGTTGAGATGTTTTATGACACGAAGATCAACTGCAATTCCGCTCACGCAACGCTTTCCGGTGCTTCCCTCGATCTTCAGAGCTGGGATATCTCTTCTGTAACGGATATGAGCAGGTTCCTGAAATCCGGAATTGTTGCCTGCAATCTTACGGGCTGGAACTATTCTTCCTTACAGAATGGAGACGATGCCTTCGGAGGGGCGGCATCAAAGGCTACTCCTGCTGCATATGCGGCAGCAATAGAGGCAAAGCGCCCTTCGGCGACAGTCCTTGATGATACCTCAAAGTACAACTGCTACATATACGGAAGGGGCTATTCCGGTCTTACGAAGGACGGGACGCAGTTTTCAACGGCATCTGACAGCAGCGTTGATACTACCGGCAGCATCTTTGGAACCACAAAGGATAAACTTCCGATCCATTTCAAGCTGAACATGAGCTTTAATTATTACATCGGTGATACCTTCCTTACCAACACTGATCCCAAGGGCATAATGTACAGCAAGGTTAGTACTGACAGCTACAGTGTTTCCATAAACAAGATCCAGACTCCGGTCACAGCCGAGCAGAAAAAGTGGTTCTGTCCCTACAATGCAGGTCTCACCACGAACGGGAGAGAAGACAGGAACTATTACGAGATCTACGGCTATTCTGACGGGAGACTTGCGTTTATATACGCTCCTACACAGGAAGAGTGGAATGAGACCTTAAAGCGCTGCGAGTACACGGGAAATGTGAATGGCTTCAGGAACGTCTGCAATGAAGGAAAATACCTTACAAACAGAATGTACGGCTTCAGAGAGGTCGATATCAGCGAATATCTGAGAAAGGTCGATATACAGACTCCAACCGTAGAAAACGGCGGCCTTGATATGATCGGAAGCTCCGGAACCGATTACTCGTCAGAGTATGAAGAAAGCGGCATGCCATTTTCAAATGTGACTTATGTCATGGGAAAGGAAAATGAAAACACCATAAGGCCCGTGGAAAAAAGGAATTTTGTCTTTCTCGGCTGGTTTGATACGGACGGAAACAATCTTACTGATTATACCGGAGGACTTTATACGCCTAAGGGGCTTTCTTCAGAAATAATAGTTCCCCACTACCGGATCGAAGAAAAAGATGTGCGTCTTTCTGTCACCTTTGAAACCGGGGAGGATGCGCCCGACGGACTTTCCCTTTCAATTGCCCCAGAGTCGGAAGGCTGCTTTTCTCTTTCAAGAGAGGGTGATAAATGGACCGGAACCTTTTTTACTACTATCGCTCTTAAGGACAGGATATTCAAGCTCCCCGTTATCTCTATAGAGGGTATGGATGAAGAAAATCCCGAGTATGAATTCCTTGGCTGGGAAGGCGAAGACGGAAGCTTTACGGTCTCTTCTTCCGATACGCAAAAGAAGTTCAAAGCTGTTTTCAGACATAATGAAGAGGAGACTTCCGACCCCGGAATTGATGACCCTACCCAGGGAGACCCTGC
>CACYBK010000018.1 GCA_902772635.1 uncultured Lachnospiraceae bacterium | reverse complement strand
CTCCGGCCGTACGCTCCATCGAAGTCGCTTAAGTCCTGCGTTTTTATCTTACACCTAATTTATCGGAGGATTCTCCGGATACTTTAGGCTTAAGATCAAAAAAATTAAATTATTTTTTCCGGTCCATAAACTGCGGGTCCTCGTAGTTCGTTTTCATCATAGTGTGATAATAATTGGAAACAGCCTTCTGGCTCTTTCGAACCTTTGTGACCTGTGCTCTCACATATGAAAACTTCTGCTCTGCCAGGAGTTTGTTCTCCTTCTCCTCGCCTTCGATCTCTGAAGACAGATCCGTGATCTCCCTGATGAGGCGTTGCATATCAAGTATCTCGCTGCGGTAAACGGAGCGGTTTTTCTCAAGTTCCTCGGAGACCTTTTGAAATACCACTTCAAAGCCCTTATCAAGCTCCACGATCTCGTCAATGAGAGCACCCTTTTCATCAAGGTTCTGCTGAAGCTCATCCGGGGTGGAATTCTGATCGGTCAGGATATCCTTTTGCTCTTCGTTCTTTTCCCTGATCCTTGAAAGAACCGAGACCTTTTTTTCAAGGCTCTCCTTAAGGATCCTGATGTAGTCGGAACCTGCCAAGCCCTTATCCTCCTCATTTTCCAACGGAAGCCCCGTTGTTTGTCCGTACCATGACTTCCTTCCAGGTATCCCTCATAGTACGAAGATGCTCAAGAACCTCCTCAAGGATCTCCGGGTCTTTTTTCACGTTTGCCTCGACGAGTCTCGACCTAAGATAACGATATACCTCATCGAAGTCTTTTGCAACAGGATATTTTCGATTCAACGTGATCTGAAACTCTTCTATGATAAGATCGGTCTTCCTTATATTGATATGTGCCTTCTCTATTTCCTTGTTCTGGCAGGCAACTATGGCTATATTGCAGAACTTGATCGCGCCCTCATAGAGCATGAGTGTAAGCTCTGCCGGCGAAGCCGTGAGGATCCTGTTGTTCTGATACTGCTCATATCCGCTTTTAAGTGCCATTATTTGCTTACTCCTCTATAAAACATAGTTTTATATCTGACTTACACCGTTCGGATGCCGATCCCGTAACTCGCCTGCTTCGCAGTCTCGAACGGTGTCTGGCTCCTTTAAGCCTTTTCATCATCTTCCAAGCATTCCGGCAAGGGAACTCGTCGACTGCTGAAGGGTTGAAAGCGCCGACTCCATCTTCGCAAACTTCTTGAAGTAGCTGTCCTCCATGCTCTTCAGCCTGTCATCCCACTTCTTTATGAGGCTTGTATAATCACTATACTCCGAAGCCATCTCTTTGTCATTATAAATCGTATAGGCTGACCTCATGGTCGTTGCCTTCATCTTTTTGTCGAGTCCCTTGTAGAGCCCGTCCGTAAGCTTTTTCATAAAATCTATTACGGAATCGGGATCGCTTGTGAGCGCTGCCATGAGCTTGTCGCTGTTTCCGCTTACTGCGGTGTCATCTTCATCACCATCAATATGATAAGCGTAATTTTCATTCTTCGAGGATCCGAAATAGCCGAGGGTCTTGATCCCGAAGGAAGCCAGCGAATACTTCTGGCCGTTGATCTCGTAGGAGGCCGACATAGCGCTGGTCATAGTATTGATGATCCCACCCAGCGTCGTATCACGACGGAGCAGGCTGGACTTGATCTTTTCCTCCCACTTTTCGACCTGCTTGTCTGACATCGCCTCCTTTTCCTCATCGGAAAGGGGCTCGTAGCCTCTGGCACTTGACGCATTGTACTGCGCGTATATGTCATTAATGCCCTCGTTGTACTGGGAAAGAAAATCCTTTACCTTGTCATAGAGGCCCTGAACATCATTACTCGTGGTAATTGTAATTCCGTCATCATTCTTCGTTCCGGTCCTTGCAAGAGCAGTAATGGAAAGACCGTTCACGGTAAAGGAGTTTGAATTTGATGTATATTTAACATCATTGAGATATATCATTGCATCCTGTCCATTGACCTTCTGGGCAGAAGCACCTGCTGCCGCATCAAGACCGGCCTGTGCAGTCTCTATCTTTGACATCAGAGAGGCGGCATAATTTGCAATATCATCATCGCTTGTAGCGGAGGTGATGCTGTTTGAGTATTTAAGAAGGTCCGAATGTCCGCTGATAGTTGCATCTGATTCAGTTATGATATTCTGCTGAGCGGCTCTTTGTGCGTAAAGAGAAGTTCCTGTCGTATCATCTTCACTCCCGATATAGGCATCAAGGTCAGCAGCATGCCCCCTGATCTCCGCTGCCTTCGGATTTGTATCTACAGCGTAGTCATTCCATACCTTCCTCGCGCTCCTGTAAGCTTCAAGGTCCACGCCGGCGGTATCCGCCATGTCCTTTGCCGTTTTAGAAACTGTAGGAAGGCCATCGCCGGTTACTATGGTACCCTCATCGTCGCCGTAATATGTCTTGTTCCCGTCGTTGTCCTCATTAAAGTACTTATAGCCCGTGACCTCGCCGTTTTCGTCCTTTACCTCTTCACGGTTTTTGTAGACAACACCATCGCCACCGACATAGGCATTGTCTGCATCGGCCATATCCACATAGGTATTGAAAGTATTATTATCATAGCCTTTGCTTGATATCGCACTCTCTCCATCAAGCACAGTCTTGTATGCATTTGCCGCAGATATCTGGCTGTCCAGAGCTGAAATCTGAGACTGTGCTTCAGCCTTGCTCTGATAAGCGTTACGGACCGATGTAAGTGCTTCCTTTATGGAATCTACGCTGCCATAGTTCGACTTCAATGCATTCAACTCAGTATAAGCAGTCTTAGTCGCAGTATCATCGCCCGCAATGAGACCGAGTTTTGAAAGCGCCGAAAGACCATTTGAATCGGCTGCTGTGATCGAGAAGTCGTTGTCCTTCCCGGACTCCTTCGCGCTTAAGAATATCCTTTGATTCTTTTCATCAAAGCTCGCATTGAGACCCGCATCCTTCAGCTTGTTGATGAAGGTATTTACGGTAGTGTCGCCGTCAACTTCAATCTCTTTCGTCTTTCCGTTCTGGACGATATTGATCTTCCCGGAGGCTTTGACACCGAGCTCGCTGAGCTTCGTGCCGCCCTTTACACCGGAAAGCTGTCCACCGGTCATATATCCCGCCTGGGCGAGGTCAGTAACCTTAAGTACCTGAGTACCGTTTGGCGTAGATGCCCCCGCCTTGACAGATGCCTTCGTAGCGTCGGAGACATTCGTCTTTTTCATGGAATAGGCACTCGAAAAACGAAGGGAGCTCACCTTCGAATAAAGGTCATGCACGGAAGTATTCACGCTCTTCCAGGCATCCTGGGTCCAGGACAGCTTCTGCTGTGACTTCTCGTATTTTTTCTTCTTTTCGGAATATGACGTGACAAGGGCTGAGACCAGAGCCTCGGTATCAAGCCCCGAATTGAGTCCTGAAAGTCTGATAGGCATAATGCACCTCCTTTTTTTCTTCCCTTAACGCTTCTCGTCGACCATGATGCCAGCCAGTTCCCATGCCTTTGCAATGAGATCCAGCGTCTTTTCGGGAGGCACTTCCTTGATGACTTCCTTTGTCTGCTTGTCGACAATCTTGATGGTGACGCGGTTCGTCTTTTCGTGTATGCCAAAGATAGCTTCCGTGCCGTTCGCATGCTTGTTTATCGACTTGATCGCATCCTGAATCTGTTTGTCTGAGGGTTCTTTCTGCTTCTCTCCTTCGCCTTTACCGTCACTGTCGGACTTTGCCGCGGGAGAAACCTGATTTGACGCAGCAACATTCGATGCCGTAACCTCGCTTGCGATAGCGTTCTCGGCATTTGTCACCGGCTCTGAAACTGGGCGCGAACCTCCCTGTCCCGCATATCCAGCCTGAAAACTTGTGATCCCATCCATAATGACACCTCCATGTGCTTGGAAATACGTGCTCCGCCACCGACACAGCACATAAAATCAGAAAAGATTGGTTTTCTGTAATCAGTATCGGCACGGGCGCTCAAAATACTTAACTGTTTTTTGTATTTTTTTCAGAACAGTTTCTTCAGCTCATCCAGATTCTTCTGGTCAAGAACCTGCTTGTTCTCCTCCTGGATCTGAAGGAAGACCTCCTTGCGGTAGACAGGGATTTCCTTGGGAGCCGAAATCCCGATCTTTACCTGTTCTCCCCTGACTTCAAGTATCGTAATCTCGATATTGTTGTTTATGACGAGAGATTCGTCCTTCTTTCTAGTAAGCGCGAGCATCACGCACCTCCCTTTTCCTTTGCGGCCTTCAGTATCTCGTAAACAGGGAATCTGACAAGAGCGTCCTCATCCTCGACTATGATCTGAGCTCCGAGAAGCGTATCCGTATTGATGATAATGGGAGCCTTGAGATTGATAGTCATATCCTCTATCCTCTGCGGGACCTTCACGGTAACAAGTACATAGGTATTCGTCTCATCAAGTTTTCCAAGAGGAGCAAGAAGCTCGTCATTCACCGTCGGATTGTAATCCGGAATGATGTAATTCGGAACCAGAACAGGCATTGCAAACTGAGGCTCATCCATAGACTGGAACCACAATATGGATTTTTCCTCATCCTTTTCGCTGTCAAAGATAATGGTAAAGCGGCGAAGATCAGGAAAACCTATGATCCCGTTCTCAAGAGTAATGATCTTGTCGTCCGCAATGTCTATCTTGCCAAATAATCTCGTGGTCACTTCCATCTCTTTTCTCCTTATCAGATGTAATTTAAGAGTGTCTGCTGTCCGAGCCGCCCCGCCGCCGTAAGAGACGACTGGTAAGCGGTATAGGCTGCCGTATATTTTAGTATTATATCAGAAAGATCGAGATTGTCATTCTCCGATTGAAGTTCCATGACAGTCTCCTGCTGCTCCGACATTCTCTTTTCAACCATTATTAGCTGATCCTGCTTACAGCCGAGACGCGTATTTGCAAGATTTATCTCTCCTTCATAGGTATCGCAGTGCCCGAGCACTGTCGAGAACCATTTATCAAGATGATCATCAGCATAGGAGGCTTCCTTTTCCGCTTCCGTAAGCCACTTTGAAAGCTTCTTCTGGGAATCGTCATCGGCATATCTGCCCTCAGACATCATACTCTTGATCTTTGCCACGCGGTCGTGGGCGTTTATGGCATCCGTCACGGCGTCCGTCATATCCTTTATGTCCTGCATTATCCTTGTATCAAAGACGGAGTCTGCTTCCAGATTTACGGCTATCTCCTGGTTCGTGGCGATCGTGTAGTTTATATCGTAATTCTTTTTGCTGACCGTCTTCTTAGAGCCGGTATCATCCTTGACAAGCTTCTCCTCAAATTTGTCGTATGTTATCTCCTTGCCAAAGGAGGGGTCGGTATAATCGACTGAATCGTGATAATATTCAGGGCGAAGCTCTCCCTTGTCAAAACCCTTCTTGTCGTAGGTCACATCAATAGAGGCCTTGCCGCTCTGGATATCAGCCGCTATCGTCTTTCCGAAGATAAGTTCGCCGGTCTCCCTTATAACAACTATCTCGTTGTCTTCGACGGATTTCTCCTTAGGATCCTTTGTAGATGCGGCTTCCCACTCCTTCTCGCTTGGATAGACCTTGACGCTTGTGATACCGCTATAGGTACCGCCGCTTACCGTCCCTGTATCCACCGGTGTTACGCTGCGCGGTGTTCCTTCTGCAGCCGGAGTTTCCGTGGAAAGCGCTATATTTGTCCTGTCCGTCTCATAAGCCCCTTTGTTGATGATGGAGATGGACTGGATATCGCTTATTTTGTCATAAGAAAGCCTGAGCCTCTGAAACTTCGTCTCCTGGATGTCAGGGATCGTAGTGTCGGTCCCGGCCAGATCCTTTTCAACTTCGGAAATGTCCGTCTCACCTGCAAAATAACGGAATTCCTCCATATTCTCAAAGGAAAGCCTTTCCTTGATCTCGTAATTCGTATCAGGCTCATCCGCCTGGAAGGTAAGGGTCTTGTTGGTATGAAAACCGGTAAAGACGGTACGTCCGGCATAATCAGCATCGCCCTCATGATAGATCTGCTCCTGAAGGGCACGAAGCTGCGAAAGTATCGTATTCCTGTCATCCTGGGTATTGGGACCGTTTGCGCCCTGGACCGCAAGAGTCCTCATATCGCTGATGAGGCTGGCCATATTTGTAAGGGCAGTCCCGGTCACATCCATCCACTTGTCGGCATCGGGGATATTCTTCTCGTAATACTGGTCAATCTTTGAAAGGGAGGTCTGAAGACGAAGGCTTCTGACCGCGATAACGGGATCCTCCGAAGGGCGGCTGATCTTCTGTTGTGTCGTCATCTGGTTGTTGGTCTTGTCCACGTGGACCTTGGTACCGTTGATGTTCGTATTCGCGGACTTCATTATCATATTGTTTGTAACACGAAGTGCCATATTAATCCTCCTTATCAAACGCCTGTGGAAAGGATGAGCTGATCGTACATTTCCTTCAGGACCGAGATCACCTTTGCGCTCAGGTTGTAGGCATTCTGAAATTTTACGAGATTTAATGCCTCTTCATCCTCGTCAACACCTGATACCGACTGTCTCTGTCTGTCTATCTCCGCCTGGATGCTCAAGTGATTGTCCGCAAATACCGAAGCCTCCTGGGTATCAACCGTGATATCGGCATATATGACCTGGAGGAAATCGTCGGCCCCGCCTCCGCGGAAAATCTTCTTTTCGCTCTGTATCTTTAATATATCATCCATAAGGTCCGCGGAAGCGATACCCTTTTCAAGAACCGTCTTCTTCCCGTCCTTGAAGACCTTTGAATAACTTTCGGTATCGTCTGGATCCACATCGTATGGGTTCCTCCCATCCCAGTCATCAGCGAGCTCGTAATAAGATGTCGTTGAGAAAAGAGCGGCGTCACGGTACACGGCATCATTTATATTGATATTCTTTGCCGTAAGCCGGTAATAGGTATCATCATCTCCGGTTGAAACCCTGAAAAGGTCTTCATTCTTGTTGTCATCTTCCGTAGCGAGAACCTTTTCTCCGGCGGCATTCAGATAATAGGTCTTATAATATGTCTTGTACTTGCTGTCATTCGTAACCTCTTTGCAGTAACCATTGTCGGTGGTCTTTGTGGAGGTTCCTGCCGTCACATCATAGTCGAAATGCCTTTCCCCGTACTCCTCATCCTTCGCTGCAAAGAGCACCTGTCCCATATCGCCGTTTCTGTCGCGGCCCGCAAGCTGTATATCATTCATGGTCTTTGCAAAATTCCTCACAAAGGAATTCATCTGGTTCTGATAATAAGGAATACCCTTGTAGTTCACGGCCTCGCCGACATAGATCCTCTGTCCCGACGCCTTCGTAATCTGTGCCTGGTCAATGGCATGGGAAAGATTGAATGTATAGGACCTGACATTACCGTTCTCGTCGGTAGTAAAGGTTATGGAATCATAATTGTAATTCGCGTTGTTGATGGTGATCTGCCCTGCGGGAGGCAGGTTCATGGAGTTGATATCGGTAATGCTCGGGCTTGACATCACGATCTGTGAGGTAGATGATGACGCATCAAGTATTCCTTTGAGATTTTCCTCATCATTTCCGTCCCTGATCATAAAGAGGGCCTTCAGACTTCCTGAAAGGGAGTAGCTCTGGAAATTGATCTTCGCATGTGTATTCTTCCACTGTATGTCATAGAGCCCGTCCACATCCGACTGGTTGTACGGCTCCTTTCTGGTAACGCATTCCATCTCAAAATAGTCATTGTCCTTTACAAGTATCTGCCCGTCTATCTTCAGTGTAAAGGATGTAGCGCCTGTCTGCATATCGGGATAATTTGAATTGACTACTTTTGCCTCAGAGGCATCTACGGTCACGATCGCCGAAAGCTCGTCTATGAGAAGGTCTCTTGAGTCCCGAAGATCGTTCGCTGTCCCGCCGGCGATCTCTATGGTATTGATCTGCTTGTTCAGGAGAGAGATCTTTTTTGCTATCGAATTGATATTGTCCACGGTTGATTTGATCTCGTCATTCACAGTCTCCTGGAGGGTCGAGAGCTGGTTTGCCGTGTCATTAAAATAATTCGTAAGCTTCTGGGCCTCGGATACCGCCTGCGCCCTGATCGCCGTATTTCCGGCATCAGATTTAAGGGCGTTCAATGTATTGAACATATCACCGAAAAGTGTGTTGAAACCGGGCTTTGCGGTATTATCAATATAAAATTCCTCTATCTGCGGCATATAATAATCAAGCTTGTCGTAATAACCATAGCTCGCCTGATTCGCCCAGTATTTCTGATCATAATAAAGATCCCTCGACCTTGTGATATCCTTCGGGACAACACCGGTACTGGTGCTTCCGTACTTTTGATATACGCGAAGCGCGGACTGAGCCTCAAGATTCACCTTCTGCTTTGAATAGCCGGGCGTCTCAACATTTGAAATATTGTTCGCGGTGGTATTGATGGCAGCCTGGAAGGCGGTAAGCCCGGTGTGCCCTATCTCAAGACCGAAAAACTGTGAACTCATAAGCGTATGCTCCTTATCCGACCAGTGAATTCAAAAGATAATCTATCATCGAGGAAACCACGTTAATATATCTGGATGAAGCATTGTAGGCGTTCTGGAATTTGATCATATCGGTAAGTTCATCATCCGAGCCCACACCTATCACCTGCTGGCGGCTTGCCTCGACATTGTCCCTTGTGGATTCAAGGGACTCTGCGGTTGTCTTGTATATGGAGCCTGTAGTCGCAAGCTCTCCCACCCACTTTGTATAAAAGTTCTGTATGCTGCAGGGAGTATCATCGGAAGGATTGATTGTATAATCCACTGTCTCCCAGAGATTGTAAATATTCTCTGCCATATCATAGGCAATATTCCGTCCGTTTGGCCTGTCATAGGTATGGGGGATCAGTGAGGGCTTTTCAAGGACCTCCTGATTGATCTCAAGCTTGTTCAATGTATAGAGGGAATCGGGATTGAAGGAATCATCCTCTGCCTGGTACATATAGAAGCCCGTGATCGACTTCGACTGGGTATTCCCATTCGCATCCTTGTACTCATAGGTAATGGACTTGCCGTCAAGAAGATCCACCCATACATATCTGTCCACTCCGTCCCTTGAGAACAGTTCCCTGGAAGGAATCTCAAAATCAGAGCCGAGGGCGGGATCGGTATCGTCGAAGAACCTTGTCTCGCCTGTTATAGTCACAAGCCTTCCGTTTGCGTCCCTGCCGACCATTCCAACGGTTTTCTGCGTCGTATCCATTCCAAACCTGTCATAGACCGGAACCTCGGAAAAGCCGTCGATAACCGTGACTGAACTTCCACCTATATCGATCGATGACGTCTTCAGCGTCATATCCTCATTACCGCCGGGCTTGTATTCGGAAAACGTGGTAGTGGGTGAGAGAAAGTCGTTTATCTTTGTGACTAATGTATGGACCAGCTTGTCAAGCTCGGCCTGCGAATTCATCACTACCGAATCGGAAAGCCCCGGACGCCTCACCGTTCCTTCTCTTGCACCGTTTTCATAGACATACTGTGTGGTATCAAGATCGAGATAGTTTGCCACCTCGTGGCCTCTCGCGAGAAGTATGCCCTTGACCTCTCCGATATCGGTATTCGTCTTGGGATCGCAGGCTGAAGTATCAAAAACGAATGCATAATCATTTTTTAAAGGATCGGAAAGCTTTTGCCAATAAGGGTTTAAGAAACCTGTTGCCTTGTCCTCCTGCAATCCTATCTTGAAATAGGTTCCGTCAGTGACAAAGTCGACTCCTTCAAGCTTGATCTTCGTGATCCCGTCCCAGGTCTCGTTGTATTCGATCTTTGCAAGTCCTGAAAGCTCATCAATAAGCTTGTCTCTCTCGTCCCGAAGCTGCATCGCCGTCTCAACACCGCCTGCTTCGATCCTCTGTATATCCCTGTTCAAGTCAACAATGGTCTTTCCTATCTCGTTGATCCTGTTCACATCATCACGAAGCTTCGTATTCATATTTGTCTGATAGCTGATGAGACCGTCATAGACCCCCTTTGCCCTCGAAATGAAAAGCTGTCCCTTCTGGACAACGAGGTTCTGGACCACGTCCGAAGAGGGATCCTTTGCATACTCGGCAAAGGCTTCATACAGGTCGCTTATAGCCTCATGGAACTGCTGTCCCGTCATCTCCTGGAGCTGGACCTCGATCTCGGATGCCGCATCATAATTCACCTGATAAAAGGACTGCCTTCCGTTTTCAGTCCGATAGGCACGGTCAAGGAACTGGTCCCTTGTATGGAGGACATCGCCTATCTGTACACCGAGGCCGGACTTCTGGCTGCTGATCGAGGCCATGGCGAACTGGTTGTAGGGCTCATCCTCAAAGGCAACTCTCTGCCTCACGTAGCCCTTTGTATCAATGTTTGAAAGGTTGTTCGCAACCACATTCAGAGCGTTCTGCGCTCCGCGAAGTCCTGAAGAGCCTACAAATAATGATCCGAAGCTGTTTGCCATATCAAAGTTCCTTTGCAAAAAACGGGCGCGGTTATTTCAGTTCAGAAATAACCGCGCCCAAACAATGACTACATCTCACTGCTTGAAATCGAAGCTTCCGCCTCCGAGCAACTCGCCGGTGCTCACAGCATCCTTGCCGTAATTTGCGGTCTCCGGCGCCTG
>CACYBK010000017.1 GCA_902772635.1 uncultured Lachnospiraceae bacterium | reverse complement strand
TCAGGCCATGAGGATTGACTTTCTGTCCCATGCTTTTCTTTCTCCTCCTTACTTCTTCTCATCAAGTACTATGGTGATGTGGCTCATGCGCTTCTCAATGCGGTATGCCCTACCCTGTGCCCTCGGCTGGATCCTCTTCATTGTGGGCCCCTTGTTTGCGTAGCACTCAGCGATGTAAAGCGTGTTCGCATCAAGACCGTTGTTGTTCTCCGCATTTGCTACTGCCGAAAGAAGAAGCTTCTTTATCACTCCCGATGCATAACGGGGATTGTAGGTGAGGAGCGCTTCCGCCTCTCTTACACCCTTCCCGCGGATCGCATCAAGCACAAAGCATGCCTTTGTCGTGCTGATCCTTGCGTACGAAAGCTTTGCGGAAGGTCTCGTTTCTCTCTGCTCTTCGTTTCTCTGACGCTTGATCTGCGTCCTGTGTCCGGTTGCCATCTGAACTTACCTCCTTCCGTCTTCAGCCTACTCTCGACTTTTTCTCGTCGTTGCCATGCCCTCTGTAAGTCCTTGTCTGAACGAACTCACCGAGCTTATGTCCTACCATATCCTCGGTAACATATACCGGAACATGCTTTCTTCCGTCATGTACAGCTATCGTAAGACCAACCATCTGAGGGAAGATCGTGGATCTTCTCGACCAGGTCTTGATAACGGTCTTGTCACCTGCTGCCGCAACGGCTTCAACCTTTTTCATCAGGCTCTCATCACAGAAAGGGCCTTTTTTAAGTGAACGTGCCATTTATTGTTTTCCTTTCGAAATAATGTGGGGCTTATTTGATAGCCCTGCCGTCACGTCTTCTTACGATAAGCTTGTTGGACTGTTTCTTGTGCTTCCTGGTCTTGAGACCCATAGCAGGCTTACCCCAGGGAGTTGAAGGACCGGGACGTCCAACCGGTGCCCTACCTTCACCACCGCCGTGCGGATGGTCGTTCGGGTTCATGACCGAACCTCTGACCGTCGGGCGGATGCCCATGTGACGCTTGCGTCCGGCCTTCCCGATATGGATGAGGTTGTGGTCGCCGTTTCCGAGAACTCCGATGGAAGCGCGGCATACGATGGGTACCATCCTCATCTCGCCTGAAGGAAGACGAAGTGTTGCGTACTTTCCTTCCTTTGCCATGAGCTGTGCTGACGAGCCTGCTGTACGGACCATCTGTCCGCCTCTGCCCGGAAGCAGCTCTATGTTGTGGATCATTGTACCTACAGGGATTTTCTGAAGGGGAAGGCTGTTTCCAACCGTAACCTCTGCATTTTCACCGCTCATTACGGTCATCCCGTCCTTAAGTCCTGCGGGAGCAAGGATATAAGCCTTCTCGCCGTCAGCGTAATTGATGAGCGCGATGTTTACCGTTCTGTTGGGGTCGTACTCGATTCCGACCACCTTTCCGGGTACATCATCCTTGCGCCTCTTGAAATCTATGATCCTGTATTTCTGACGATTTCCGCCGCCCTGATGACGAACGGTGATCTTTCCCTGATTGTTTCTTCCCGAGTTCTTCTTCTTCTTTGCAAGGAGCGATTTTTCGGGAGTCTTCTTTGTGATCTCCGAAAAATCAGAGCCTGTCATGTTCCTTCGAGAAGAAGTATAGGGAGTGTAGGTTTTGATTCCCATATTATTCTCTCCTTACGTTTTCTTGTCGCGAGTGTCTTCTCGCATAATGTATCTTCCTGGAATCACAATCCGGAGAAGATCTCTATTTCCTTTGAGTCGGCAGTGAGCTTGACTACCGCCTTCTTCTTTGATGCCGTACGACCACTTGTCACGCCGCTCTTTGAATTCCTGCGCTTGGTCTTTCCTTCGAGGTTCATTGTCCGAACCGACTCAACCTGTGTTCCGTCGAACATCTTCTCAACAGCGTTCTTTATCATAGGCTTCGTGGCATCCGGATGAACGATGAAGGTGTACTTTTTGTCTGCCATATCGGCCATGGACTTTTCGGTCACGACCGGACGTAAGATAACGTCATAATATTCCATACCCATTATGCGTAAACCTCCTCGATCTCTTTTGCCGCGTCCTTTGTAAGAACGATCGTGTCATACTTCAGAAGATCAAATACGTTTATCGTATTCGGAGCTGCAGTGATCACATTCGGCATATTCCTTGCGGAAAGCACGATGTTGCTCCTGCTCTCGTCGTTTTCTGCGATCACGAATACTGCCTTTGCAAGCTCAAGATTTGAAACAACCTTTGCAAAATCCTTCGTCTTCGGAGCGTCCATTGAAAGACCTTCGATGACGCAGAGCTTGTTGTCAAGAACCTTTGAAGAAAGCACTGAGCAAAGAGCCGCCCTCTTCTCTTTCCTGTTCATCTTGAATGAATAATCCCTGGGAACCGGTGCGAATACCATTCCGCCGCCCTTCCACTGGGGAGCTCTGATCGACCCCTGTCTTGCGTGGCCTGTGCCCTTCTGTCTCCAGGGCTTTCTTCCGCCTCCGGAAACCTCTGAACGGGTCTTTGCCTTTTGTGTGCCCTGCCTCTGATTGGCGAGATACTGCTTTACAGCAAGGGCAACGAGATGTTCATTCGGCTCTACGCCGAAAACGCTGTCGGAAAGCTCAAGGGTTCCTGCTTCTTTGCCGTCAGTGTTAAACACTTTTACTTCAGCCATTTTCTATTCCTCCTTCCCGCCTTCCTTATTTCGCAGCCTTTACAGACTCTTTGATGGTAACGAGTGCCTTCTTTGGTCCGGGAACCGCGCCTTTTACGAGAAGAAGATTCTTTTCGGGATCTACCTTCACAACTATGAGGTTCTGTACTGTGGACTTCACCCCGCCCATACGGCCGGGCATTCCCTTGCCTTTGAATACGCGGCTCGGTGAAGAGCAAGCACCGTTCGAGCCCTGATGACGATGGAATTTTGAACCGTGTGCCATGGGGCCTCTGTGCTGTCCGAGACGCTTGATGGCGCCCTGGAAGCCCTTGCCCTTTGAAATGCCGGTAGCGTCGATGTGATCGCCCGCTTCAAAGATGTCAGCCTTGATCTCCTGTGCGATCTGATACTCGCTTGAATTCTCAAAACGGAATTCCCTGACATACTTCTTCGGTGAAACGCCGGCCTTCTTGAAGTGGCCTGCCTCAGGCTTGTTCGTCCCATGGCGTCTCGCTACTGATTTCTTGTTGTTTGCATCAACGGATACAGCCTTAACAGCATTGTCGACGAAGCCCACCTGGACTGCGTCATATCCGTCGTTTTCCTGTGTCTTGATCTGTGTCACCACACAGGGACCTGCTTCGAGAACGGTAACGGGGATAACGGTCCCGTCCTCTTCGAAGATCTGCGTCATACCAAGTTTCTTTGTAAGTATGGCTTTCTTCATAAACTTTTCCTCCTTCTACAGCGGAACCCGAAGGTTCATACTAGATTGGTTACTGACTGAAAATAATAAAAATTATTTCATGCGAATGTTGATATCCACACCGACGGGCATTTCGATGTGAGAGAGGGAATCGATGGTCGCCTGAGTGGGGCTGAGTATATCGATGAGCCTCTTGTGTGTCCTCTGCTCGAACTGCTCACGGGAATCCTTGTATTTGTGAACCGCACGAAGAATGGTCACTACTTCCTTCTTTGTGGGAAGGGGAACGGGACCTGAAACCGCCTCACCGTTCTTCTTTACAGTGTCGATGATCTTCTGTGCTGACTGATCGACCAGCTCGTGATCGTAAGCCTTGAGGGTGATCCTCATTACTGATGTAGCCATAAAAAAAGCCGCCTCCTTATCCGCGTTACAAAATGTAAGCACGACAAGCGGTGACTGTACACAGTTCCGTGTGTGTCCTATTCCAAAACGCACAAAAATCGGGCCACACGTTGTTTCTACCATATGATAGACCGTTAATGCACAGCACATTGCCGTCTGAATTGTACCAGACATTCGCTCGGCGCAAGTTCCCTGCGCCCACTCCGGTGCTCGGCGGGTTAGTCCGTCACCCATGTGGAAACAGCAATCTTGCGTGTCTACGCTATCAATGCCACAGCGAGAAGTAATATACAGGAATTTTTAAGAACTTGCAAGAAATATTTTTCAGATATTGTACTTTATTCTGTGCAATATTAATTTGAAAGCCATATTCCACTGGCGCCGCAGGGAAGAACGAGCCCGTTTGAAGTAACGGGAAGGCCGATCTCGTCAGCGCTCACGTCCCCGGGCTTTTTGATCGCTGACGAAAGCATATAGGAAAGAACTCCGCTCTGCAGGCCTGTAGTATAGGAATTGATGAGGAAAAAGAGAGGGTCGTCGGAAAGGAGCGCAGCACAGCTTTCGATAAGAGAAAAGACTGACGTCTCTATCTTCCATATCTCGCCCTTCGGACCGCGGCCGTAGGAGGGCGGATCCATTACTATCCCGTCATAGCGGTTGCCGCGGCGTATCTCACGCTCGACAAATTTCATGCAATCATCAACGATCCAGCGGATGGGCGCATCGGAAAGGCCTGAAGATAATGCATTGTCCTTTGCCCAGCCCACCATACCCTTTGAGGCGTCAACGTGGACGACAGACGCTCCGGCACTTGCGGCCGCAAGGGTGGCACCACCGGTGTAGGCGAAAAGATTCAGGACCTTTACGGGGCGGTCGGAATTCTTTCTTATGATCGAGGCTATCGTCTCCCAGTTCACCGCCTGCTCCGGGAAAACGCCGGTATGCTTGAATTTGAAGGGGCGAAGATGAAAATTTATTTTCTTTTGGATCGAGGAAAGCGTGTAAGATATGGTCCACTCCTCCGGAAGATCAAAGATCTCCCAGTCGCCGCCGCCCTTTGTGCTCCTGTGATAATGCGCGTTCAGTTTCTTCCAGGCGACGTCGCTCTTTTTTGTATCCCATATCGCCTGGGGATCGGGGCGAAGGAGGATGTAATCCCCCCAGCGCTCGAGTTTCTCACCGCACGACGCGTCTATTACCTCAAATTCCTTCCAACCGTCCGCTATCCTCAAAATACGCTCCTCCCGAAAACTCTCCTCTTGTAGAAAAAAGCGGAGGCGATGGCCGCCTCCGCAATGAAGATCTTTGTGTCAGTCTTTTTTGTCCCCGGTGATCTTTGTCACGATCTGTCCGAAGCCGTAGATGCAGAGCGAAGCGATCCAATAAATGAATACGCCGACTGCCGCGCTGATGAGGGCACTCACAATCCCGACCCCATTCACGCTCGCGCCGATCCCAAACAAACCGCCGGGCGAAACACTTCCTACTATTCCGAGTATGCAGTTTATCGCGTGATATACAACACCGATCCAGAAAACGATCTTCGCAATGACGCATAGCTTGTTACCTACGTTTGAATACATTCCCTTTCCGTCCTTGAAGGCTCCCTTGACCTCATTCACGGTCTTCTGGAATTCATTCGGCTTTTGCGGGCCCTGATTGTACTGCTGCTGATACTGGGGACCTCCCTGCTGAAACTGCTGGTACTGATACTGGTACTGCTGAGCTCCCTGTGCAAACTGCTGTCCGGCCTGGGCTGCTCCCTGTGCTGCCTGCTGAGCTCCCTGAGCCGCCTGCTGAGCTCCCTGAGCCGCCTGTGCTGCGCCCTGTCCAAGGTTCTGTCCGTTTGGTGTCTGATTCTGATCCATAATCCATTCCTCCATTTAATAATAATTAACGGGAACGAAATCATTATATTATATTGAACAATGAAAGCAATATGTCAATTTCCGAAAAAGGCGTCCACTCCGTCGGCAATGCCCTTTGCCATCGCATATTGATAATCCTCGGTCGCCATCCTGAGATCTTCGTCGGGATTTGTCATGAATCCAAGCTCCACTATCGTGACGGGAACCGTACACCAGTTGATCCCGCTCATGTTGTCGACCTCCCAGACATACTTCTTCTTCGCGCCCGTAGCCGCGCAGAAGCAGTCGAGGACATCCTCGGAAAGCGTGCGGCACGCGCTGTAGAGATTAGCGTTGTAGGGGTTCGAGGACGTCTGGCAGGCTGTGACGCAGCCGTGGATCGAAGGATCGTCGGAACCGTTTGCGTGGATCCGAAGGAATGCGTCCGCGCCGGCATCATTTGCGATCTTCGCACGCTCGGCATTTGAGATATTGACATCATGGCTTGTCCTTATCATAAGGACTTTGTAGCCCCTTGATTCAAGCTCTTTCTGGAGCTTGAGCGAAACCTGGAGCGTCAGCTGGTATTCCGCAAGTCCGCTGGCGGCGCCGCTCGTTCCTGCCGCCACCTTTGCCTTCATCACGGAAGAGCCGGGGCCGTCGGGCTCCTTCTCGGAATTGGCATGTCCCTGGTGTCCCGCGTCTATCGCGATAAGGCATTCTCCGGGCGCCTTCTTTACGAACGTAGTGCCTGAAACGGGCTGTCCCGTTGAGTAGTCGGTCTTTTCGGGCTTTTTGTCTGAAAGATAATTGCTTGAAACGTAGCCCTTCTGGTTGTCAACCTCGACCCTGGCCCAGCTGCCGTTCTCACCGTTCTTCGTGACCTCTGTCCCGCTATTCAGCTTTTTGATCACTCCATAGGACGTGCCGGGGCCTTCCCTGAAATTGACGCCGGCTGTCGTGTACATTGTGACCGGAGTGACATCTGTATCAGCCGTCTTTGGAGCCTCCTCCTTTGAGGAAGCCGCAGAGTCTTTTGAAGAAGCTGCTGAAGAGGAAGCCTTTGCGGATGAAGCTGCCGATGAAGGCTGTGCTTCAGAGGACGAGGCTGCCGCAGGCTCCGCTGCTGAAGAAGACTGCGTTCCTGAGTTTGCGGCTGAAGAAACAGCGCTGCTCAAGGAGGCGGAAGAATTTGAATTACCGCCCTTCGCCGCACCGCAGCCCGTGAAGGTGAGTGTGAACGCCGCCGCCAATGAAAGAAACAGTGTAAGAGCCTTTTTTCGTTTTGACATTATCTTCTCCCTCTAAAATAATAAATACGCGTTGCGTACTGCAATCTTTCCGATATTGTAATAATAAAAAAAAGTTGGACTTTTTTCAAGCTTGCATGCTATACTGATGATGAATTATTGGCTTTGAAACCTTCGGGTAAGGGAATACCCGGGAAAGAGGTCATTATGAGTATTGGAGCAGTTGGATCCTCGAGCTCGGTCTACGGACAGCTCGCAAGCGGATCAAGGCTTATGAGTGCCGCGGACGGACCCGCGGAAATGGCTATTTCAGAGAAGATGGACTCCCAGGTCAGAAGCTATGACAAGGGCTCTGACAATGCTGCCAGCGGTATCGATGTTGCGAACATCTCGGACGGCGCTCTCGGAAATATCACGGACAATCTTCAGCGCATCAGGGAGCTGGCTCTTGCTTCGATGAACACTGCGGTCATGACTCCTTCCGATATCGCAAAGAATCAGGCAGAGATCGATCAGCTGAAGCAGGGCATTGCGGACATAGCCTCGCAGACAACCTACAATACAAAGCATCTTCTTGATGGTACCGAGGATGAATTCAGGCTGAAGACAGATCCAAACGGGGGCGAAGCTTCAGTCACCGCAGCAAATGCGACGCTTGAATCCCTTGGCATTGCTGATTTTGATGTCACAAAGGACTTTGATATCACAAAAATCGACAAGGCGCTTGAGAAGGTACAGACCCAGCGTTCAACGGCGGGAGCCCAGTCAAATGCGCTTGCCTATCAGGTGTCAGTGAACTCCGGTGCCTCCTACAATCTTACAGCCGCAAACTCACGCATTTCGGATCTTGATATGGCAAAGGGTATAAACGCTATGGACAAGCAGCGTCTGCTCGATACCGTATCCGTCATGATGCAGAAGAAACGCCAGGAGGACGAAGCCAGAAGGCATCTCGGGCTTTTCAC
>CACYBK010000016.1 GCA_902772635.1 uncultured Lachnospiraceae bacterium | reverse complement strand
TAAAGAAGGAAAAAAGCGGGTGATGGGAATCGAACCCACGTGTCCAGCTTGGAAGGCTGGTGTTCTACCATTGAACTACACCCGCATATAATAACAAATTTTTCGGGCCCGCTCTTGAGCAGGCCCGAGCCAAAACGCAAGTAGTATTATATGAAAATGGTCATTGATTGTCAACCTGTTTTTGTTCAGACGACAAAGGGGTGGTTTCCTTGTCCGTTTCCTTCGGTACGCTCTGCTGCATCATCGGCGGATTCGGCATGATCGGAGGATAAGGCGCCATCGGCGGGGGCGGCGGCATATTCTTCTTCTTTTTCTTATTATGCCTTGAAACAAGAACGATTATCACAATTATCGCAACAATGAAGGGCAGGCAGTAAAGCAGGATTATCAGCACATGAAGGAAGACTGCAAAGCCCAAAAACATCCCGTCTGAGAGGGATTCGGAAAGATCAGACCAGCGATTGTCCTCAGTTATTATAGAATTGTTGATATTAATGACTATAGTCTCATAAGCGACCTTGCTGTCATAGCTTGCCTTGAGAGCCTCATAGGACTCTATGTCTGCTGTGATATCGTCTATCCTGTCCTGAACACGAAGTATCTCATCAATAGAATTCGCCTTTGAAAGAAGCTCCTGATAGCGTTTCAGAGCGGTCCTTGCAGACTCAAGCCTTGACTGGTTGTCGGTATACTCATCAGAGACATCCTTTGAATTCTCGGAAAAATTCTTGATCTCATAGCTCTCTCTGATCTCCTTTAGAAAAACGTCTGCTTTCGCCGTCGGAATACGAAGCGTCAGTTTTCCGTTTTCCTCATAGATCGAAGAATCCTGTACAAAGCCTCCGGCGCTTTCAGCCATCTCAGATATCTCAGTAAAGACAGAAAAGGCATTTCCTGCCTCGATGGTAATATTGGCGGACTTGATTATCTTCAGCTCCTTCAGGGCATCTGCACTCCCGTTTTTCCTGTCAAGACCGTTTGCACTGTCTGAAGCTGATTTCGGACTTTCAGCATTCTTTTCTTCCGAAGAATCCAGGGCATCCCGCACCAAACCTGCCTCATTTTGGGTGAGGCCTTTGCTGCCTCCAAAAGAGCCCGAAGCGTCCGAAGATCCCGTGCAGCCTGAAAAGACAAGGCTCACAGAAAGCGCAAGGGCGCCTATGAGCAAGGGTCCAAAAAACTTCTTTTTCATCCAAAGCCTCCTTTCAACTGTTTCCTTTAGATCTTTCCTTTACCATCTCAAGCATTGAACGAAGAGCCTTTCCGCGATGGCTTATCTCATTCTTCTCTTCCGGAGAGATAGTCGCGCTTGTCACATCAAAGCCGTCCGGGATAAAGATCGGATCATATCCAAAGCCGTTCTCTCCTTCGATCTCATATCCTATCCTGCCTTCCATGGTCTTTTTTGTCACAAGATGATCACCGCCAAAGAAAACCGCGGATACTGCGCAGACAAACCTCGCCGTCCTCTTTTCATCCGGGACGCCGGATAGTCGCTTTAATATCTCATTATTTTTGATGTCATAAGAGGTGTCGTGCCCCATGAAGCGCGCCGACATTATTCCCGGAGCCTTGTCAAGGAAATCCACCTCAAGCCCGGAATCATCCGCCATCACAAGTACGCCTTCGGGATCCGGATAGTCACTGTCTACAAGCTCACGAACTGCCTTTGCTTTGATGAGGGAATTGTCCTCAAAGCTCTTCCCGTCCTCCACGGGCTCGGCAAAAACTCCCGCCTCCTTCATCGAAAGGATATCCGCATTAAGGTCTTTAAATATCTCCTTTATCTCCCGAAGCTTTCCGGAATTTCCTGTCGCAAAAATAATTGTTTTGATCTTATTCATCATGCACTTCCCCCGAGAGCATCTCGATCACCGCTTCGTGCAGAGCTTCCGCGGCCTTGTTCTGATACTCATCATCAACGAGCTTTGAAAGCTCGTCTTCATTTGTCATATAACCGATCTCACAAAACGCTATCGGCATAGCTGTTTCTCTTATAAGAAAATTCTCGTCCCCGGCGACAACGCCCCTGTTCTTTGAAGAGAGGCTTTCTACAAGTCTTGAGAGACAGAGATCTGCGAATGCCTTTGACAACCCGCTCTCATCTGTCACCCGATACAAAACCCTCGTGCCCGAAAAGTCCGAGCTTCTTCCGGAAGCAGTCGAGCTGCAGTGGATCGAGAGGAAAAGATCAGCATCAATCGCCTTCGAAAAAGCAGCCCTATCCTCAGGGCTTTTGTAAACATCAGTCTTTCTCGTACAGTAAATACCTATCTTTTTTGAGGCGATCTCATCCGAAAAAGTCTCTTTAAGCTTCTTCATGATCGAAAGATTGATATCCTTTTCGATAATGCCTGACACTACTGCGCCACTCTCCATGCCGCCGCCTCCGGCATCGAGTACCACCACTGTGTCGTAATACTCCTTTGGCGTCATATAGTCAAAACAGAGATCATTTCCGTCGATCGAATACGAAACCTCTGTAAAGTCTTTAAAGAAGAGATTTACTGTTCCCTGTTTTTCATTATAATCAAAGCTTATATCAGAAAGCGGATCCTTACTTCCCGCCATGAAGAAGTTCCTGAAATAATCCTTGCTGATCCCGGGAACGCTGAAGGAAAAGACCTTGCCTTCGGGATCATTTTCAAAGGTGATACCGGAAGGATCCGTCTCTTTGGGAAGCTTCATCAAAAGGTCATGCGAAGCCGCCTCCTCCCCGCCCCTCAAAAACGAAAGCACAGAGTATGACTCTCCCTCATTCATGGTGAAGGCTATGCCTGTATCCTCCTTTTTGGGGCTATCCTGGCCCTTGAAATTAATAAGAAACAGGAGCGTGCTCCCTATGACAAAGGCAAGGATAAGCGCTATGACAGCCTGTACCTTTGTCTCAGTCCTCACTGCCTTCGCTTCTTTCTTTGATATTGGAATAGGCCTTTAAGCAGAGGTTTCCGTGGGACTTCTCCTCAACAGACGTCCAGTCAAGTCCGTTGACTGAAATATAACCCTCACCGTCGGAAATATCAGCCTCTCCCTCCATCCGCTCCGAGGTATATTCCACAGCCATTGGCTGGGCTACACCGGGTGTAGTGATGGAAAGCATAACGGCAAATCTCTCCCCGGCAGATACAAAAACGGGACTGTCAAATGAGATCGTATAATACCCTTTGTTCTCAAGCCTTCCGCTGGCCACCGGCTTCCTTTTGGAAAGATCCTCTACACCTTGAAAATCCTCTACTATATAGACTTCATATATCGTGTCCTTTCCGAGCGCGTAGAAGCCGCAGGCCGAAACATCCTCATCAACTCCCGCAGTGAATATGTTCGCCGCGAAGACATTTTCTCCGGAATAGCCTATCTGTCCCGTCCAGCCGCAGAGATCCGACTGGTGGATAATGTCATAGCCTTCCGATGACATTATCCTCGAATACGAAACCGCCTGTGAGCCTATATTTGAATCGTAATAGGAAACATAGAAAACACCATTGTCTCCAAAGTCCTCACCCCAGCTGTTCTGGCAGATGAAAGCGCCCTTTCCTCTTGCCTTTCCACCGAAATCCGAAGCAGGTCTTTCATCATCCCAGCCTATTATCACAATGTCATGATTGGGCTCCTCTGTTCCGGTGTAGCAGTAAGCATTCTTGAGCGCGTTGTAATAGGGCGATGAGACCATAGTCCCCGTGGACACAGTATCCGAATATATCGATGAGGTGACTCCTCCGTTCTTGTATATGGCAAGCTTTATAGCGTCAATATCATCAGCGGTAAAAAATCTGACCTCGGACAGGTGGTAATCCTTCACCGGTTCAGACGTTCCCAAAGTGACAGGTCCCTTCCACGAAAGAAGATAAGCAAGAGCCTGCGAATAGTCACCGCCTGTTTTTCCTTTAAATGAATAGCCCTTTTTCGCTATCATGTCCTCTACGTCAAAGAAAGCATTATCCTCCGGGCGGAGAGCTGATTCCATGGCGCCTGTTGAGGCATGAGCCCAGCAGGTCGACTCCGTGCCCTGATTCATAGTGGGTGCAACCCTTCCTTCATCCCGAAGATCAAAGGCGGCCGGAAGTAAAAGCGGCGTAGCCGCCTCCGAGGAAAGGGCTATCTGCCGGTTTGCGCCCTCTGAATTTATAGTGCAGGAAAAACCGAAAATTGCTGCAATATCTTTGATCGGAAGAAAGATATTTCCGTTCAGGATGAGCGGAGCCTCTGAAAGAGCAACAGTCTGACCGTTGATCTCTCCCTCAAGAGTCCCGGGGTGCATAAGTACAGAATCCATGCCTCTCTTTACCCATATTTCCGTCCCGCCGTACATGTGGGCATTGCACGAAAAGATATCTCTTATCATGGCAAGGCTCCCCATAGGCTGAAGCCGCACATTCATGTAGATATCTGATGGATAAAGGCGCACCCTTGTTCCATCCATCGTCACGGAAACGCCGTAATTCTCATTAAGACTCCGGGCAATGAGCGGATCAAAAACAGCCCCCTCAAGGGTTGCCCCTCGGAAAGCCTTGACCTCTGTATACTGGTCAGGTATATGAAGGGCCTGGAACAAGGCCAGGACCGTTATTGCCGCTGCAAGCAGGAGATATCTCAGAAAGTATTTCAATTCTTGCTCCTCGGAGGCTTCGCCCCCATATATTCATAAAGATAAGTTGTCAGATCACCGTTTTTGATCTTCCTGTTTTTGTCAGCTTTTTTTCCAATGCATTCCTGAGCATCGGGATAGGAGGTGATAAAAAATAATGACCAGTCCGAAAGTCTCCTGTAGGATTCTCCGAGTGATCTGTAGAGCATTTTCAGCCCCTCATCATCTCCCTTTGAAAGCCTCTCGCCATAAGGGGGATTTGTGATGATGAAGCCATATTTCTTCGGATGTCGAAGGTCACGGACCTCTCTCCTTTGAAAATGGATAATGTCGAGAACCCCCGCCCTGTCAGCGTTTTCACGGGCTGTCTTTACCGCTTCATCAGAAATATCATAGCCCTGGATATCGGTCTGTACATCAAACCTTATATTTGAACGGGCCTCACGCCTTGCTTCCTTCCAGATCCTTTCAGGAATCAGATTGTCCCACTTCTCCGCGGTAAAGCTCCTTGAAAGCCCGGGTGCGATATTCATGGCGATCATCGCTGCCTCTATCGGTATCGTTCCGCTTCCGCAAAACGGATCCACAAGGATCCTGTCAGCATGCCAAGGTGTGAGCATGATGAGCGCGGCCGCAAGGGTCTCCTCGATCGGAGCCTTCACACCAGAAAGCCTGTAGCCTCTTTTATGCAGCGAGGGGCCTGTGGTATCGAGGTAGACAGATACATTATCCTTGTTCAAAAAAATCCTGACGGGATAGTCTTCTCCATCCTCCGGAAGCCAGTCAAGACCATATTTTTGCCCGAGACGGACAGCCATCGCCTTCTTCGCAAGTGACTGGATATCTCTTGGAGAAAAAAGCTTTGAATCAACGGAGGAAGCCTTTGTGACCCAGAACCTGCCGTTCTTTTTGATATAATCCTCCCAGGGCAGAGCCTTTATCCCCTCAAAAAACTCATCAAAAGTCAGTGCGGTAAAGCTCCCCACCTCTATATAAACCCTCTCGGCTGTTCTCAGGTGGATATTTGAAAGAACCACCGCGCGCTCATCACCGAAAAATGTGACCCTTCCGTCTGAGACCTTTTTGATCTCATAGCCGAGAGCGACTATCTCCCTTTTCAGCACAGCCTCTATGCCAAAGTGGCACGGAACAGTAATATTCAATCGTTTTCCTTCCATGGGGCACATTATAAAACGAAAATAGACGGTCCGCAACTCTTGCGGACCGCCTGTCATAAAAAGAAAGGAGACTCTTATGAAACTTTAAGCGTAAGCATCGATATGTGCGCCGGCCATGGAATATTCAAGTCCCTGCCTTGAAGCATCATATGATGTATTTCCGGAAAACCTTTCGGCAAGCTTGTTGTATGCTCTCTGCGCCTCTATATCCGCATCAAGCTGCTTTACTCTGTTTTCCGCTACAACCTGTCTCGAAGCATTCGGATACTGAACCGGATCAACGGGAGCAATGCCGTCACTGGCGCCCGCTCCTGCTTTCACACGCTCTACATACGCGTCCGAAAAATCTGCCTGGTTTGAAATCTGATAATTTCTGTCAATTGATGATGTAAGCTGCCCGACCGTTGCAGATGCACCGACCGAGTCTATCCTGCCTAACGATAATCCCACTGTATCCGTTCCTCTCCCCTAAGAAGTGAATCAGTATTCTGTCTGTTAAGTGCCTGGGCGGCTCTGACCGCACCATCATCCGTTCTCAATGAAACAGTATCAGCTGCAGCATTGACTCCTGCAACATTCACACCGGCATTTTCAAATGCGTTGTTGTCATCATTCCGGTCGTTTGCGTTCCTCGCAGCCTCAAACCTCTCCAGACCGCGCATCCCATCATTACCGGCTGCAAAATTCGCATTTGCTATAGCCTCGGCGCCTTCCTGAACATTCCTCTTTGTTGCGTCAAGTCTGGCAAGATCCGCTGCATTCTGAGCGTTTTTTTCTTCCTTTGCCTTCACAAGCTCCTCGCGGGAATCGATCTCTTTCTCATAATCATTCCGCGAAATCCTGCCCTCAAGGTAATACTGCTCAAGCTGATTGTTCGTAACACCGGCAAAACTCGTGATCTCAGGAGCCTGAGTTTCCTCCGCCGCCTGTGCCTGCCTTTCCTCGGCAGCCTCTTCCGCGGCTCTTTCCCTTGCAGCCTCTCTTGCGGCTCTCTGCTCGGCAATGAGTTCTATCCTTGCCTCTCTTGACTGCTCGCTGCGCCTTGCCGCCTCATCCGAAACAGCAGCACCTGTGTCATTTCCCGCTGTCTTTTCGGCATCCTTTTCGGTAACGCTGCCCTGACGCCTCTCATCAAGGTCCTCCTCAGCGGCTTTGCTCACCGCGAGTGTATCGCCGTCCCTGTCTCTGGCAACAACAGAGCGATCCATGAGCGCTTCCTTTGTCTCTTCGGCAGCCTCGGCATTTGCCCTGATAGTGTCGCTGTCAATACGCTTTGTCGCGGCATCGGCAGCATTGTTTTGAACATTTTTGTTCGGTCCCTGACCGGGGCGGACCTCACTCAGGTTGTTCGCCTGTACCTGCGCCGCATTCTTGCCTTCCGTGGTCCTCAAAGCCGGTGAAGCTTGCTCCAAGGACGCTGTGGTAACGTTCCCCGTTCCACGAATCTTCATAGCATCCATAATACGCTTCCCTTTCCGGCAAATGTATGCTCCGCGAGCCTTTTATTTACACGCAGAGCGCGCAAATGCACTCCATTGCATAATAGTAACAACTACATTATAACTAAAAATAATAAAATGTCCACAATTTTTTCAACATTATCGACAAATTTTATTATTTTTCATCTTTTTTCAGACAATTTGCAGAAAGAACGCCCTCTGTCAGACCAATTTCTATAGTGTCGCCCTCTTCGACCTTTCCCTCGAGGATAATGCGCGCTGCAAGCGTTTCAACGTTCTTCTGGATATAACGCTTCAGCGGTCTTGCCCCGTAAACGGGATCGTAGCCGTTATCAACAATGAACTGTTTCGCCTCGGGAAGTATCGACACCTTTATCTCCTTGTCGGAAAGCCTCTCGTTCAATTCCTTCACCTGAAGGTCGACGATATAGACGATATCGTCCTTGGTGAGCGGTTTGAACATTATTATCTCATCAAGGCGGTTCAGAAATTCCGGTCTGAAGGAGGAGCGAAGGAGCATATTCACCTGCTCCTGAGACTCCGGAAGGATGCTGCCGTCCTCGGCTATCCCGTTCAAAAGGAATTCGGATCCCAGGTTCGAAGTCATAATGATGATAGTATTCTTGAAGTCCACCGTGCGCCCCTGGGAATCGGTCACGCGCCCGTCGTCAAGGACCTGCAGCATGATATTGAACACATCGGGATGCGCCTTTTCAATCTCATCAAAGAGGATCACGGAATAAGGCTTTCTTCGTACTGCCTCCGTAAGCTGCCCTCCCTCATCATAGCCGACATATCCGGGAGGCGCTCCGATGAGACGGGAGACCGAGAATTTCTCCATATATTCGGACATGTCGATCCGGACCATATTATTTTCATTATCAAAGAGCGATGCTGCGAGGGACTTCGCAAGCTCAGTCTTTCCGACACCGGTAGGGCCCAGGAAAAGGAATGAGCCTATCGGCCTGTCGGGATCCTTGATGCCGGCACGGGACCTTATTATTGATTCCGTAACCTTCTTTACGGCATCATCCTGGCCTATTACCCTCTTATGAAGTTCCTCGTCAAGGTGGAGAGTCTTCGTCTTCTCTGTCTCTGAGAGCTTTGCCACGGGAATGCCCGTCCACTTTGAAACGACGCGCTCTATCTCGTTTTCCGTGACCCTGTCGTGGACAAGATTTCTCCCCTTCTTTTCGTATTTTTCCTCCTCTTCGAGAAGGGCCTTCTGAAGCTCGGGAAGCTTTCCGTATTGAAGTTCTCCGACTTTTGTATAATCCGAATTCCTCTCTGCTATCTGAATCTCCGCCTTTGTGTTTTCAATGCTCTCGCGAAGCTTTGAGAGATTGTCCGCGGAATTCTTTTCATTATCCCATTCGGCTTTTTTCAGGGAGAACTCATCCTGCAATGTCGAAAGCTCCTGATCAAGTACCGCAAGTCTTGCAGCTTCGCTCTCCGATCCTTCTCCCTGCTCCTGCTCTTTTTCAAGCGCAGACTTTTCCGCCTTCATCTGGGTGAGCCTCTTGTTCATGTCAAACAGCTCATCCGGCATCGAATCCATCTCAGTCTTTACGACAGCGCAGGCCTCGTCCACAAGGTCTATCGCCTTGTCGGGAAGGAAGCGGTCTGAGATATAACGATCCGAAAGCTTTGCAGCCGCAACAAGCGCATCATCCGTGATCTTCACCTGATGGAAGGACTCGTATCTCTCCTTCAGGCCGCGGAGTATGTACTCCGTATCCTTTACGGAGGGCTCGTTCACGAGCACCGGCTGGAACCTTCTCGCAAGAGCGGCATCCTTTTCGATATATTTCCTGTATTCATCAAGAGTGGTCGCCCCGATGCAGTGAAGCTCGCCTCTGGCAAGCATCGGCTTTAGCATATTTCCGGCATCAGTCGAGCCTTCAGCGTTTCCGGCACCCACTATCGTATGAAGCTCGTCGATGAACAAAAGCAGCTCCCCGTTTGAGTTCTTTACTTCATTAAGAACCGCCTTCAGGCGCTCCTCAAATTCTCCTCTGTATTTCGCGCCGGCAACAAGCGCGCCCATATCAAGTGAGAAAAGCCTCTTGTCCTTCAAGGACTCAGGGACATCATTGTCCGCAATACGCTGGGCAAGGCCCTCGACTATAGCGGTCTTTCCTACACCGGGCTCACCGATGAGGACCGGGTTGTTCTTGGTCTTCCGGGATAGGATCATTATCACATTCTTGATCTCGGTATCGCGCCCTATGATGGGATCAAGCTGCTGCTGCTTTGCCTTTTCCACAAGCTCTGTCCCGTACTTTGAGAGCGCGTCATAGGTATCCTCGGGATTGTCCGTATCGACCCTCGTATTCCCTCTCACTGACTGAAGGGCCGTCAGGAAGCGTTCTCTCGTAATCCCGAATTCCTTGAATTTTTCTTTGATCTTTGAATCAGGATATTTGATGATCGCAAGGAAGATATGCTCGACCGATACATAGCTGTCTCCCATGGCCTTTGCTTCGTCCTCTGAGTGGATCAGGACATTGTTCAGATCCTTCCCCACAAAGTTCTGGCTGCTGCCGGACACCTTCGGAAGGGATGCGACCATCTTTTCAATATCATTTTCAAAATAGTCGAGCTTGATCTCCATCTTCTCGATAAGCCTGGGGATGAGGCCATCCTCCTGTTTCAGAAGAGAAAGAAGAAGATGCGACTCAGTGATCTCCTGATTCCCATAATCGTTTGCAAGCTTTTCACTGCCGTTTACAGCTTCAAGCGATTTCTGCGTGAATTTTTTGATGTTCATATTCTGTCATCTCCTTTTTTGTGGCCAAGTGGACGTTTTCGGACAAGGGGACGTGTCCCTTGTCCGAGGTGTCCGGACAAGGGACACGTCCCCTTGTCCGAAAAACGCTCCTGCCTTTAAAAGCGCTCTGTACGTTTTAGCAACCGGAAGCCCGACGATATTGTCATAGCTTCCTTCTATCCTTTCGATGAATCTTGAAAAATAACCCTGTATCCCGTACGCTCCGGCCTTGTCATAGGGCTCATTCGTATCAAGATAATCCTCAATCTCTTCATCCGACATCTCATAGACAGTCACTTCGCTTTTGACATGAAAGGTTATCGACTCCTTTTCAAAAAGCACCGAGACACCGGTAAATACATCATGGGACCTGCCCTGAAGGCTTCTTATCATCTCTCTTGCGTCATCCCTGTCCTTTGGCTTCCCGAAGATAATGCCGTCAAGCGTGACCACCGTGTCAGCGCCTATCACTATTATATCACTGTCCCGCAAGGCTTCTTTCACTGACAAGGCCTTTGTCCTTGAAAGCTCTTCTACAAGCCTCTGCGGCCCCTCTTCTGAAAGCTTTTCTATGATCTGTTTTTCATTGACCGCCGGTGATACGCATTCGTGAGGTATTCCCGCGTTTTCAAGGAGCATGGTCCGACGGGGCGATTTACTTGCAAGTATTATCTTCTTCAATGCTCTTCCTTCCACTTTTTGATATCAAAAAGCCGTTTTTTGAATTCCTTTTCCTTCCCCTCGTCCGAAGGCACATAATAGCTCCTTCCGAGAAGGGAATCCGGCAGGCACTGCATCGATGTGATGTGCCCTTCGTAATTGTGTGCGTATTTATAACCCTCTCCGTAGCCAAGATCCTTCATAAGTCCCGTCGGAGCGTTTCTGATATTCATAGGCACAGGCTCGTCTATTTCATTAAGCGCGTCTTCCTTTGCCTCATTGTATGCGACTTCCATCGAATTTGATTTCGGAGCGAGCGCCATATATATGACAGCTTCAGTCAGATGGACCGTGCACTCCGGCATTCCGATAAGATGGCAGGCCTGCATGCAGGAGACCGCGAGCGTCACGGCATAAGGATCCGCAAGTCCCACATCCTCCGCTGCAAATCTCGTCACACGACGCGCCACATACATGGGGTCCTCTCCGGCTTCAAGCATCCTTGAAAGCCAGTAAACCGCGGCATCGGGATCGGAGTTTCTCATGGATTTGTGAAGGGCTGAGATCAGATTGTAATGCTCCTCTCCCTTCTTGTCATAAAGAAGCGACCTCTTTTCGGTGCAGCGTGAAAGCGTCTCTTCTGTAACGAGGACCGAGCCGTCCGGCTTCATATCCCCGTTTAATACCGTCATCTCAAGGACGGAAAGTGCGCTTCGCGCATCCCCGTTTGAAAAAACCGCTATCCTTTCAAGGAGATCGTCAGCGATATCGACCCGCTGGGAACCAAAGCCCTTCCCTGAGGTAATGGCATTTTTCAGGACTTTTACTATGTCGTCTTTGGTAAGAGCCTTCAGCACGAAGACCCTGCAGCGGGAAAGAAGCGCCGCATTGATCTCAAATGAAGGATTTTCAGTGGTCGCGCCGATGAGGATAATGCTCCCCTTTTCCACAAAGGGCAGAAAGGCATCCTGCTGTGCCTTATTGAATCGGTGGATCTCGTCCACGAAAAGGATGGTACGGCTCCCAAATCGAAGGTTTTGATCAGCCTCCTCCATTACCTTCTTGATCTCTTTGATACCGCTCGTAACTGCGGAAAAGTCAATGAAGGCGGCCCTGGTCTTCTCTGCTATTATCCTTGCAAGAGTCGTCTTTCCGACCCCCGGAGGGCCCCAGAGTATCATGGAGGAAACAGAGTCCGACTCGATCAGATTCGAAAGGATCTTTCCCTTCCCGAGGAGATGCTCCTGCCCCACGTATTCCTCGAGAGAAGATGGGCGGACGCGGGCGGCGAGAGGCTGCGCCATCGTTACGCTTTTTGAGTTGTTTTCAAACAAAGATAATTGTTCCATAACTTGATATTCTATCCGAAAACCCTTAAAATTCAAGCGTTACGTATATTATTACAAGGAGGATGTCACATGAAAAAATACTCTGAAATGTCAAAGGAGGATCTTCTCAAGGAAAGGGAAAGCCTCGAGCACTCTCTCGAGGAATACAAAAAGATGAACCTTTCCCTGAACATGGCGAGGGGCAAGCCCTCTGTCGCTCAGCTTGAGCTTTCAATGCCGATGATGGACATCCTTCACAGCGAAGCCGACATGGTCTGTGAGGATGGCTCCGACTGCCGGAATTACGGAGTTCCCGTAGGTATTCCGGAAGCAAGGCGTCTTATGGGTTCCTTGATGGAGGATGATCCCGAGAATGTCTTCGTCTTTGGAAATTCATCCCTGAATATAATGTATGACCAGGTGGCCCGCTCTTATACTCACGGGATCTGCGGAAATCCGCCCTTCGCAAAGCAGGAAAAGATCAAGTGGCTCTGTCCCGTGCCCGGCTATGACAGGCATTTCAGGATCACTGAATATTTCGGGGCAGAGATGATCAATATCCCGATGAATGCGGACGGTCCCGATATGGATATGGTAAGGGAGCTTGTGGAAAATGACCCTGCTGTAAAAGGGATCTGGTGCGTTCCGAAGTTTTCAAATCCCACAGGTATAGTTTATTCTCCGGAAACAGTCTTTGCCTTTGCGGCACTGAACCCCGCCGCGCCCGATTTCAGAATATACTGGGACAACGCCTACTGCGTCCACTTCCTCTATGATGACGACCACCCCTTCATCCCCGAGATCCTCTCGGAATGCGAGAAGGCCGGACATCCCGATATGGTCTTCAAATTTGCCTCCTGCTCAAAGATCACCTTCGGAGGCTCAGGAATATCAGCAATGGCTTCTTCAAAGAACAACCTTGATGATGTCAAAAAAACGCTTACTGTCCAGACCATAGGACATGACAAGATGAACCAGCTTCGTCATGCGAGGTTCCTTAAAGATCACGACAATGTGATCGAGCACATGAAGATGCATGCAGCGATACTCCGCCCGAAATTCGAGCTTCTTGAGAATACACTTGATAACGAGCTTCTCTCCCGCGGGATAGGGAATTATTTCAAGCCGAAGGGAGGCTACTTCATAGCCTTCGAAGGTCCTGACAACACTGCAAAGGAGACGGTTTCTCTTGCTTCTGACTGCGGAGTAGTACTCACAGGTGCCGGAGCGCCTTTCCCTTACGGAAAGGATCCTGATGACAAGTGGATCCGCCTTGCACCGTCCTTCCCTACTTTGGAAGAACTTGAAAAAGCCTCCGAGATCTTTGCTGTCTGCGCAAGGCTGGCTTACCTCAAAACATTGACCGCCTGAGAAAGGAGATCCCGGGAAAAATGTCAAAGAAATACAAATACGGCTTCATAGGCGCGGGAAACATGGGAAGCTCAATGATAAGCGGGCTCCTTGAAAGCGGACTCGCTGAAAAAAAGGATATTACCTTTGTGACCGCCCATGAGGATTCCGCAAAAAATATAGAGGAGCGCTTCGGAATAGAAAGATCAAAGGATGCGGCATCTCTTTCAAAGGAGAGTAATGTCATTATCCTTGCGGTAAAGCCCGGGCAGCTTTCAGACATCCTTCCCGATATCAGGGAATCCCTTGATGCCGGAAGCATAGTAGTCTCGGTAGCTGCCGGAAAGAGCATTTCGGAAATTGACAATGCACTTCTATCCATGGAAGTCGCGGGGAAGCTTAAAGTAGCCCGCGCCATGCCAAACACCCCCGCGGCTGTCGGCGAGGCCATGAGCGCAGTCTGCTTCAATGACAGGTTTTCGGATGAGGAAAAGAAAGAGGTCCTTTCAATCTTCCGTTCCTTCGGTGTGGCTGAAGAAGTGGACGAGGGACTCATGGATACAGTGACCGGGCTTTCCGGCTCTTCCCCCGCCTTCATCTATATGCTGATAGAAGCCATGGCGGATGAAGCCGTGCGCCACGGCATGAAGCGCGACAAGGCTTATACCTTCGCGGCCCAGGCGGTGAAGGGTTCTGCAGAGATGGTCCTTAAGACCAAAAAGCACCCCGGGGAATTGAAGGATCAGGTCACCTCCCCCGGCGGAACTACGATCGAAGGCGTGCGCGCTTTGGAGGAAAAGGGCTTCCGCAAAGCGATAATGGAAGGCATAGATGCTGCGATAAGAAGGTCGCTTGAAATGTCTCAGAATTGAACGGATATCTCATATACAAAACGACCGGCGGGAAAAAACCGCCGGTCGTTTTTGTTCATCCTGTTGTTTTCAGCCTTTCGTATTGAAGAAAGAAAGCAGGTCAGTAAGCTCGCTTGCTATTCCCTCGAGCCTTGCGGATATCTCCTTCATGTCCGCCACAGTGGAATTGACCTGCTCCATGGAAGCAGATGTCTCTTCGCTTGATGCTGCATTCTCTTCCGAGATCGCGGAAAGAGAGGACATGGTATCGTTAACGGAACTGCACTTGTCCTTGATGACATCGCAGGCTTCCTTCGCGCGCTCGAAGCTGTCCCGAACCTCCGCGATCTGGTTCGAAACTGTCTCCACGGATTCCTGCGCGTTTCCGGATATCTCCTGCTGCCTTGCCATTATATTTGAAAGATCGTCTACGGTCTTCACCGCGGAGGAACTCCTAGCTGAAAGGTGGTTCATGATCTCTGCTATCGAGGCCGCCGATTCCTTCGACTGATCCGCGAGATTTGATATCTCCTCAGCAACAACCGCAAATCCCCTTCCGGCCTCGCCTGCACGGGCTGCCTCGATTGAAGCGTTGAGGGAAAGGAGGTTCGTCTGCGTCGCTATGGAATCGATAGCGGATACTGCCTCCTGAACCTCTCCTACGAAGGAATCCACTGCCTTCATCGCATCCGAAACCTCCGCGAGAGACATTTCCGTCTGTGACATAGCTTCCTTCAGTTCGTCGAAGCTCTTCTTCATGTCATTGGAGTGGTCCGCCATCTCGTGAGCCTTCTGATCCGAGGATGTGACCTCATCCGTAAGATCGTCTACGGAATTTACGATATCCCCGATGGCCTGGACGCCATCCTGAACGGTCTCGGCCTGAGATGTGGCGCCTGTGGCGATCTCGTCTACTGCCTCGGAAACATTTTCTGAATTTTCCTCCGTATGCACCGCGGACTCGGTCATGGTCTTCGCGGAAGCGGATATCTCATGGGCCTTGTCTGTGATGCTTGAGATCACGTCTGTCAGTTTGTCACGGAGAGAAGCCGTATTACGAGCGAGCTCTCCGAGCTCATCCTTTCTCTTGAGTGATCTCTCGTCAAGTTCGAATACGAGATTCCCGCTTGAGATATTTGAATTCGCTTCATCCGTGTCAGCTACGACCTTTGTTATCTTGTTTGAAAGAATGATCGCAATGATGAGGAACACCGCTACCACGATGGCAGAGATCACAACCATCATGAGAAGGACGTTCAAGATCGAGCCTTCGATATCAGCCCTCGGGATACCTGCAAAGAACATACCCACGCAGGAGCCGGATCCGTCTATGATCGGAAGGTAGGATACAAAATAGGCTTTGCCCGCAACCTGGGTATTCTCGGAAGAATAAGTCTGCTTGCCCTGAAGAACGGCCTTTATAACGGCATCCCCGGCCTTGGTTCCTACCGCTCTCTTCCCATCGGTGCCCTTGACAGATGTGGCGCGTCTCGTGTCCCCTACGAAAAGGGTGCAGTCGATATCCGTATCCCTCTTGTATGTGTCAAAAAGCTGTGTCAGTTTCTCGCGAACATCCTCTCCGTTCATCAGGATCTGATCCGTCGCTTCATCATACTCAAGGGAAGTGACGCCCGCCTCCGAGGTCTTGAACTGTTCATAGACCATGCGGTTTACGGCGTAGAGCCTGTCGTCATAGCTCTCTGAAAGAGTTGACCTCAGCGTGATCACCGATACCAGGCACAGGAGCACTGTAACGATGATCATCGGCAGCAGAGCGAGCCCGAGAAGACTGGCCCTGAAGCCGCCCCTTTTCTTCTTTGAACCATTCTTTGCCATGGATTTTCCCTTTCTATCCGGTTTCCGATACACTGACAATATGTCGTACTGATCTAGCCGGGAAAAAATAGATATTGTGGTATACAGTGTTGAATTATACGCTATGTGGGTACAAAGGACAAGTGTTTTTACTATTATCTGACTAAATTCTGACGCGGTCAAAAAACTGCTTGATTGTAGTTTCTTTCTATGTAATAATTTTTGAGTTGCTGCTTAGGGTACGGATGGCACGAAGCCATTCTTTCGGGACGCAGAAGTGTTTTATAAAGTACCCTTGTCAGGCTTTTTTATTGATGTCATGAGGGCATCTTGCTTTTTGCAGAAAGCAGGATGCCTTTTTGTTTGGTGAATGGTTTGCATAAGAAAAAGAAAAAACTGATCGCGATCATTATCCTCATTATTGCGGTCCTTATCACAGCCTTTGCCTCCCTCTTTCTGGGTTCATCCGATATGAGCTTTTCAGAAGGAGTTGGCGCCCTCTTCAAAACCGGGGATTCGAACATGATAAGGATAATCTGGAATATCAGGCTTCCCCGGATACTTGCAGCTTTGATCGCAGGCGCCGGGCTTTCGGTATCAGGTCTCATAATGCAGACCGACCTTTCAAATCCAATGGCCTCCCCTTCAACCCTCGGAGTGTCGAACGCAGCGGTCTTCGGAGCGAACCTTTCGATTATCGCATTTGCGGGAGGCTTCCTTGAGACCGGGAACAATGTAAAGAGCTTTACGGCAGGGGTCAACCCCTTTTCGACCTCGCTCATAGCCTTTCTCTTTTCAACATTATCGATAATACTGATCCTCCTCCTTTGCAGGATAAGGTCCTTCAACAAAGAGGTCGTGGTGCTTGCCGGTATTGCTGTGGGCGCCATATGGACGGCCGCAACGACTGTACTTCAGTTCTACGCCACGGACGTCGGGATCTCCGCAGCCGTGATATGGAATTTCGGGGATCTTGGAAGAGCGACCTACACCACTGATCTCATCATGGCTGTCGTGGTGCTCTTTGGAGCAGTATACTTCACGCTCTCCTCCTGGAAGCTGAATGCACTTCTTTCGGGAGATGCCGCAGCTCATTCCATGGGAGTCAATGTAAACCGCCTCCGTGCACTTTCAATGCTCCTGGCTTCGCTCATCACCGCAGTCTGTGTCTCCTTCCTCGGGATCATAGGCTTCATAGGGATAATCGGACCGCACATAATAAAGAGGCTCATCGGCCATGACCACAGATTCTCGATCCCGGGGAGCATGCTGACGGGAAGCCTTGTACTTCTGCTTGCCGACACATTTTCAAGGACCGCCGGGAAAGGCTCCGCCCTTCCTGTCGGCGCGATAACATCGCTCCTTGGCGCGCCTTTCTTCGTCGCCATTATCTTTTCAAAAAGGGGGACGGGACACTATGATTGAGATCAAAGGCCTTTCCTTCAGATATTCAAGGTTTGCGCGCGAAGTGCTTTCGGGAGTGGATCTGCGCTTAAATGACGGTGAGATCGGAATCCTGCTCGGAAAGAACGGCTCCGGAAAGACGACACTTTTCAGGAATATCCTTGGGATCAACCGGCCTTCATCGGGAGCCATACTTTTCAACGGAAAGGATATAACAAAGCTCTCCCGCCGCGAAAAGGCAAGGCTGATAGCCTATGTCCCGCAGCATATCCATTTTGGCGAGCTCTCTGTCTACGACAGCATCATGATGGGGCGGATAAGCTACTTCGGTCTTTCAGCGGGTGAACATGATATGGCGGTCGTTGACAGGATAATAAATGAGATGGGGCTTTCCTCTATTTCAGATCGAAACGCGGAGGAGCTTTCCGGCGGAGAAAAGCAGAAGGTCGCGATAGCACGTGCACTCGCGCAGGAACCGAAGATGCTGATATTTGACGAGCCGACCGGGAATCTTGATATAGCAAACGAGCAATTGATAATAAGAGAAGCCAAAAAGCTTTCAAGGGAAAAGGGGATAAGTATATTATCCTCCCTCCACGATCCAAACGAGGCGCTTTCGCTGGGAGACCGCTTCTTTTTCCTGAAGAACGGGAAAGTGGCCTTCACCGGTGACAGCGGCGTGTTTTCGGAAGAGACCATAAAAGAGGTCTTTGACGCGGATGTTACTATCACTGAGATTTCAGGAAGAAAAGTAATACTAAAAAATGATTTGCAGGTAAAGGAGAACAAAAAATGAGAATGAAAAAGATCGCATCAGTATTTCTGGCCGCAGCTATGGCTCTGTCGTTCACTGCCTGCGGCTCAAACACAGGAAACAGCAGCAGTCAGACCGCATCTTCATCAAGCGCCGTTTCTTCGGCCGCACAAAGCTCCATTGCTTCCTCGTCGGTAAGCGAAACGACAGCGGCTGAACTGAAGGTAACTGACATGATAGGCCGTGAAGTCACGGTCAGGCCGGGAAGCTACAAAAGAGTCGTCTGCATCGGTGCCGGAGCACTTCGTATGTATTCCTATATCGGCGATGTAAAGCTCCTCGCAGGCGTTGAGGATATAGATAATGAAAGCCTCAGTGAGCGCCCGAAGATGTTTGATTCTGTAGCAAGGCCTTACGTCCTTGCTTTCGGAGAGCAGTTCAAGACACTTCCCTCCTGCGGAGTCGGCGGTCCCAACGCGCAGGCTGCAGAGGCTGAAAAGATACTTTCCTGCAAGAGCGATATCGTGATCTCGGAGTACGAGGATGTAGATAAGGAAAACGCTCTTTCCGAGGCTCTCGGAGTTCCCGTCATTACCTTAAAGACAGGTCCAAACGGAGTATTTGACGAAAACTTCGCTTCCTCTCTCACCCTTCTCGGAAAGATCTTTGATAAAGAAGAAAAGGCTGAAACGCTCAATGCCTTTGTTAAAAAAGAGACTGAAGACTTAAAGAAGAGGACCGCGGACATAGCTGATGACAAGAAACCCTCTGTCTATATCTGCGGGCTCGGAAACTGGGGAACAACGGATCACCTGATGACAGCCCAGGGCTACATTACCTTTGATATATTGAATATAAAGAACGCTGTCTCAGGCCTTGAAAAGAACGGGATCCAGAAGATCGAAGCCGAGAAATTCGTCTCCCTCGGTGATTCCACAGACATCATGATAATAGATGCCGCTGCTGTAAAGAATATCAAGCCGCTCTTTGCCGAGAACCCTCAGATGTTTGACCACATGAAGGCATGGAAAAATGGTGAAGTTTATCTTCAGATGGCGTACAATGCTTATTATACAAACTTTGAAACAGCGCTGGTAAACGCCTGGTTCATAGGAAAGACTGTCTATCCCGACAAGTTCACCGATGTTGATATCGTTTCAAAGACGAACGAAGTCACAAAGGCTTTCCTCGGGGTTGAGCTTTCGGACAAGATCTCTTCCGCTCCTTCAAGCTTCGGAGGCTATCAGAAGATAGATACCGCAACTTTCTTTACAAAATAATGATGGAAACAGAAATCATTAAAATATTTTTTGACAAAGCTGCAAAGACCTGGGATGAGGAGCTCATTTTCGATCCCGATATCATAAACACCATCCTCGATAATGCGTCGGTGTCTTTGGGTAAGGATATCCTTGACGTAGCCTGCGGCACCGGCGTCCTCATACCCTTCTATCTTTCGCGGGATGTAAAGAGCGTGACCGGAGTCGATCTTTCAGAAGAGATGATAAAGATAGCTTCAGGGAAATTTTCGGATGAGCGGGTAAGCTTCATCTGCGGAGATATCGAGGAAGTCGCGCTCAAAAAAAAGTTTGACTGCGTAGTCCTCTACAACGCCTTCCCCCACTTCCCTGATGAAAAGAGCCTCATAAAAAGGCTCTCATCGCTCCTTAAAGAAGGCGGCACTCTTGCTATCGCCCACGGCATGAGCCGGGAAAAGATCAATATGCATCACGACGCCCTTGCAAGGGGTGTGTCAAAGGGCCTTATGGAGGCAGAAGAGCTTCGGGAACTGATGTCTGAATATCTTTCAGTAAAGACCTGTATCTCCGATGAAAAAATGTACGAAGTCGTTGGGATAAAGGAGTAAAGAAAATGCATGTACTCATAATGGACGGACAGGGCGGCGGGCTTGGAAAGCAGCTTGTATCCGCCTTAAAAGACGAGCCTGACATCTTCATCACGGCAGTCGGGACGAACTCAACCGCCACAAACGCGATGCTGAAAGCCGGAGCAAATGAAGGCGCAACAGGCGAAAACGCTGCCATAGTTGCCTGCAGGAAGGCTGATGTGATCATGGGGCCTGTCGGGATCGCGATCGCGGACTCGCTCCTTGGTGAGATCACTCCCAAGGTTGCTGCTGCCGTCGGTCAGAGCAGCGCAAAGAAGATCCTTATCCCGATGAACATGTGTGACATCATGATACCGGGACTCAAAAGCGTTCCCATAAAAAGCCTTATAAGTGATGCGGTAGAGCAGCTCAAAACTATCTCTGAATAACAAAAGCCCCCGGAAAGCCTCTTGGCATCCCCGGGGACTTTTCACGTGCGTGAGAAGATTCGAACTCCCGACACCTTGGTCCGTAGCCAAGTGCTCTATCCAGGCTGAGCTACACGCACACTCGCTTTTTTCGAAAGCCGTATAATAATAGCACTTTAAAAGGGGGAAATCAAGCAGTTTTTAAAAATAGTGCCAAGTGTGCCACGGGGACGGTTCTTTTGGCACCCCCATTGACCTCATACAAACTCTGACGAAAGCGGGTCAATTATGCGTATCCCCTTTTCGGGATTCCAGGAACTTAAGTTCCCTCACCGCCGCAGCATCCGCGGGATAGGCAGTCACATAGGCATTTGCCTTCTCATAAGCCTTGTTGAAATCCCCTGTAAACTCAAGACAGGCGATCTCGGTCCTCCTCAAGGATTTGATCGCGGACTGGTTCTGCATTATCTTTTTCGTATTCTCTTCGGATTCGGTCGAAAGCGGTGTCAATGCCTGATCCACATAGGAAAGCGCGCCTGCGTAATCTCCCGATATCCTTGAGATCTCCGCAAGAAGCGAGAGCCCCTCGATCGAGGGTTCATTGACCTTTGAAAGATAATTCTCCCTCTTTGAAGCCGCGCCTTCCGTATCACCGTGCTGCGCCATAGCCTTTGCTTCGTAAAGGAGAGCCTCATTGTTCCCGAGCATCGCAGCCTCTTCAAAAGCGTTTATGCCCTCTTCGTATCTGTCAAGGATGAGGAGCATCCTCCCACGCCCTGTAGACTTTGTACTGCCCTCTCCGGTATATGCGACAGCCTTTTGGAGCACGCCTGCCGCCTCTTCAGAAAGCCCGTAGGACATCAGGTTTTCGTAAGCCATTATCCCCATATCATAATTTCCGGGAGCAAGTGTGAGGGCCTCATTGTATGTATTGACCGCCTCCTCGTTCATTCCCTTCGCAAGGAGGATGCTGCCTTTGAAGAAAAGAGCGTCCGTATCCTTCTCATCAAACTCAAGAAGGGCGTTCATCCTTTCAAGCGCACCATCAAGATCCTGTAACATGAAGTTTGCCGAAGCAAGATAGAAATTGATGTCCTTCTCCCTGTCTCCGACAACATAGCCTGCGTTGTCAAGCGCCCTCTCAAACTGTGTCTTCGCCTCGGCATAATTCCCGGCCTTCATATATTCAATGCCTGCGGCCTTGAAAGCATCCTGCCTCTCACTCTTGTCGGCACAGCCGGTGAGAAATGCTGTCAAAAGCATGGCCGCCATCACTGCAAACAGTCCTTTTTTTCTCAAAGCAAACTCTCCTTAATTAATAAAACTGTAACTATTATACCTTATTCCACTTGCAGTTGCACAAAAAAACTGCTAGAATATCTTCTGCTTGCGGATATAGTTCATCGGTAGAATGCGACCTTCCCAAGGTTGAGAGGCGAGTTCGATTCTCGTTATCCGCTCTACGGTTTCGAAAGAAACCGTTTTTTTGTTTTCAGAGGTTAATTTTCTCTTAGTACTCTCCGATATACAAAATGTAGCCGGATAGTGCCGACATGGAAGTCGGTAATGCAGGGATAGCGGTCCGGTCAGATTTATTACTGCGGAACTCTCCGCGTAAGACCTCAAGGAGGAGGTGCCTTTCATGAGTCTCTTTAAAGACCTTTGTTCAAGCTATTTTTACCCTTTGCCGGACAGACAGCCGGTCTATCTTGCGTCCAAAAAAAAGAACTGAAAAAGAAAGCGCGGGGCCGCATCAGAAGATGCCATAATGCTATTTCCTCATGTGGCCTCGCATTTTTTCCATATCCCATTTTTGCTTACATCTTTGTCCATCTATCCCAATGGGCAAAGAAGAAAAAGCCCCCTCATTTACGAGGGAGCTTTTTTCGTTTAGTTGAATATCTCTTAGGAGCTGTAGCAGAATTAAATGTACATATTGCGCAGGACAAATTGCGAAGCGTGCCACCTCAAAACGCAGCTGTAGCGGGCTACAG
>CACYBK010000015.1 GCA_902772635.1 uncultured Lachnospiraceae bacterium | reverse complement strand
TTTCTTAAATTCCTGATCTTCGAGCTTGTGACAATGATCATACTCGTGCTGATCTCGAAGCTCCTTGAATTGATTGCCGGAGGGCTGCTCTACACCACGGGACACAAAGCACTGACGAGTGGGGATATTCCCTTCCTCTTTACCTGCTGGCAGGGCTGGCTCATCATTATCATAAGCTTCTTCGTGCTTTTGTTTTATACATTATTTGATGTAAACGCTGTCATCATAATGTCTGACAACGAGCTGAATAACAAGGGAAAGTCCATGTGGGCTGTCATCAAGGAGGCCTTTGCTTCCATCAGATTCTTCGGTCATCCCACCGGGGTATTCCTCGTTATTTATATTTCCCTCCTGGCGCCTCTCTGCGGAGCGGGAGCAGGTATCAGCCTGACTGAGGGCTTTGCGATGCCGGATTTCATAATGCTGGTCATCAGAAAGAACACCCTCATCTATGTCTTCTATATCATAGGTATGATCGCCCTTCTCATCTTTGGTATCGTTCATACTTTCATCTTCCATGTTATCGTTCTTGAAAAGAAGAAATCAAAGGATGCCTTCCCGAAGGCGCTGAATCTTTTCAAGCACAATGTGGGACCCTTCCTTGGAAATTATATTCTCATAATCCTCAAGATAGCATTGATCCTGGCGATCGTATTTGTGTGCGCCTTCATCATACCCTTCGCTATCATCAGCGCAACAGGGAACGGGACGGACGTGGCCCATTATTTCTATATAGCATTCTCGGTAGCGGGGCTTGTTGCGGTCTCGGTTGCTTATATGCTGATCAAGCCCATATTTATTCTGGATGTCACAAAGCTTTACAGAAGGTTCAATACAAAAGAGGAGATGGGTCCTGAAGCTTCAAAGGAAGATGTAAAGCGTGCCGTTGCTGCCCTTCCCACTGTCAAAGTTACACCCGGAAAGGGCTTCTGGATCGTTATGGCCATCGCCCTTGGAGTTGTATTTATAATAAGCGGACCAATGACCCCCTATTTCGACAAGCTCTTCACAAGGCAGGCCAGCACAAAGGTGATCGCGCACAGAGGCGCCGGTGATCTCGCGCCGGAGAACAGCGTGGAATCGATACGCTACGCGAAGGAGACCCTCGGGGCAGCAGGTTCTGAGATAGACGTACAGAGGACAGCGGACGGAAAATATGTCATCAATCATGATGCTACATTCAAGCGTACCTGCGGAGTAGACGCGACGCCTGGTGATGAGACGCTTGCCGAGGCGAAGGAGTTCAAGATCAGAAATGATGCCCAGATCGGCGGAGCGCCCGGAACAGTTGCCTCGCTTGAAGACATTTATGACGAAGCAAAGAAGTGCGGCGCTATCATCCTCGTAGAGCTGAAAGGCGTGAGCGCTGATGACAAGATGGCTGAAGATGCATATCAGATGGCAAAGGAAAAGGGAGTTCTTGACCAGTGCGTCTTTTTCTCGCTCAAATATGATTTACTCGATAAACTTGAAACAAATCATCCGGACGCGAAGACTTCATATTGCTGCTTCGTTCTTGAAGGTGATTTCTCAAGTCTGAATGTCGATATACTCGGTCTTGAAGAGCAGATAGCGACACCTGAGAACATCGCAAAGACTCTTGATGCCGGAAAGGAAGTTGCGGTCTGGACCTGCAACAGCCTGAACTCCATCATGAAATTTGCTTCCTATGACGTTTCCTATGTGATCACGGACAATGTCAAGATGGCTTCGGATTATATCAAGCTTATGGGCAGTGATTCAGAGGCTGTTACTGTACTCAGGGGTCTGTGCTCACTCTTGAATCTGTTGTGATAGTTTCTTTGATATATCGTTCTGAAAGATAATGAGAACGGGGGCGTGAGGTTTTGAAAAAGAAGCTGAGGCGAAATGAAGACCTTCTGATGATGTCAGGCTGGGGAGCCATACTTATGGCTCTGTTTCCGGTGGTCGACATTATCATTACTGTTTTTCTCAGACCCAAGGATTATGAGGCAGAAATTCTCAGGGCCGGCGTTGGACTTGAATTCAAGGTCTTTATCTTTGTTTTTATACTTGGGATCATGGTAGTGCGGCTCATATTCTTCGTACTTGCGGGGAGAGCCGCCATCGGAGTTTCGAAAAGGGAGAAGAAGTCAGCGCTTTGTCTTGTATTTTCCTTCATACTCCTTTTTGCCACTGTCTTTTCCGTCTACCTTGATGTATATGGATTCGGATCGTATTCAAGCGACATTTCAGAGGCTGTGGTCTATCTGATCCTTGATGTTATGACATTGTTCATAATACTTGAGATGCTGGTTTCACTCTGCAGGATCCGGTCACTCAGGAAAAAGCTGAATATGGAGTATTGATATGCAGGAAGATTTTCATTATTACGCAACCTACTGCGCAGGTCTGATAGCGGGCTACTCTCACGAGGAGTGCCTTGTGATCGCCTTCAGTGACAACTTCGCTGATTGCTGCACGAAGACCTTCCTTACCGGGATCAAGGGACCGGTAGTTGCAGCAACCACACAGTCGGCAATGGAGATGTCGAATGCGCCCACCGATTTCATAGGTCGCCAGCAGATCACCAGTATCTGGTCTGCCTTCCATTTCCTCCCGGGGGATCTTTACAGCAAGGTCAAGGGCGCGAAGCCCTATAGGGACAAATATCATCTGATATGCAAGCCGAACAGCGACCTTTCGGTAAAGACCGCAAAGCTCGCGAAGGGAAAGAGCCTTGAGGCCATCGGGCTTGCCATGCATGTGGTTTCAGATACATGGGCTCACCAGAACTTTGCAGGCACCCCCTCACTTGTCATCAACAATATGTCAGACTATATCTATGAGGTCTTTCCCGACGGAAGAGAGGAGAAGCTTGTTTTCTGGAAGAATCCCGGAAAGCCTGAGGATGTGGATAAGGGGAATTATATCAATTCCATCTTCAGTCCCTCCGAAAACTCGATCTTCAATCTGGGACACGGAAGAGCCGGACATATCCCGGATTACAGCTTCATAAAGTACCGTTACATGCCGGCCTGGGGAAAATACGAGGAGGTATTTAAGGACAATCCTTCAGATTACATGAGCGCATTCACCCAGCTTGTTTATGCCTTGAAATATTACAGGGGCGACTACACTGATTTCCAAAAGGACACCTATGAGACTGAGGCTGTAAAAAAATATGAGTCAGAGATCAGAGGCATCTTTGAAAAGAGGCAGCTTTTCTCAAACGAAGACTGGAAGAAATTTGCGAAAGACCACTTCGGTACCGATCTTCCGGATTTTGATATGAAAAAATACGACGGCGAATACGAGAAGGCAGAGGGAGATGCGAAGAAGGATACGGTTCTCGGACGGTTCTTCACGGCGGCGATAGCCCAGAAGACCATGGTGGTCCATGAGATATTTGCCTCCGGAAACAAGCTTGCAGGCTATTCCGCCATCCCGAAGAAGGTCAACAGGAAGGGCATCATCGTTGATCAGGAATCGATCAGGGAAGAGGAAGAGAACAAGATCTTTGTTTCTGACAGTGAGGTGCGCAAATGACATTAATGAGAAGGATCGTCAATATAATAATTGGTCTCGGGACCATAGCCTTCGCCTTCCTTATCATGTTCCTCGGAAGGGACGGGCTTCTGGTGGTGATGGCCATCTTTGAGATCGGGCTTTTGGTCTACGGGATCTATCTGTTGTTCTATTATTTTATAATGGCCCGGCATATGGTGGGAGGTCAGCTGATGCTGTTCCTGGGACTCTTTGTTCTCGGGCTCTCCACCGTGATACTGAAGGTCACCCAGGTTCCGGAGAGAGGACTCGCGATCATAGTGGCATTTGCACTGCTTTTGGCCGGTGGTCTTGATATAGTCCGCTCCTTCGAGATCAAGACCAGGGGTTCCCAGACCTCCTGGCGCTTCACTCTTGTTTCCGGTATCATAGAAGCGATACTCTCATTGGTTTCCCTCATCATCGGATTGATAAATCCGGCTTTTACAGCTATTATGCTCGGACTGTCATTCCTGTATTCCGGTGTTTCAAGGGTCGTAGCAGCCTTCCGCCGCTACAACTGGATGAGGGTCATCAAGCGCTTCAAGGTGCAGCTGCCCAATGCAAAGGCGTGAGATGAAGGCGGTCAAAGACAAGAGATTTTTATTGAACATTCCCGTTATCATTTTGATGGCGGGAATGTTTTTCATACTGCTTTTCATGGTCTCCCTCTATCAGGAACAGGCGAAGAGCTCCGTAAGCTTCTTTGTCACGGGCTGCCTCATGACGATGGCTGGGACCCTGGTGCTGTCCATATGCTTCGGAAGCGGAAGTATGGGAAAGAACAGAAAAAGGAACATGATATATCAGCTCCTTATGCTCTTAACATATTTGGGAGTCTTCTTCGCAGGCATCTGCTTTCTTTATCTTCATATACCGGGGAAGCTCAGCATCGCTGCCTTTTTCTATTCCCTTGAGGGTGTCACGACAGCAGTCCTCGTCTTCTTTCTTTTAGTTTATGACCAGACCTACTTACATATTCCGAAAAAAGCCGGGAAGATTCTTTTGACTATAATGGCTGTCATCACCCTTGTCATTATCGCCATTATCCTTTCAAACAATTTCGGCTGGTTTTTCTTAAAGCCCATAAGTAATGACTATTTCGAATATACCCCTCTCGGGATAGGAGTCTGGATCACGATTGTCCTGTGCCTTACCCTATATACCGTGCTTTCCTTTTTCTTCGTGAAGGACAAAAGGACAAGGTTCTTCCTCATCCTGAACAAGACAGGTCCTACGCTCTGGGTGATCTTTGAAGTGCTTGCATACTACGGTATGGAGACGTCCTTTGGCTTTCTTTCAAATTTTTCCACCTTCCTGACCCTCCTCCTCATGTTCTGCTTTGTTTATATTGAGGACAACAGGAGGATGGCGGCGCAGGAAAGGGAGCTCTCATCCCTTCGGCTGAATTCCCTGAGAGCCCAGATCAATCCGCATTTCGTTTATAATACCCTCGGGACGATAGCCGATATGTGCAATACCGATCCAAAGGAAGCCGAGGAGCTCATATATGAATTCTCGGATTATCTTCGGGACAATTTCTCCGATGTTGAAAGACAGCCCGTGCATTATTTTTCGGAGGAGATGAAGCATGTCAGGCATTATCTTTTGATAGAGCAGAAGCGCTTTCCGAATATTGAGATAAAATATGACTTGAAGGCTCCTGACTTCATGCTCCCCGCGATGACCCTCCAGCCTGTCATTGAAAACTCGATAAAGCACGGGATCTGCGCAAGGAGAAAGAGCAGCGGCACGATCAAGATCTCATCGGAGGAGAGGGAGAAGGACTTTCTCGTGACGGTGGAGGATGACGGAGTCGGCTTTGATATTTCACCGGAAGCTCTTGAAAATAATGATGAAAAAGGGCATCATCACGGCATAGGGCTTCAAAATACAAGAAAGCGCCTTGAAATGATCTGCGGCGGGATACTTGAGGTAAACAGTACTCCCGGAAAAGGAACGAAGTGTTATATCATCCTTCCAAAGGAAGTCAGTGAGAAAGGGGAAAGATAATGGTAGCGCTGCTTGTGGATGATGAAAAAAGGCTTTTGAACTCGCTTTCAAATGCAGTTTCCCAGGTGCCAGAGATCACAGAGTCAGCTGCTTTTGATGACGAGATCGAGGCCCTCGAATTTGCGAAGAGGAACAGGGTCGATGTAGCCTTTCTCGATATCAAACTTCACGAGATGGACGGACTCACCCTCGCAAAAGAGCTGATCACGATACATCCCCAGATCTCGATAGTATTTTGTACCGGTTATGAAAGCTATGCCCTTGATGCCATAAAGATGCATATCGACGCGGGATACCTGATGAAGCCTGTCAGGTTAAAGGAGATACAGGAAGAGGTACAGTATATAATCAACAAAAATTCCAGCAAGAAGCTAACTGCAACCTGCTTCGGGGAATTTGAGGTATTCTTCGACGGAAAGCCCGTGGTCTTTTCGAGAAGAAGGGCGAAGGAGCTTCTCGCCTTTCTCATCGATAGGAGAGGGCAGATAGTCTCTGTCTCAATGCTTTCCACGGAGCTTCTCAATGAAGACTCTGATCCCGTAAAAGGAAAAAATATAATATACCAGGCGATCAAAAGCCTGAAGACTTCACTTGAAAGCCTTGGAGCAGGTGATATCGTGCTTACGAGCGGAGGGGGTTACTCAGTGGACCGCTCCAGGATAGACTGTGATTACTACCGCGCCCTTGACGGGGACGACTCCGCCATCAAGGCCTTTGACGGAAGATATATGGAACAGTATCCCTGGGCAGAGGAGACGCTCGGCTACCTCACGAGGACTTTGAAACAGGAATGAAAAGGCGCCGTGCTTTTGACAGCACGGCGTCTTTTTTGTACACAAAAGAACAATCGTAAACCTCTATTTTTTTCCGGCATCAGCCGAAATAATAAGTGAAAGGCAGATCACAGAAAGGAGTGATAGTATGGAAAACCTTTCATTCAAGGATTGAGGCGGGCCTGCGCAGTCAGCGGTCCCGTCTCTTTCGAGTTTTAGGAGAGATCACACTTTTCCCTTCATTATCTGTTTGTCTTCATACATCAGATCGTCAGCCTTCTTGAATACATCAGAGACAGTCTTGTCTGTATTCTTGTCATAGACCCCGATACCAATAGATGCAGATATCCGCTCCCAGGGATGGAGTTTTTCTTCGTCAAGAAGGGCGGTGAGGGCGTCCTTGAACTGATCCTTCAATTCCTCGCGATGTTCATAATCGTGATTCTTCAGTATCGCCACAAATTCATCTCCGCCGACCCTGAATACCGGAGAATGCTTGAATATGGAGCAGACGACGGTGCAGAGCTTGATTATCGAGATGTTGCCCTTGTCATGGCCGAAGGTGTCATTGATATGCTTAAGGTCATTTAAGTCAACCATAGCGATCCCGAATTCAAGATCTCCTTCCTCAAGGGATTTTTCAAGCTGCGCGATCTCCTTGTCATAGGCTGTCTTGTTCCTTATACCTGTGAGGGCGTCCTTGTTTGCAAGGGCGGCCATCTCTTCAGCCTGGAAGCGGGAGGCGGAGAGGGCGTTTTTCGTTCTGATGAGACGCTCGACCATCTCGTTCAGGCGGGTTGCGGTATCGCTGATCTCATCATTTCCTGTTATCGTCGCCCTGTGGTCAAGGTCGCCGTCAGAGATGCGCTTCATGTCTGCTCCGAGAACCTCGATCGGTGCGGTGATGGTCTTTACTGTACGCCGTGCAAGGATGAGGATTATCAATACTATTGCAACAGCTGCAATGACGAAGATCAGGATCGCTATATTGATGGAGTCACGTGTCGACCTGGTGCTGTCTGTGATCATAGTCCTCGGAACATGGGCGCAGAGTTTCCAGCCGGTGGTGTTGATGGTGGAGTAAGCGTATATGACATCCTTTGTATTGATGATCCCGCTGTCCTCCGAAAGCATTGTTTCTTTTTGCCCGGTGGAAAGACCGGTCACTGCTTCCGCGGTCTCGCCGGTGTCCTCGGGAGATATGACCTCTCCGTTTTCATCGATCGTAAAAGAGTAAGCCCCCTCTCCTATATCCATCGCTATGATCTCGTCATAGAGTCCTGTGATGTCAAAGTCTGTAGCGCAGACCCCGGCGAAATTCCCGTTTGCGTCATGAAAGGCCTTTCCTATGGTGATAGTAAGCCCGCGTCCCATGGAATCTATATAAAGTCCGGTGAGGAAGATGTCATCAGTCTGGCGGCCCATCTTGTACCATTCCGATTCAAAATAATCATAAGTCGATTTCTCTCCCGGAGGCGTCGCAGAAAGATAGGAGTATTTGTCATATGAAACGAGAAGACCGGTTTCGGTCCCAAGATATGAGG
>CACYBK010000014.1 GCA_902772635.1 uncultured Lachnospiraceae bacterium | reverse complement strand
GTCGCCCCCTTTCTCTGGTCAAAGAAGTGCGGCAGGGGATGCGACACCCTCTTGTTGAAACGGCTGACCGCCCCTATCACGGAAAGAATCATCCCTATCATCGCAGCTATCGCCGCAATATAATAATAATTGTCATCCACGGGATCATAGAAGAAGAATAATACCGAAAGCCCCATGGCAATGATGCCTCCTATGGTATCCCTTATATACGCGCCCTTTCCGTCCGCCTTCGCAAAGCCGATCATAAGGGCTATCACGGCTATCAGCACGAATATTACCCGGATAGGAAACCCGTTGAGGGAACCGATCGCTCCCTTGAACATGGTGGCAATAAATATGAACACCATTATTATCGTAAAGATCGTGGAGCCAATGTTTTTCTTCGCCGCTTGCGGCTTTGGCGCCTTCTTTTTCGCCGGTCCGCCGAAGCCCTTGTCGCCGGCTCTTTTGTTGATGGCAGCCTCCTTTGAAGCGGAAACCGCGTACATTATCATTACTATTGAAGTGATGACGCCGACGACCCCGAGCATCTGTGTGGGGCGGGCGTTCACAAACAATTCAAACAAAAGGAAGATCGGCACCGCAAGGATCAGTGAGAAGATGAGGTACTTTGCAATGGAAACCGGAACCTCGGAAAATACAGAGCCCGTCTGGGCGTTTATCACTGAGTAGGCGACCCTGTCCTTTGTGCGATAGGTCATGAACCAGGCCGGGAGCATCGCAAGATGGGGCTTCACATAGGCCTTCGTTCCGCTCTGCCCGCTGAAGGAAAGCCCTTTCGCGTTCATGAACCGCGTTCCCGCGCCGGAATTGATGATCTCGTTTTTTAGAGCCTGGGTGAGGGGCTCATCCGCCCTCTCCTTGGCATCGCTGCTGTATAGCTTCGGATCCACGTCCGCCATGTCGGCGTACGCGCCCATCATGTAGGAGGGATTGTAGGACTGAAGACCCCGTGCGTCATAGTCCGCCATGGAATCCGCGATCCTGTCATCAAGTCCCATAGATGCGTCATAGAGGCAGTTCTTCACTCCTCCTTCCGCGTCAAAGGCCACGTAATATTCCTGCTTGCAGTCATAATTTCCCTCTCTCCATGACTCCGATGTAATATAATGGTTCCTGAAGGGATAGGTCACCTCATAGTCCCAGAAGGGAATGAACATGGGGTTGAAGTTCGTTCCCCTCCCCTCCTTCTTCAAGTCCGAGGGCGCGAAGATCTGCCTCTTCAGGCGCTTTTTGTAATAGCCTTCGGCCACATCCTTCGGGATCAAAAACGGGGTGATGAGCTCCGGTTTTCGAAGCTTTTCTATCCTGCTCGTGAATGTTGCGAAGGTTCCGCAATAGGGGCAGTATGACACCGCATCCATGGATTCGGATGTGATCTCGCCCCCGCAGTTTTTGCAGGTGAAGATCGTTGTATCCTGCGTCTCAGCTGTTTCGTCATAAGTAGTCTGGTCGGGAGCGTTGGTTTCCGACGATGTCATTTCCTGCGCGCCCTGCAGATTGTCGATCTCTGAGGGCTCAAATGAGCTCCCGCAGAAAGGGCATATGAGCTTCTGTGACTTCACGTCAAACTGAAGCGTGCCGCCGCAGTTCGGGCATCTGTTTGCCATAAATTTCGTCTCCTTTTGAGGATAAGTATATTCCGTTTAAGTATATAGATTTTATGGCATTTGAACAAGAGAAAATGACCCCGGAAATGGTCCCAGGGGACGGAGTCAAGGGACCATAAAAAAAATGGTCCCTTGACTCCGTCCCCTGGGTTCATTCCTGTTCCTTTTGAGGCTGATTTGTGATATTATCTATAAGTTGAAAAGTTCGGGCGGACGATCAGGAGCACTACCATAGGACCTTCAGACGGGATACAACTGAAAAAGGCCTTTGACGGAGACAATGTCGCTGTTGCCTTTGCGGCGGACGAGGCATTTGTCCCCTTGTTTTCTGTCCTTCTGACATCGCTCCTTTCGCACATCTCCCCGAAGAGGAATTATGATATTATCATCCTTGAAAGCGATATCACGAAGGAGAGCAAGGATCTCCTTCTTGAAATGATAAAGAGAAAAGATAATGTCTCCCTTCGCTTCGTAAATGTTTCCGCCTATCTTTCTACCTTCAATGCGCTTTTCATCCATCTCCATCTGAAAATGGAGACCTGGTACCGGCTTCTTCTCCCGGATCTCCTTCCCGATTACGAAAAGATCCTCTATCTCGACTGCGATATGATTATAGAAGCGGATGTGGCGGAGCTTTATGACACGGATGTCAGCGGCTTTCTTCTTGCCGCGACACGCGACCCTGATACGGCGGGGCTCTACGGGGGTTATGATCCCGCAAGGAAAAAATATACCCATGAGGTAATGAAGATGAAGGATCCCGCGAATTATTTTCAGGCGGGGACCATACTCTTCAACCTTGAAGAATTCAGAAAGACCTATACTACTGAAGAGATGCTGAAGTTCGCAGCTTCAGAGAAGTGGAAGCTGATGGATCAGGATGTATTGAACTGCCTCTGCGAGGGCAGGGTGAAATATGTGGATATGTCCTGGAACGTGATGTTTGATATGCTCCGTTACAGGAAGAACGGCATCATAGCCTGCGCTCCAAAGGAGACCAAAAAGGCTTACCATGAAGCGAGAAAGCACCCGAAGATCATCCACTTCGCGGGGCCGCAGAAGCCCACCTTTAGCGGCAGCTGTGATTTCGGGGATGTTTTCTGGAAATACGCCGTAAAGAGCCCCTTCCACGACAGGATCCTGGCTGACAAAAAAAGAAGGATGAAGGATCCCGCGTTTGGAGGCATAAAGCGGCGCATAAATTATGCCAGCACAAAGTTTGCCGCCGCCACCATATTCCAACTTTGGAGTCTTCTCCTCTTTCTCTGGCGGGGTCTAAAAAAAAATAAAAAGATAGTTTTCAATTTCGCATTATTCTTTACGATAATGCTGATCACCCTGATCTTCGTCTTGCGCGGACAGGATATGAAGGGCATGTTCCAGACCATGGGGCAGATGTCCAGCGGGTGCCTTCTCATTACGATCGCTCTCTCGTTTTTGAATGTCGCAAGCGAGGGAATAATGATATTCTTTCTCATGCGAAGGATGGGAAAGAAGGTAAATCTTTTCCGGTGTATCTCTTATTCCTTCATTGGCTTTTTCTATTCGGGACTCACTCCCTCCGCTACCGGCGGTCAGCCCATGCAGATCTATCAGATGAAGAAGGACGGACATCCGGTCTCTGAGACCACCGTGATGATGCTCCTCATCGCATTCTTCAACAAACTTATTGTGGTCATCGTTGCCTTTACTATCTTCTTTATGGCAAGAAGCACTATAAAGGACAGTCTCGGGATCTATTATTTTCTTTTCTTTGTGGGGATCGTGATAAACGGCGCGATCGTGGTCGTGCTCCTTCTTGTGATGCTCTTCCCTCAGTTCATCCGGTTCATAATGAGAAAGATAATTGAGCTGCTTTTCAGAATGCATATCCTCGGAAGGAAAAAGAAGGACGGGACAAACGGAAAGGCCATAGAAGCTTTTTATGATGATATAGACGCCTTCATCGGCCGCTACCGAGAAGTAGTGAAATTCATGCTCTCACACAAGAGCGTGTTTATCGTGATGCTCATTGTCACCTTCATCCAGAGGGCGACGATCTTCCTCATCACTTTCTTTATCTATATGGGACTGGGGCTTTCCGGAACTCCTCTGTTCACGCTCATTATCGTGCAGGCTGCGGTCACTATAGCCTGCGACATGCTTCCTCTCCCCGGTGCCCAGGGCATCACGGAGATCGTATATACCCAGGCCTACGCGAATATCTTCCCGGGTCCGAGCCTTGGTCTTTCGATGATAGTCTCAAGAGGAATAAGCTTCTACCTCGTCTTCCTCGTGAGCCTCGGCTTCGCGGTCTCATTCTCGATCCAGAACAGGCGAAACGAGATACTCGAAGCGCAGGCGGCGGATGAAAAGTAAAAATGGGACGGTTCTTTTGTCCCCTTACGACAACCGAAAGGATTTAGTTTATGAAAATTCGATCAAAAAAAGACAGGAAAGCAACCTGGGGCGGCATGAGTCTTTTGATGGCATTTGCAGCTGCACTGTGCCTCGTTCTCCCGGGATGCAGTGCTTCTGAAATACAAAAGACGGAGTCCGCTGCAGAAAAGCCCTTTGAATTTACTTTGTGGAATGAAGGCGCTCCGGCGCTTACAGCCTTGAAAGAATATGTGCTTGATGTGACAGACGAAAACTCAAAGCATTTCATTCCGAAAGAAGACCGGATAGCAGCCTTTGATATGGACGGAACACTGTACGGCGAGCTTGCGCCGATCTATGTGGACTGGTGGCTGTATGAGTATCGGGTGAATGAGGACTCTTCTTTCAGCCCGGACGAAGCGGAAAAAACTGTGGCAAACCAGATCGCAGAGGCAGCAAAGACGGGGAGTATTCCCGAAAATGTCGAGGCGGATCACGCTGTACAGGCTGCGAGAGCTTTCGCGGGAATGACGGTCACAGGGTACCGGCAGTATGTCCGGGAATTCCTCAAAAAGAATGTTGTAGGCTTTGATAATTTGACATACAAGGATGCCTTCTATCTTCCGATGAAGGAGATCATAGCGTATCTTATCGATAATGATTTCAGTGTGTACATCTGCAGCGGGACTGACCGCTTCCTTTGCAGGGAACTGGCTGATTCTGTCCTTCCGATCGCGGATGACCATTTTATAGGGATGGATGTGATGCTGAAAGCACGTGGTCAGGGAAACAAGGACGGCCTCGACTATGTATATGCTTCAGATGATGAAGTTGTCCGGACGGATGAGCTGCTTTTAAAGACTGTAAAAATGAACAAAGTCAGCATATTGGCAAGAGAGCTCGGCCAGCCGCCAGTCTTGAGTTTCGGAAACAGCAGCGGTGATGTGAGCATGGCAGAATATACCGTATCGAACAATCCGTATTACAGCAAAGCTTTTATGGTCGTCGCGGATGATGATGTCAGGGAATACGGCAATCCTGAAAAGGCACAGGCAAAGAAGACCGATTGGGAATCCCGCGGATGGGAAACCATTTCCATGAAAAATGACTGGAAGACCATCTATGGCGATAATATAAAGAGAACAACGAAGTGATCTTTTCAAACAGATCAAAACGGGGACCGTAAGACCGGTCCCCGTTGCTATCATTATTTTCTTTCCACATTCACTTTTCCGACATCCGTCTTCGTTAAGGATCTGTAGCGAATTAATATGTACATCTTGCTTGCGTTTTTGGTACGAATAATCAACGCTCGCTTGCGTTTTTGGTACGAATATTATTCTTCGAATACTCCTTCACGATCGAACAGAGAACAGCGGTCGCGATATCCATACCCTCTGCTGTAATATGTTCAAAGGGACCGTGAAAGGCGTAGCTTCCCGTTCCGAGGTTCGGACAGGGAAGTCCTCGATATGAAAGCCGCGCTCCGTCCGTTCCGCCGCGGACAGGTACTTCAAGTGGCGAAACTCCCTGTGCCAAGATGCATCTTTTTGCGGTTTCCACTATATGCATATGCGGTCGTATCTTCTCGATCATATTTCGATACTCTTCTGTCAACGTCAGAGAAACCGTGCCCTCCCCGTACTTTTCATTTATTCTTTTTTCAATATTCAAAAGAGTCTGTTCCCGGGCTTCAAAAAACGCGGGATTATGATCTCTTACTATATATGCGATCTCAGCCTTTTCCACATCCCCCGAAATATCCGTAAGGTGGAAAAAGCCTTCGCGGCCCTCTGTATGCGCAGGGGTCTCCGCGGAGGGAAGCATTGAGGATATCTCACAGGCAATGAGAGCAGCATTTACCATTTTGTCCTTGGCATCTCCGGGATGAACGCTTATCCCGCGGATCTTGAATACTGCCTTTGCGGCATTGAAATTCTCGTATTCTATCTCGTTCTCCGCCCCGCCGTCCACGGTATAAGCAAAGTCCGCACCGAATTTTTCAAGGTCGAGAAGCGCCGCTCCGTGCCCTATCTCCTCATCCGGGGTAAAGGCGATACATATCCGACCGTGCGGTATATCATTTTTTGTAAGTTCTTCGACCATGGTCATGATCTCGGCAATCCCCGCTTTGTCATCTGCCCCGAGGAGAGTGGTTCCGTCTGTCGTGATCAGCGTTCTTCCTTTAAGTGTTTTCAGGTGCGGAAAGAGCTCTGCTCTCAGTGTCAGACCGTTTCCAAGCTCTACATCCCCTCCATCGTAATTTTCATGGATGATTGGATGAACATTTTCTCCGGAGCTGTCGGACGAAGTATCAAGATGCGATATGAAACCGATAGAGGGGGCGCTTTCGCAGCCTTTTGAGGCCGGAATATGTCCGGTCACATAGCAGTTTGAGTCGACTGACGCGTCTTCGATCCCAAGAGAGATCATTTCATCCTTCAGCTTGTTTGCCAGATCAAACTGACGCTTTGTTGAAGGGACGGTCGATGATGCCTCATCGCTTGTGGTATGGATCACAACATAATTCAGCAGTCTTTCGTATGCTCGCATTTGTTCACTCTTTCTATCAACAAAAAATCATAGTAACCCGTGGCACTTCAAAGCATAAATGTCATAGTTATCACATTGAGATGGTAAGAATAATTGTACAGGATCTTGTTGGCGATCTTCTGCGCCATGACCACGCCTATCTTTGAGAAGCGCTCCTCTTCATTCCCCTGCTCTTCAATGATCAGCGGATTATATGGCCTATCATAGTTTTTCAACATTATCTCTATTTTCTCAGGATCGCTGAAAGCTTTGATATCCATATACACCTTTTCCTTCGAAAGCCCGGAGCTTTTTCTGTAGGAAATATAATCAGCGGCAATCTCCTCCGTACATAAAGCGGATATATAAGCGATCTTTTCCGGAACAAAATGATCGATCAAAAATTTCTGCAGACGCTCGGACACAAAGCAGATATCCTGCGCTTCGGCGGGAATACTTATGTTGAGCACTGTATCACGGTTTTCATAGCGCTTTAACAAAAGCAGTCTGTCAAGCGAAACTACAGGCTTTTTGTTCAGCAGCATAAATACCAGGTAGAAGATGATGAAGAATGGTATGAAAGAAAAACCCATTGCCAGCCATATACCTGTGACACCGATGGTTTTTCCGCTCATGGCAACAAAGAGCGGATACAGTATGCTGTCAGGGATCACAGCTACAACAAGAGCCAGCAAAATATGACCTGTTGATTGATAAACAGCCAGCAGAAGATAGGGGATCACCCAGATACAGGCGCTGAGTGCTACAAGTACAAGGCCTATGCGGGCATCCGTGTTTTCCGCCATTCCATAAAAGCTCAGGATCGGCTGTTGAAGGATAATGATCGCTGCCGAAAAAATGAGTCCCAGCAGAATGCCTCTTTTTAATGTCATCGTAAAGACATTCTGTATACCCTGCGGATCACGTTCTCCATTCATGATGCCGAAGAGAGGCTGGGAAGCGTAGAGGCAGCCCGATCCAACATTCTTCACAAAGCTGAAGATTGTATAGATTATTGCGACCATAGCAAGCACGTTTGTTCCGTTTGCAAAAGTGAAAAGTATGATATTGTTCACTATCGAAAAGGATACATTGTCAAGGATCAGATCAATAGAAGACGGAACGCCCATGCGGATGCAGTCAAGTGCATCCAGCACATTCTCTTTTGTAGGAGGATATATTCTGAAATGAACCCGAAATCTGCGGAGCTTTATGATCATGAAACATACGAAAGTCATGGCAATGGAGCCTGCAGCGGAACCGATCCCAAGTCCCGCGATCTTGTACTGCTCAGGAAGTACTGCCATTGCAAGCACTGAGATAACAAGATTGACCCCTATATTGGTGCCTATTCCCAAAAGCAGATAAGGTAAGTAGCCGTTTGTCAGGATAACAAGTTGAAAAGCTGTCCCGATTATATAAAAGAACAGCATAAGGCAGGATGTACGAAGATAGAGCCGTGAAAGAGCGCACACCTCTGCTGTGGCATTGGCACCGCCTGTCAGGCTGATCACTGCATCCGGCACAAAAAAGCAGATCCCCATGAATATCAGATCGACAACGATTGAGAGGAATATCATCAGAGAATAAACTCTATCGTAACCGTCCATATCACTTTTTCCCATGCGTTCAAGCATCTTCAGATAACCACCTTGAATGATCATCAAAGTGAAGGAACCCATGATGACCAGCACCGGCAGAGCTATGGTAATTGCTGCCACAGCTTCCTCTTTAAGAAAGTGACCTGCCAGGATCGTGTCGATGATGAAGACCAGAGATTCCGAAAAAGCATAAACTATGCCGAGAGGGATAGTCTTCAATGCAGTATTGACGGACAGGATGTCCTGTTGTTTCTTTTGACTCATTTCTTTCGTTCCTATTCCGGCGGTAATACCACTGGGACGGTTCTTTTGGCGCAAAAAGAGCCAAAAGAACCGTCCCTTTGGCACCCTTTGTCACTCTCCCTCTTTCACCCTCACGATCACCGGGTCCTCCCCGATAAAGAGCACCCTTTCATGAAGATCCAGCTTTTTGCCATTATACTCATTGACAAATTCCGATTCCGGCAGAGGAGCGTTTACGGCGCATTCCTTTGCCCCGACTCTGAAGAAGCCGTACAATTTCTCGCCCGGCATCTCGTACAAAGCGCAGACTACGCCCTCCCGGATCTCTCTTGCAGAAAACTGTCCCTCTGCCATTATCTTTGACCTCTTGATCTTCATCATCCGCTTGATGAGATCTGAAAGGTCAGTCCCGGACCAGTCGATGGGATCAGTTTCAAATAGAGTGGGATGCACGGTTGCGCTTCTCTCCTGCCCGTTGTAAAGGAACGCAAGCCCCTTCTCAAAAAAGGAAAATGCAGTCTGATGTCTGAGGAGATCAGGGTCACTTGTCAATGCCGCCGCGCGCTGTCTGTCATGGTTTTCGAGGAAATGCATCTTGATATAATTGTCAGGATAGATCATCTCCTGGCGGTTCAGCTCGTGAAGATACGAAGATAATGTGCCTTCCCCTGTCAGATAATCCTTCCAACTGCTGAAGATGTCATAGTCGTATGTCGCATCAAACGCCTGATATATCTCGTTGTCACAAAGGCAGATCTCCCCGTCCTTTCGAAGGACACGGACAAAGCCTCCGTCCACAGATTCCGCAAGCCAGAACGCGTCCGGTCTCACCTTTCCTACCTCTTCCCGGGCCTCCTTCCAGAACTCGAGCGGCAGCATCGGCGCCACATCGCAGCGGAAGCCGTCCACATATTTCGCCCAATATTTCAATGTCTCTATCTGATAATCCCAAAGGTCTCTATGACTGTAATCAAGATCCACAATGTCATACCAGTCGGGCACCTTCGGGATCGCTTCGCCCTTTTCGTTTCTCCTGAACCACTCAGGGTGCTCCTTTGTGAGCACTGAATCAGGCGAAGTGTGATTGTATACGACATCGATGATGCATTTCATCCCCTTCTCGTGGATCGCGTTGACAAGCCTTTCAAAATCCTCCAGTGTCCCAAAGTCAGGATTTATGGCCCGATAATCTTTGATCGCATAAGGGCTTCCAACAGAGCCCTTTCGCCCCTTTTCACCTATCGGGTGGATAGGCATGAGCCAGATGATGTCCGTTCCAAGATCTTTGATCCTGTCAAGGTCCCTTTCAACATCCCGGAATGTTCCTTTCTTCCCGTAATCACGCACGAATACGGAATACAGAAGCTGATTTCTCAATTCTTTTTTTGTATCATTCGCCATGACAGTCCTCCTTTAATAAACCCATTTTTTCTATCCGAATCCGGGCGGATGCCGATCCCGTAACTCGCCTGCTTCGAAGTATAAAGCGGTATCCGGCTTCCTTACATTGTTTTGATATTTTCAAGTAATCCCTCAAGATCATGAAAAGAATATAATTTCAAATTTTTGTCCTCCGGCGCTGTCTTACAAGACATATCCGAAAAAATGACGCAGCCGTTTAAGAGCGCGCTTGAAACCCTGTCGTGAAGGCCCTCGAAAAAGCAGGGGTTCACGTCGAGGACTTTCCGGTAGGCTGCCATTATCTCTATTGATGAAGCAATAGCAGATGGCGCGATTCTCTTTACATTTGAAAATCCGTATATCCCGGTATCCTCCCAGCCCTCGCCCTGGATGTCTATCTCGACACCGTTCTCTGCGAGAAAGAACAATATCCTTCTTCTCCTTTCAAAGCGCATCAGCCGGTCCAGCGGATAAAGGCTGTTCATGAGGACCGGAAACTTATCATTCTCCTTTTCTTCGGGAGTCAGCCTTTCCATGACCGCCTCCTCTATCGGCTTTTCTTCGGGGTCCCATTCATGAAAAAGCTCCTTTATGAGTTTTTCTTTTCTTTGGGAATTCAATCTTTCTATCTCGTGCTCGATCGCAGTCCTTGCGACGTAAGTTCCCGGGAAGAAGAGCCGATCAGACCTTTCTTCAAAGGGACACTGCGTCACGGCAAGGCTTCCGGGAAGCGGGCGATATATTATCTCTTTTACATTGGGATAATATTTTTCGATATAGCTTCCGTGGTATCTGTCGATGACTATCGCGTGATAATTTTTGAGTTTCTGCGAAAGCCCGGGATGATGATAGAGCGGATGATCAAGAATATAATTATAAAAAGGAGCTGGAGAGTGGTCGTCCTCTGTGCCCATTATCGTATCGGGATAAGGAACTCCCCCGTCAATAAGCAAACGGGGGAGTTTTGAATTAAAATCAAGAACAAAGTCAAAGCGCTCCTTTGAAAGAGCAAGAAGGGTCTCTTCGATCTCGCCCTCTGATGAGTCCTCGGGGATGTCAGCGCGAACGATCTCAAAGCCCTTTTCCTCAAGGCTGTCCGCAATCCGGTCCGCAAAAAAAGAGGCTGAATAATAACAAAGATCTCTTGTTGAGAATATAAGTCCTCTCATCCTACCAGCTTATGAGCTCGTAGCCGTCCTCTGTCACGAGCACCTGATATTCCCACTGCGCGGAGGGCTCGCCGTCAAGAGTGAAGACCTCCCACTTGTTTTCCTCGTCAGTATAGAACTGGCAGGTTCCGGTATTTACCATCGGCTCTATCGTAAACATGAAACCGGGCGCGAGCAGCATCCCCTCACCCCTGTTTATCACATAGCTCACGAAGGGATCCTCGTGGAATTCAAGGCCGACGCCATGCCCGCCTATCTCGCGGACGACTGAAAAACCGTTCTCCATTGCATGGGTATTGATGGCCTCTGCCACATCTCCGAGGAAGCCCCAGGGCTTCACCTCGGCAAGCCCGAGATCGCAGCACTCCTTTGTGACGCGAACGAGCTTTTTCTTTTTCTCCGATACCTCCCCTATCATGAACATCCTTGATGAATCGGAATAATAACCGTCAAGGATTGTCGAGCAGTCTACATTCACGATGTCGCCCTCCTTCAGGATCACGTCCTTTGAAGGGATGCCGTGGCAGACCTGGTCGTTCACCGAGGTGCAGACGCTCTTCGGAAAACCGCCGTAATTGAGCGGTGCAGGTATCGCCCCTGCTCCGTATGTGACCTCGTTTATGATCTCGTCTATCTCAAGCGTTGACATACCCTCGTGTATCCTCTCTGCTACCGCGTCGAGACAGGCTCTGTTTATCACAGCGCTTTTTCTGATCTTCTCAACCTGCTCCGGTGTCTTGATGAGCTTTCTGGGCGGCACCACATGGCCTTCCAGCCTTATTTTCTCGACTTTTTTGTCAAATTCCTCGTGGCAGTATTTGTACTTCTTCCCGCTGCCGCACCAGCACGGGTCATTGCGTCCGATCTTCAAGTCAAAACTCCTCTCTACTCTTCCCTACTCAATCGCTAATCCTCTTAACCAAAACCTGTACGACGATGCCGCTACCATAACCCGCTGCTTCGCGGCTCGAAGCGGTAGCAGGCTCCGGAAATCGCTAATCCTCTTTGTTTATATACGGCGTGAAATCCGCCTGACCGTGTACGAGGGTAATGTTTCCAAGCGTGATCTTCTTCCACACCCTGTCATTCACTCTGACATCATGTTTTTTTTCGATCTCCTCATAATCCTTCCCGTTCCAGTCGAGCGCGTGATAAGTCGTCCCCATCTCCTGCGCAAGCCGCGCTTGATATTTCTCTGCGAGGGCGATATTGTACATCGTCCTGTTTATTACCTCTTCCGGCGCTATCAGGTTTTCCTTCTGGGACTCGAAAAGATCCTCCCAAAAATCCGTCCTTGAATTGTCGAGGCGCTTTTTCTCGTCCTCTGAAAGGACCAGATTGTTCTTTACGGCCTCTCTGTAAAAGATATGGTCGTGGACCGCCATGCCCTTGACTGCGTTCTTCGCAAGTCCCGAGATGAAGTAGCCGTTGGTATGCACATTCCAGTAATCCCGCGTGTTCTTGGGATTGTAGACAAACGCGTCTTTCTCGACATTATACTCCTCATAGATAATATAAAAGGCTATATCACGCAAAGAAAGGTCTTCGCCGTCAATGGTGAAGACCTTATCGTCAAGATGCTTCGAATAATCGATCGGCTGCCTGTTCTGATAGTTCCACACCGCAAAGTACGCGATCGCAAAGGTGAGGGCGACTGTCAGCGCAGCCTTCAGGACAATAGAAAGAGATCTTTTCATTTCTCATATTATCCGTCTGATAGTGAGTATGGTATGCGCAGTCGGCGAGCGATAATCCGTAATACCCTGGTTCTTTCCCTGGGCCTCCAATATGCACCCGTTGCTCATATAGAGCGCGACATGGCCGGAATAACAGATGATATCGCCGGCCTTCATGCTGTCGTAGCTCACCTCCTGGCCGATGCTCCTCATCGCATAGCTGTTCCTCGAGCCCGAGAGGTCTATTCCGAAATGCTTATAAACCTGCACTATGAAACCGCTGCAGTCGCAGCCGTTCGTGAGTGAGTTCCCACCCCAGACATAAGGATTTCCGACAAACTGGCGGCCGTAGGCGATCACGTCCTCGCCGCTGATGTTGGTCCTCTGCGCCGGATTGATGCCCTTTGATGAGGTCCCCTGATTTGAAGAGCTGCCGGAGCCGCCATTGTTGTTCTGCTGTGCCGCGCGGCGTGCTGCTTCCTCCTGAGCCTTTCTGATACGCTCTGCCTCGGCTGCAGCAGCGCGGCGGCGCCTTTCCGCTTCCTCGGCTTCTTTCCGGAGACGTTCCTTTTCATCGGCTATCTGCTTGTCGACGTTCGCGATCTTCTTGTTGATCTCGTCGCGGCTTATCTTCAATGCGGCAAGAGTGGAATTTAAGGCCTTTTCCTTTGTGGAAAGCTCATTCTTTTTCGTTTCAAGGGTAACCTTCTCCTCCTCGAGCGCTTCCTTCATTCCGGTGATATCTATCTTCGTGGCCTCATAGCTCGAAAGCATCTGACGGTCGGAGGCATATACGGCATCAGCATATTCTATCCGATTCAAGAATTCCCCGAAGCTCTTTGACTCGGCAAACATTTCAAGAATGGATTTGTTGCCGTTCTCGTACATGAACTTCATGCGGATCTTCATCTGCTGATATTGATGCTCCGCAGCTTCCTCCGCAGCCGCAATATCCTGATTCGCCTGCTCGATACGGCCTTCAGTATCCCTGATATCCGCTTCAAGGACCTCGATCTCAGCGATAGTGGAGGCTATCTGTGATGTAGTGGAATTGATATTGCTCTGGACATCCTGCTTGTTGTCTACCAGATTGTCCTTTTGATTTTGAAGATTATCAAGCGTCGTCGCCTCACTTTTTGAAGGCAGTGAAAAAACGCATGTGAAGGCTGCTGCGAAGGCTGCCGTTATTGATATTATCTTTTTGAATCTAATGCTTTTTTTCATCTTCATTCCTTTGAAACAACAAGCCCCGCGGATGGGAACTTTTTTAGTCCTGCCCGCGGGGCGTTTTTTTATCACTCTTTTCAGCAGAGCTTCATTCTGATGTCCTTCGTGATGACGTCAGTATAACTGAATGAAAGAAGCTGACTCGGTCTGTTCTCATCTTCAGGATCTATGAGCACTGTAAATACGCTGGGGTATGCCGCCTTGATAACTCCGTGCTCAATGTCTACCTTGTTCCTCCCCCGATCCAACCGGATAACAACCTCACTGCCGCACTGTTCCTTGATCGACTCTCTGACTCTTTCAAATTCTCCCTGCTCCACTTGATCTTACCACCTTCCGAAATGCTGCCGCAAACAGCTGCTTGGTTACAAAGATACTGGTACATTATAGCACTCTAAATCGTTTTCGACAAGTTTGATGTGAGGTCCGATACGATCATAATGTCAATTCTTTCAATTATCCCATTTATACCTTTTTATCCCTTTTATACCGTTTTGGCTTTTTTCCTACTCCCTCACCGCCACCGTCTTTTTGTTTCCCCTGTAAATGGAAAGCCCGGCTACAACGACCGTCACGACTGCACCTAAAGGATAAGCCACAGTCAAAGGAAGTCTGAAGCCTATGGAAGCACTTAAGAGATAGCTTGATGTGATAAATGCATAGAAAACGAGAGGTATCAGCGGAACCCAGAGATACTTTTTCCTGTCATGAGTCATAAGCCATATCATAATGGTCAAAAGCGCAAAGACAGCCATGCTCTGATTCGTCAGACCGAAATAACGCCATATCATATTGAAGCCGTTTGGATCCATCTTTGCCCATACCAGCACGAAAAAGACAAGACCGAAAAGCGGAAGCGACAGAAGTATACGGCTTATTATCTTCTTTTGCTTGATATGGAAGGTGTCGGCAATGATGAGCCGGAGTGAACGAAGGGCAGTATCACCGGATGTGATAGGCAGGATAATGACACCCAAGACTGCTATGATGCCGCCAACGGGTCCAAGCATGTGCTGGCATACTACGCCCACCACACTGGTGGGTGATATCTGCGTCAGCACACCGTTTATTTCATGGAAATAGGCCCATCCCTTCTCAGTCATCTGCATCGTGATGCCGCCCTGGGAAGCTCCGATGCCTATCATCGCCATTGTGCCTGCTGCCCAGACCATCGCGATGAAGCCCTCGGCTATCATCATATTGTAAAAGGTCCCGCGCCCCTCGCGCTCGCTTCTTGTCGTCCTTGATATAATAGTGATCTGGGTGGAATGAAAGCCCGACAATATACCGCAGGTGACCGTAATGAAGAAGGTCGGGATGAATTTCTCGCTTCTGAAATACGCGCCGAAATCAAAGCCGTTAAGGCTCCACTCCTCCCATACATTCACGAGGGGATAGGCCTTTACGAAGAGCATAATAAAAACGCCGACCGCTGAAACGAGAAGTATCGCTCCGAATATGGGATATATCTTTCCGATTATCTTGTCAACGGGAAAGACCGTAGCCGCAAGATAATAAGCAAAAATGGCGATATAGATGATCCAGGTCGAAGTCTCACTCGCGGTAGCCTGCGAATGAACAAACTGCGTTGCGATTATATCCCCGGGAGTGTATACGAAGACCACACCGATCAAAAACAGCGACAGACAGATAAGTATAATATAGAACCCGAAAACGCCCCTGTTCGTATTCCTCTTCACCATCTCGGGCATCTGGATCCCGCCCTCGCGCATGGAGATCATCCCGAGAAAATAATCATGCATCGCGCCGCCGATGACACAGCCTATGGGGATCGTGATGAATGCAATGGGACCGAACAGTATTCCCTGGATGGGACCGAGGATCGGACCCGTTCCTGCGATGTTCAAAAGATTGATGAGGCCGTTCTTCCACTTTGGCATGGCAACATAGTCAACGCCGTCCGCCATTGTAAGCGCAGGTGTCGACCGGTCATCAGGTCTGAATATCTTTTCTGTAAAGCGCCCGTAAACGGCACCTCCGACGATCAGAATCGCTATTCCGATTAGAAATGTAGCCATATTATCTTCACCATCCTAAAAAGAAAAAGGGGGCAAAGCCCCCTTCATTCAGCTGTTCATAAAATCCTTAACAGACTTTTTGATGCCTTCCTTGTCGAGGCCGAACTTTGTAAGCAGCTCCGCTGCGGGGCCGGATTCTCCGAATACATCGGGTATCCCGAGCCTCTTCACCCAGACCGGCGCGTCCTCCGATATCGCTTCAAGGACGGCGCTCCCGAGGCCTCCGGTGATCCAGTGCTCCTCGATCGTCACGATGCGCTTTGTTTCAAGGGCCGCTTTGATAAGAAGCTCTTTGTCGATCGGCTTGATGGATGGCATATTGATGACACGCGCATGGATCCCTTCCTTTTCAAGCTCGTTTGCAGCCTCAAGGGAGGCAGGAACGGGAAGTCCCGTCGCTACTATCGTGAGATCTCCTCCGTCCTTCAAAACTTCGCCCTTTCCGAGTCTGAATTCATAGCTGTCATCATGGGCTATCACGGTTGAGAACCTTGAAAGCCGAAGATAAACAGGACCTTCGATCTCATAGGCTGCAATGACAGCCTTGTAGGCTTCCGCCGCGTCAGAGGGGCATATCACCTTCATATTGGGAAGTGTCCTCATCAGCGATATGTCTTCAAGACACTGGTGAGTCGCTCCGTCCTCGCCGACCGTGATGCCGGCGTGAGAAGCGCCTATCTTCACATTGAGGGCTGGATAGGCGATCGAGTTCCTGATCTGCTCATAATTCCTTCCGGAAGTGAACATGGCAAATGAGCTCATGAAAGGGATCTTCCCACAGGATGCAAGACCTGCTGAGATGCCGGCCATATTTGCTTCCGCGATACCGCAGTCAAAAAATCTGTCGGGAAATTCCTTCGCAAAATATTCAGATCTGGTTGAGCCTGAAAGATCCGCATCCAGCGCCACAACCTCAGGATGAAGTCTTCCAAGCTCAAGGAGAGCCTTACCGTAGGCATCCCTTGTTGCCGCTTTTTTTCCGATTTCAAAAGGCATATTACTCAAGGGCTTCACCTGCTTTCTCAAGCTCATCCATTGCTATCTTGTATTCCTCTTCATTCGTGGCTTTTCCATGCCAGCCCACTTCATTTTCCATGAAGGACACGCCAAGGCCCTTTATGGTCTTTGCTATGATGACCGTGGGCATGCCCTTTGTCTCCCGGGCCTCCTTCATAGCCGCTCTGATCTCATCATAATCATTCCCGTCGATATTGATCGTATGGAAGTTGAAGGCCTCGAATTTTTTGTCTATGGGATAAGGGGAGCAGACATCTCCTATCGCTCCGTCTATCTGAAGATTGTTGTTGTCGATGATGAGTGTGAGATTGTCGAGCTTCCTCGCGCCGGCAAACATCGCTGCCTCCCACACCTGTCCTTCCTCTATCTCACCGTCGCCGAGAAGGGCATAAACACGATAATCCTTTTTGTCGAGCCGTCCCGCGAGAGCCATTCCAACTGCCGCTGAAACGCCCTGTCCTAGGGAGCCCGATGACATGTCAACGCCGGGCACCATCTTCATATCGGGATGCCCCTGAAGATAGAAGTCTGTGTGCCGAAGCTGCTCAAGATCCGAAAAAGGGAAAAAGCCCTTCAGCGCAAGCGCTGCATAATACCCGGGAGCGCAATGTCCCTTCGAAAGGACAAAGCGGTCGCGGTCGGGATCGTGAGGATTCTTCGGATCCACCTTCATCTCCTCGAAGAAGAGATAAGTAAATATCTCCGTTGCCGAGAGGGATCCGCCGGGATGCCCGCTCTTTGCGTGGAAGGTGCTGATTATAATGCCCTTCCTGATCTTGTTTGCGATTCTTTGAAGCTCGATGTTTTCCATTATTTTCCTTTCAGCAGCGGAGCTCATCCAATGTCTTTCTGTAGCCGGGAATACATTCCTCTATGAAAATGTCAACCTCCGGAAGGTTCATTTTTCGAAGCGATTTAAGCGTCGTTTCTTCCGCCGAGAGAAACTCCCTGTTTCCCGCCTTCTCCTCTTCAATGCACTTGATGTAGGCGGAAAGCTTGTCTGCGCCCTTTACGAGCTTTTTCTCGTAGGAAAACTCCTCACCCGGAGAAAAGATGCTCTCGTATTCATCCTTCAGATCATCGGGAAGAAGCGATGTGAGGCGGCGCTGCGCCTCTTTTTCGATATCCTTGTACACATGCCGTATCTCGTCATTATAATATTTGACGGGAGTCGGCATGTCGCCCGTAATGATCTCTGTCGCGTCATGATACATCCCGATAAGGGCGGCGCGCTCGCCGTTTAAGTTTTTCCCAAGCCTCTTGTTTCCGATGACGCAGAGCGCATGTGCTATCATAGCGACCTCGAGTGAATGCTCTGAGAGATTCTCATTTGAGGAATTCTTCATGAGTGCCCAGCGGTCGATCCATTTGAGGCGCGAGATCATCGCGAAAAAATTATTTTCCATAGAAAAACGAGAAGTGCCTGCCTATTTGAGCAGGCACATTTTTGTATCTTTCGTCAGCCTTCGCTTGCGCTGGGTCCCTCGGCCGCGCTTGCGACCAGCATCACGACACCGTTTACAAGAAGCGCAATACCTATGAATACAGTAATTATATCCATGAAGCCAATAGGATTGAAGAACATTATTATTCCAAGAACGATAAGAAGGATCGCTACAATAATAGAAACTCCCTTGCTGGGACCGCTCGTCTTGAAGGCTTCGAAAAGGTCAAGCACACCGACTATGATAAGAATGATACCTATCACAATGAATGCGAAGGCTCCGATAAAGGGAGGGTTCACGAGAAGAAGGATACCTATTATCGCCGATATGATGGCAAAAATTATATTCTGTTTCGGCTTCGGCACGGCCTTCGATGTGAAAAAGGTGATAAGGAAGATCACGGCCGCGATCAGGAGCACTATACCGAGCACCATGATCCCCACGCTGATGACACCTGAGCGAAGTACGATGAAGACCACGCCAAGCGCAATGGAAAGTATCGCTACTGCGAGCCTGTTGCCGAAAAACTTTTTTACCTTGTCCATAAGATTACCTCCTCAATTCAAAAAATACCGCAAAGATAATATATCATTTGCCATTCGTTTTCAACGAAAATAAATCATACAGAATTAATGAAAATATCCATATATTCAAGCATTTCAGCCTGCATTTTTGACATTGCGGATACATGGAGCGCTGCCACCTCTTCCTCGTCGATGCCAAGCACCCCTGCGATCTCGCGCTGGGTAAGGTCTTCGTAGTAGAACATGAGAACGACCTTCTGCTCTTCCTTTGTAAGGAGAGCCAGGGAACTCCTTAAGCGCCCGGAAAGCTCACTCTGGTTGAAACGGCTTTGCTTTGCAATTTCGGGGGCTTTTGCCTGTCTCATTGTTTCCTCTATGTAGCTGTCAAAGGAAACTGCCTGCGAAAGCCTGAAGGCCTCCTCGGCCTCCACGAGGGCGGTAAGGGAAATGCCTATCTTTCGTGCGACCTCGATATCATCAGGATAATGTCCGCTTGAAATCCGCAGCTCCTCTCTCACCCCGTCTATCTTCTTTTTCGTTGAGGTGAGCTTTTCCTGTACAAAACCCTTCTTTCCGATTGCGAGGACCATCGCTCTTTTGATCTTCGCGGATGCGTAGGTCTCAAAGGGAAGCTTCTGACCATTATCATATTTGTGAATGGCCTCAATGAGCCCGGATATCCCGGTATCGGTAAGTTCATCAAGCGATGCCGTTTCGCCAAGAAATACCTTGAGTCTGACCGCAGTGGTCTTCACGAGATAGGCATAGGTATTGAATACGCGCTGCGTGTTCTCCTCGTTTGGGGAAGCAAGATATTCCTCCAGTGCCTGCTTCTTCCTGCTGATATTTGATTCTTCTTTTATGAGTGTCTTTAACATTTTTACCTAAACAATGGGTTACTATTATTATTCCCAGGATAATAATGCGTGTATATCAAGAATGAGCTTCTCTGTCTTTTCCCAGCCGAGACAGGGGTCTGTAATGGATTTTCCATAATCGCCTTCATCGACGCCCTGACTTCCGTCCTTGAGATAGCTCTCTATCATGAGTCCCTTCACGAGAGACTTGATATCCTCGGAGTGGCGGCAGGAATGCAGGATATCCTTTGCGATCCTGATCTGCTCGAGATATTGCTTTCCCGAATTTGAATGGTTGCAGTCCACGATGACCGAAGGGTTCTTGAAATCGCCCTTGTCATATGCTTCCCGGAGGCGTCTCAGATCCTCATAATAATAATTTGCGGTCGAGCGTCCAAACTGATCCACAAAGCCGCGCAGGATCGCGTGGGTATATTCATTACCCTCGGTCTGAACCTCCCAGCCCCTGTAAACAAAGCGCTGCGGAGTCTGGGCAGCCGTGATCGCGTTCATCATCACGGATATGTCTCCGGAGGTCGGATTCTTCATTCCCACCGGGATCCCGACACCGGATGCCACGATGCGGTGCTGCTGGTCCTCGACGCTTCGCGCTCCTACTGCCACATAGGAAAGAAGGTCGGAAAGGTATCTGTGATTCTCGGGATAGAGCATCTCGTCCGCGCAGGTAAAGCCCGTCTGCGAAAGTATCTTTGTATGAAGCTCACGGATGGCGATGATACCCGCAAGCATGTCCTCGCCCTTTGAGGTATCGGGCTGATGGAGCATACCCTTGTAGCCTGTGCCCTTGGTACGGGGCTTGTTCGTATAGCATCTCGGGATGATGAAAAGCCGATCCTTCACCTTTTCGGCAACCGGTGCGAGACGGTTCATATATTCAAGGACCGCATCCTCCCTGTCTGCCGAGCAGGGACCGATGAGAAGGATAAGGCGGTCATCCTCGCCTCTGAATATCTTCGTGACCTCATTGTCACGCTCCTCCTTTACGGCCTTCAGTTTTTCATCCAGTGGAAATTGCTCCTTCAGCTCTACGGGAAGAGGAAGCTGCCTGATAAATTCCATTTTCATTTCCATGAGTGTTCACCTCACCTTTCCCGGACAAGGGGACATTTTTCTTGTCCGCAAAACTTAAGTTTATGTCTCGATCACCCCGCCCAGAATACGCCCTCAAATGCATCCGTAAGAAGCAGAGAACCTGTATACATCGGCATCCCCTCTTGTCCGGGTTCGGGATTTACCGGAACAAGCACCAGGGTGTTGTCATCCATTATG
>CACYBK010000013.1 GCA_902772635.1 uncultured Lachnospiraceae bacterium | reverse complement strand
CATGATAGTCACGCCGTGCCCATTCATAAGCTCCTGCTTGATCGCATTTTTGCTCTCTTCGGAGGGATTTTCGTCAGTTGCTGCATTGCCCCAGTACTCCGGCAGGACATTGCCGTTCTTCAGCACCACGCCGCCCGAGACAAAACGGTTGGATATCCCGCTGTCGCTCGCCGCGGATATGGTCCAGTCATCGTACTTGGAATACGTCGGATTGTTTATGGCTGCCTCCATTATAGTATTCTTGAAGATCTCGAAGAGCTCATCTGTTGTCACCGGAGTGCCTGTCTGCTCGCTCATTGACTTCGCGCGGCTCTCCATGAACTCGTCGTAGGTCATATTGGAGGCCGCTGCAGTCGCAGCTATCTGGCTTCGCGTCTCCTCATCGAGGGCTTCTGGATGTGCCTCGTAGTATTCTGCCGCCTTGATCCCTTCTTTCCCGTGGTAGGGGAAAAGGCTTTCCGGCAAGGGACCCACCCCCTGCGAGTAGAGGCTCGTGACATAGATGGGAGAACCGCCCGTATCAAAGGCGGCATTCGGGCTCGTATCTATCGTGTAAAGACCCTCGCCGGCCTGCGTGGGGTCTTCGGATTCAGAGATCGGCTGCAGCGCAAAATATGTGAGATGCTTTTCCGAAAGGTCGAGCCCCGTGTCTTCGTATGTGCTGCCGTAGGCCGAAAGTATCGAGGTTTCCGCAGCCGCCGTGCCGCCGAAAGCCCAGCAGCTGCCCCAGGGTTCCTGGAGCTTCACCGGCGTGACCAGGCCATCGTTTCGCAGGTCGTACATTCCGGGGATCACCGCCTGCGCGATGGGACCATACTCCTGCAAATCAGCGCCGTCGTCCACCGCCCACTCGGGCACGACGCCTGCTGTTTTGTCCTGCATATCCCGGGCGCTCGCAAGCATCGGGGAAAGCAACATCACTCCCCCCATCACCACAGCGGCAACCGCCGGGAGGATAGATCTCCTAAACTTCGAATGGATCATAATAACTCCTCCTTTGGAAACTGGGTTTATGTGCATTTATGCCAACAATAAGGCATAAATCCGGTTGATATCGATTATTCCATAGCCACAGTACAATGTAAATGTCTCCCCGGGGACGGAGTCAGGGGCTCATTGTATTTTTGTAAGTACAATGAGCCGCCGACTCCGTCCCCGGGGTTCAAAATTCTCCGGGATCGTCCGATAATACTTTTGAGAAATAATATCCTGCACGAAAGGAATCGTAAGGTGAGCAGTTTTTCCGTATCGACAAATTATTATCTCAGGAGCCTTTATTCCGCCGACCGCTCTCTTATAAACAAGGCAACCAGGGAGGAGACAAAGGCGTCCTCACTCCAGAAGGCCGACCAGGACGCTCTGAGAAAGGGTATCCGCGCCCTCGCGGACTGGGACTATGAAGATGATGAAGAGAACAAAAAGAAGAATGTGAAGGCGAAGTTCTACAAGAATCTGAAGGCCTTCACAGATGCTTACAACTATACGCTCGAATCCGGAGACAAGGCCTCGCCGGAAGACAGCAGCATCAAACATTCAGTGAACAATATAAGGTCTCTTTCAAAAAAGTATTCGGAAGAGCTTTCCTCTCTCGGTATCAAGACCGACAGCAAGGGCTATATGAAGATCAGTGATTCCGCCCTCGACAATATAGACCTTGACAATTACGAGGAAGTCTTCGGCAAGGATTCGAAATACATGAAGGCTCTCTCCCAGTATTCAGAGCATGTTTCAAACCACATAGATCAGACAGCGTAAAAGATCATCATTACCTCCTTCCTTACGGAAAGGCCGTATCCTCGCCCGGGATATGGCCTTTTCATTATTTTTGTCATATCAAAGCGATTGTGCTATGCTTACACAGGTTTTGAGTTTTTAACTGGAGCATATATATGAAGATCGCGTCAAAAAATCCACTTAATATAATAATAGTCGGCTGTGGAAACGTAGGCACTACACTTGTGGCAGAGCTTTCAAAAGAAGGAAATAATGTAACCGTGATAGACCGCGACGAGGAGGCTGTCTCGACCATCACCGGAACCTATGATGTCATGGGCTTCCATGGTAATGGCGCGTCCTACGGCCTTTTGAAGGAGGCCGGGATCGATGACACCGATCTTTTCATCGCTGTCACGGAATCAGATGAGATGAACCTGCTCTGCTGCACCGTTGCAGGAAGGATCAAGGAATGCTCCACGATCGCGAGAGTCAGGGATCCGGAATACAGCCGGGAATTAAATTATCTTCAGGAGCGGCTCGGTCTTACCATGATCATCAATCCCGAATTTGAGACCGCCTCTGAAATGCTGAAGATCCTCTCAATGCCGGCCGCCCTCGAAGTCAATACCTTTTTCAAGGGCTTTGCAGAGATAGTAAAGATCAAGGTCGAGCCAAAAAGCCTTCTTGACGGGATCACGATCCTCGATTTTTCAAAAAAGACAAAGGGAGCCGTCCTCTTTGCGGCGATAGAAAGAGATGATACTGTCAGCATCGCAAGAGGCGACTTCCGTTTCAGGGAAGGCGACATTGTCTCCTTTGTAGCGCCGCGACGCGGCACAAAGGAGCGCCTCAAACTCCTCGGCCTTCCTGATGATACGATCCACGACTGCCTTATCGTAGGGGGCTCTGAGTCAGCATTCTATCTTGCAAAGTCACTCTCCGCCTCAGGCATCAAGGTCACGATAATAGAAAAGGACGAAAAGCGCTGCAATGAGCTTTCCTCCCTTCTCCCCGACTGCATCATCATAAACGCGGACGGGAGCGATGAGAACATACTTCGTGAGGAAGGCCTTCTTTCTACTGATGCCTTTGTTCCGCAGACCGGGATGGACGAGGAAAATATCATTTTGACGCTTCACGCAAAACGCTTTTCTGAGGCAAAGGTGGTCACAAAGATAAACCGCGCCTTCTTTTCCGATGTTGTAAAGAGTCTCGATCTTGGCTCTGTCATCTTTCCGAGAATAATAACAAGTGAGGCCATCGTCGCTTACGCCCGTGCCCGCCGCGCCTCAAAGGATTCAAACATCGAATCACTCTATCATCTCTACGGCGGAAGGGTTGAAGCGATCGAATTTCTGATCCGAAATGAATCAAGGATCACAAATGTCCCCTTAAAGGATCTTCGTCTTGACAACGGAGTGCTCATAGCGCTCATAGAAAGAGACGGGGATTATATCTTCCCCGGAGGAAATGACTGTCTTCTTGTAAATGACTCTGTCATGATAGTCACCACAAATTTCGGCTACGGCGACATACTTGATATACTTGATGAGGAATAAAAAGCGATGAACAGGAAGATGATCTCTTATATCCTTGGGATGGTATGCAGGGCCGAAGGCCTTCTCCTTCTTCTTCCCTGTCTCGCCTCCCTCTATTTCAGGGAGCATGAGGGCTACCATTATCTTCTGACAGCGGGGATCGCTCTTTTCATAAGCCTCATCCTTGCAAGGAAAAAGCCTGATAATACCATGATCTTCCTTCGGGAGGGCTGCATAGCGACAGCTCTTTCCTGGATCGTGATGTCCCTTATCGGCTGCCTTCCCTTTGTGATGACGGGGGAGATAACGAATTTTGTCGATGCACTTTTTGAGACCATATCAGGCTTTACCACGACAGGCGGCTCCATCCTTTCAGATGTGGAGGCACTCTCAAAAACCTCACTCCTTTGGAGGAGCTTTACCCACTGGATCGGAGGCATGGGCGTTCTCGTCTTTGTCCTTGCTGTTGTCCCTCTTTCCGGCGGTTCGAACATCAATCTGATGCGGGCGGAATCCCCCGGTCCCTCCGTCGGAAAGCTCGTTCCGAAGCTCTCTGATACCGCAAAGATCCTCTATTTCATCTATTTTCTGATGACTATAGCCGAGATGATCTTCCTTGCCATCGGGCATATGCCGGCCTTTGACAACATATGCATATCCTTCGGAACCGCGGGCACGGGCGGCTTTGCAATATTAAATACAGGCCTTGCCACCTACACGCCCTACCAGCAATGGGTCGTAACGATCTTCATGATCCTTTTCGGAGTGAATTTCAATTTCTATCACTTCCTTCTCATCAGGCGCTTCAAGAAAGCCTTTATGATGTCGGAGGTCCGGACCTACTTTATCGTGATCATTCTTTCAGGCCTCGTCATCGCGATAAACACCTATAATACCGCAGAAGGCGTATCTGCCACGATCCGAAACAGCTTCTTTACGGTAGGCTCGATAATCACTACCACGGGCTATTCGACTGTCGATTTCAATCTCTGGCCATCCCTTTCAAAGGTGATACTTGTCTTTCTCATGTTCTCCGGTGCCTGCGCAGGCTCCACCGGAGGCGGGATCAAGATCTCAAGGCTTCGCATCCTTACAAAATCTGTTTTTCGTGAGGTGAATAAATATTATCATCCAAGGTCGGTGAAAAAGATCAAAGAAGACGGGGAGGTCCTTGACGAAGAGACGGTGCGCTCTGTTGGCGTCTATATGTGCACCTTTGCGGTGATATTTGCAATATCCCTTTTCATCGTCTCTTTTGAAGGACGGAGCTTTGAAACGAATTTCACTGCTGTCGCCGCCTGCATCAACAATATAGGACCGGGACTTTCCGATGTGGGACCCACGGGAAATTTCGGGAGCTTTTCAATCCCTTCAAAGATAGTGCTTATGATCGATATGCTTGCCGGAAGGCTTGAGCTCTACCCTCTGATCCTCCTTTTAAACCCTTCCGTCTATATTGACAGGGCAGGTGAAGTAAGGGCACACTTCAGGAAAAGGAGAAGGCTTCATAAACAAGATCGATAAGCTTCTCATCGGATCCTTTATTTATTTTTTGGATATCATCAGAGACCGGACGAAATGTATTTCCGCAGATGTCGGCGCCAAGCAATCTATGCTCCCTGCCGGCCGGCTTAAGAAATGAAGAAATATCCGAAAGACTCATATCGCCCTGATCCCAGTCTGTAAGGCATACATCAGTTGAAAGCGCATCCTTATCAATACTGAGATACAGAGGCAGCCCCTTTTCTATCTCATCCGGTTCCTTTATGAGAAAAGCAAAGCCATTAAGAGAAGGGTCATCTCTTAATGCATCAGAAAACAATCCCTCATCCGTTCCAAAGCAATATACTTTCTTAAGAAAGGGAATAGTCCTTTTTGCGATACGCACCCAATTCCCGCAGGAAAGTATGAGGTCGTCCCCCTCTTCAAAGGCTCCCTTTTCACAGTCCGGATGATGGTCTATGAGAAGAAGTGAAAAATCCTCTTTGATAAGCTCGAGAAAAAATAAAGAAATATAATGATAATTCCCTGAACCGAAAAGATGAATACCGCTATAGCCCGCTTCTTCAGCTCTTTTTCGTATCTCACGTGCTGCTTCATCCGAGCAGTAGCAGTTCACTCCAGACATTCCGGAAATATCCATCTTTGTCGTCATCTTTTTTTAAATTCGACCCCTGCAAACGAAAGCGCTTCGCAAAGCCAGCCGGATGCGCTTGTATAGTCACCTACCCCGACTCCGTGGGGCATTTGGGGAAAAACATGATAGATATGATCTACATTATTTTTAGCGACAGCCTTTACCACAAGGTCGCACTGGAGCTTGTGATAGACCACGATATCCTGCGTGCCGGAAAACAAATAGGCCCTCGGATAATCATTGTCGATATGCTTGTGAAGTGCAAGGGCGTTCCTCTCCCACTCTGTGAACCTTCTCTTTTTGAACATGATGAGATTTCCCCTGATAAAGAGATGAACGTCAAGGAGCCAGACCCAGGGATTTAAGCAGTGGTGCTTTCTGTACTCGGGATCAGAGGTCCAGAAATAGCCCAGGAAAACAGCCAAAGGCTTGTTCAGTCCGTATTTGAGATAACCTTCCTCTTTTGTCCCGAACATTCCCGCGAGATTTCCGCCGGCGGAATAGCCTATCAGGATATAGTTCTTCGCATCTACATTGTATAGATCCTCATTTTCCCCGATATGCTTTATGGCCGCTGCGAGCTCCTTCATCGGGGACATATCTTTGCAGTCCCTTCCCGTGCCGTATTCAAGCACACAGGCAGAGAGTCCCAATTCATTCAGCCTCATCGCTGTAGGCCAGCCCTCGTTTTCGATGCAGAGATACTTATAGCCCCCGCCGGGACAGACAATGATGAGCGGTGATCTCTTTCCTGTGTCATTGGGAAAAAAAGTAAATTTATATTCTTTTGAAACTATAAGCCGCCCTTTTTTAGAAAGCTCTTCTTTCCGTAACAGTCCCTCCGCTCTCCTGCAGCACTTTTTTTCCATATGATACATATAGGCGGTCTGAAACATTACTATTACAAAGGTGAGAACATACCAGCCGACAAAAGCACCAAGTATTATAAAGAGAACTATCATTATTCTGCCTCAATCTCCTTGATATAAAACTCGTTTCCCTGCAAAAGATAAGTATGCTCGGAGCCGCAGTTCGGACAGATCTTTCCGAACTGAACAGTCGGATAGTTTTTTTTGCAGTCCTCGCAGTATGTCACGGCAGGTATGGTGAGAAGATTCAGCTTTGCTCCCTTTAAAAGCTCCGTCCGATCGCAGGCCCACCTGAAGCAGTCTTCAAAATAATCAGGCAGCACACCCGTGACCTCTCCTATCTCAAGGGTCACGGAACTCACACTCTTAAGCGAGTTTTCCTTTCCAAGCTCTGTAATATCATCTATGACATGAAAAACAATCCCAAGCTCGTGCACTTTTCATCCCTTCAGGCCGCGTGTCTGGCGATCCATATCCTCTACGACGATATCAAAGATCTCACCCTTTGTGGCGCAGTATTCAAGCACCAGCCAGGGCTTGTTGGTATGGAAATGAAGCTTTACGAGTTCCTCATCCCCTACGCATAGAAGCTCCTCTCCAACAAAATTGTCTGCGATGTAGTCATGTATCTCATCGCAGTCCAGTTCCTCACCCTCAAAGGGTTCTATCAGCATCTGGGTGTCGTATCTCGGGTCGATCATTTTTTCTTTCCTTCCTTTTCAAAACTGTCGTTTAAAAAACCTCCAAAAAACGGTGGAAGCACAAAGTCACCATTCTCCTGCTTCCCTATCGGAATTTCAGCCATTGTATCAAGATCATTATCGTTATCCGCTGCCTCCATCTCTTCCTTATGCTTCTTCGCTTCCTCAAAAAAGGAATCGATAGTGCGCAGTATATCAGCCGCTCCCTTTGTTTTCAAAATATAATCCGTCGGATGATAGCTCATTACCCTTACCATGCTCTCCTTGTCATCGGTTCCCGTGAGAAAGATAACGGGAATGTCCCTCGTAGTCTCCTCATCCTTCAGGACCCGAAGAACCTCTGGACCGGAAAGCCCGGGCATCTCATAATCAAGCATGATAAGGTCCGGGCGGCTCTCCTGAATTGCTTCAAGCGCAGCTGCACCGGAGCTTAAGGTCTCGACCCTGTATTTTTTCCCGAGCCAGTCTGAAAGGCCGGTGAGATAGATCTCGTCATCATCCACCACAAAGATCCTTTTTCTCGAATAGGTCTCGATCCCGGTAATGACCTTTTTCACAAAGCTCTTTGTATCAAGCGGCTTTAAGAATATCCCCGAAATAGAGGACAGGCTGATCTGTGAAAGTATGTTATGGACCTCAGCCTTCGATCCGATGAGAAAAAGAAGACGTCTCTTCCCTTCACATATCACGGCAAGCTTCTTCAAAAGCTCGGTTCCTCTGTATTGATATTCTCCCAGATAGAGGATGAAGGCTGCGGTATTGTTTTCATATTTTTTTATGGAATCCCTTTCGGGATCGATGAGCTTCACTGAAAAACCGCCGCTCAAAAGCTCCTTTTCAAGCGCGGAAATAAGAAAGCTCTGACCATGGCCTATCAGCACGGTATTCTTTTCAGCACCCTTTTCAAGACTGTTCATGGCGCTGACAGCGTTCTGCTTTGCTTTTGAGGCCTCCGGGTCTACATCGGAAAAGCGCGCAACAACATCCATCACGGCATAGACATAGGCTTCAAAGTCGTCCAAAAACGAAGGGACCTTGTCCCTTACCATCTCAAGGTTTCCTGACCTTGCAATGACCTCTATGGTCTTTGCCTCAGTGGAAAGATCATTCGCCCCTAGTAGCGCCGCTGCGGACTTTAAGGCATGAACTATTATCGTGATCCTTTTCAGATCAGCGTCAGAAAGGGCCTTTGAAAGTTCCTCTATCTTCTGGTCGCCTGTAGCAGCAAAGGTTGCGGCTATGTCAACGAGATTTTCCTCTCCCCCGCAGAGCAAAACCGCAGAATGCGCATTGATCCCGGGTATCTTTGAATATTCCTCAAAAAATTCTGACATTGTCTGAATCTTCCTTCCTGATAGAGAAATCCCCTCTCACAATGGTGAGATTCGGATTGTAGAACGGATCTCCATCCTCTATGATATCTCTCCAATGGTCATACATATATCTCTTCTCAAAGTCAAACCTCTTCTGCTTCTCGGGAGAGTCGGTCTCATGACCTCTCGATAGCGATTCATAGTGGATGTGGGTGACATCGGGATCGTAGATGACACGAAAGCCTGCCTTTCTTATCTTAAGACAAAGGTCCACGTCATTGAAGGCCACGGCAAGAGTCTCCTCAAAACCGCCGACCTTTGAAAAGACCTCCCTTGATGTCATCATGCAGGCAGCAGTGACTGCTGTCAGATCCTGCTTTATGACAGCCCTGCCGAAGTAGCCTGTGTTTTCGCTGTCCATGCGTGAAAAGGCATGGCCCGCTATGCCGCCGAGACACATTATCACTCCGGCATGCTGTATCGTGGTGTCGGGATAGAGAAGCCTGACTCCTACAGCGCCGATGCCTTCATTCCTCTGGAAATTCGAAAGCATCTCTTCAAGCCAGTCAGGAGTCTTTATTTCTATATCATTATTCAGGAAAAGAAGATAATCCCCCTTTGCCTCCCTCACGCCGTAATTGTTGATGGCGGAGAAATTGAAACCCTTGTTCCAATAGAGTATCCTGACTTTTTTGTCATCCTTCAGGGAATCATAATACTCGAAGAGCTCCTTTTCAGTACTCCCGTTTTCTATTATCAATATCTCATAGTTTTGATAAGTACTCCGCTCCTCAATCGATTCAAT
>CACYBK010000012.1 GCA_902772635.1 uncultured Lachnospiraceae bacterium | reverse complement strand
CGCAGGAGATGGGGTGAGGCGGATCAAGAAAAAGATACAGTGTATCTTTTTCCCGCCGAACCGACCGACGAAGGCGCTATGCGCCGAGGAGACCTTGAACCCACACGAAGTTACCCCCGGCAGATTTTGAGTCTGCTGCGTCTGCCATTCCGCCACTCCTGCATATTCAATTTTTATAAAGCCGCCACCCTCAAGGTACCAAAATGCGGATAAAAAAGTTTAACACATCAAGGGTTTTCTTTCAACAATCCAAATTCCGAAAAACAGTCAAATGTCGCAAAATAATCCTTCAACGTCTCCGCCCTTCTGATAAGCGAGAAACTTCTGTCGGGATGAAGCAATATCTCTGCGCTTCGCAGCCGTCCGTTATAGTTATACCCCATTGAATAGCCGTGGGCGCCGGTATCGTGGATATAGAGGATGTCTCCGTCAACGATCTTTGGAAGCATACGGTCGATCGCGAATTTGTCATTGTTCTCGCAAAGGGAGCCCGTGATATCATATTTTTCAGTGCAGGGTTCATCCTCTTTTCCAAGCACCGTGATATGGTGATAAGCCCCGTACATCGCGGGCCTCATGAGATTGCAGGCCGACGCGTCCACACCGATATACTCTTTGTAGATATGCTTTTTGTTTATGGCTTTTGTTACGAGCGCGCCGTAAGGACCTGTCATGAAGCGACCCATCTCGGTAAATATCTTCACATCCGAAAGACCGGAAGGAACAAGCACCTCTTCAAAGGCCTTTCTTACGCCCTCTCCTATTACCTTGATATCATTCGGCGTTTGATCGGGTCTATACGGTATCCCGACACCGCCGGAAAGATTGATGAAGGATAAACCTATCCCCTCTTCCTCCTTCAGCTGCACCGCAAGTTCAAACAGCGTTCGCGCGAGGGCAGGATAATAATCATTCGTGACAGTATTGCTCACAAGAAAGGCGTGAAGCCCGAGCTGCTTCACTCCTTTTTTGTGAAGTATCCTGTATGCTTCTATGATCTGCTCCCTCGTCATCCCGTACTTCGAATCTCCGGGATTGTCCATGATGGAATTTGAAACGGCGTAAGTCCCGCCTGGATTGAATCGGCAGCAGACAGTCTCAGGGAAACCAGAAAGCTCACGCTCTACGATATCGAGCTGCGTGAAGTCATCGATATTGATAATGGCTCCGATATCACCTGCTATCTTGAACTCATGATAGGGAGTATCGTTTGATGAGAACATGATCTCTTCGCCCGAAAATCCGGTGACGCGCGCAAGTTCAAGCTCCGCCTCGCTCGCGCAGTCAAGCCCGAAGCCATAGTCTTTCATTATCTTCAAAATAAAGGGATTGGGGAGCGCCTTTACAGCAAAATATTCCCGGAAGCCTTTGTTCCAGGAAAAGGCCTCTTTTACAGCCTCGCAGTTCATCCTGATACCCGCCTCGTCATATATGTGAAAAGGAGTGGGATATTTTGCTATGATCTTCTCTGCCTCTTCTTTTGTGATAAAAGGTCTCTTCTCCATGTTGCTCATTCCTTCGTGAAATCCCGTCTATCATTATCTCTTCTCGGCCTTCTGTTCTTGCCGTTGAAATTCCTTTGTCTCTTGTTTTTCTCAAAGTTCTGGTTTTTGTTGTTTTGTCCGCCGTTTTTCGCACCATGATTTTTCTTCTCGGTGTCGTCACTATGGCCCTTACCGGAAAAAGCATAGAGGCTCCAGTTGTCAACGATCTCATATCTCACCTGGTTTTCGTCGAGGAGCTTTTTGAACTTCACCCAGGAATTGAGGTCGAAGTACTTTGTAAGCTTTTCCTTTACGTCTTCATCAAAGTTCTCGGAAAGCCTGTCGGTATTGAAAAGTCGCCTTAAAAGATCGATCCAGTCAGCGTATGCGAACATGAAATGCTCGCCTCCTGGGATATTGAAATTGAGCCGGACACCGACACGTTCGTCCTCTACCGTAAATATCTCCATCTCAGCGGGATAAGTAAGCGCTGTCAAAGCACTGCACTTTGCCCCGGCCTTTTCCCATTCCTCAAGCAGCATATCCTTACACCTTTTTTCCTTCTATCGTTCTTATGAACTGCTCAGCAGAGCGGCCCGAAAGACCGCCGCCTCCCATCTCCCACTTCCTCGCCTCGGCAAGCAGTTCATCATCTGTCATCTTAAGGCCCTTCACCCTCTTTGAAAGCCCCTTTACTATCTCAAAATACTCAGGCTCTGAGGGCTTGAAAAAGCCGATCTTCAGCCCGAACCTGTCCGAGAGCGAAAGCTTCTCCGATACGGTGTCTGACCTGTGAAGCTCATCCTTTGTCCTGTCGGAGCGGTCAGACCAGGTCTCCTTCACAAGATGGCGCCGATTGGACGTCGCATATATCAGCACATTTTCGGGTGCGGGACAAAGGCCGCCCTCTATCACTGCCTTCAAGTATTTGTAATCCGACTCCGACTCCTCAAAGGAAAGATCATCCATGAAGATAATGAACCTGTAATTCCTGTTCCTCACAGCCTCGATCACATGATTTAAAAATTTGAATTCATGCCTGTAGACCTCTATCATGCGAAGCCCGTCGTCATAATAACGGTTCAGTATGGCCTTCACCGAAGTCGACTTCCCGGTGCCCGCGTCCCCATAAAGAAGGACATTGTTTGCAGGAAGTCCCTTTACAAAGCTCTCGGTGTTTTCTATAAGGGCCTTCTTCTGCGCCTCATAGCCTATCAGCTTTTCGAGGCTCTCATTACCTTTCAATGTGACAGGCACGATCTCACCGTTTTTCTCCTCGTCAAGCCGAAAGGCCTGGTTCATGCCGAAAACACCGACACCGTACCTTCCGTAAAAATCCGTGATAACGGAGAGCATTGCATTATTCTTTTTTTCAACAGCTTCTTCGCCCTCAAGCGCCGCGCGGATACTGTCCGAAAGCTCTCTCACCCTGATCGAGACATTCTTGTTGTATATCCTCTCCTCCTTCGGGATAGCTTTGTAGGACGTGATCACAGAAAAATGATCCGTGGAAAGGCTGCTCTCGAGAGACGAAAAATCCCAGAGGAAAAGCTCCCGCAAAATATTGATATCATGCGCTACAAAGGAATCCACAGAGCCTCCGGCTCTTTTTTTGCGCTCAGACACAAGAGTGTACGGAGTCTCCGTCATCGCGATAAGATAAGCGATGAAGTCCTGCCAGAGATTTTTGTCAAAGCCGCAATCGGTCGCAAGGTCAAGAAGCATATGGATAATAGCGCACTCCTCAGACCGAAGGTCCCGTCCGGCGGAAAGCGACTCGCCAAATCTTTCCTTCTCGGAAAGTGCGCGATACAGAGAGGAGAGCCTCCTCATTATGGGATGCTCTCCTATCGAACGATACACTATAAGTTCGGATAATAGATCATACATAATGACGCATTATCCTATTTTTTATGCTTTGCTGTCAAGTGCCCTCTGCTTTTTTACCTCTTCGGCAATCTCCTCTATCCTCTCATCGGTCAGCTTGTAGCGCTTCTTGAACCAGATTATAGCGAAGACAAGACCAGCGATCGGAATGAGCGTCATCGTCATACGTATTCCCATCTTCTGGGAAAGCTCTATGCCCTCTGAAAAGTCGATGACTTTCTCAGCTTCTGTTACGGCTGTATCTGACGAAAAATTGAAGATCTGGATCGCTACCGATGCGACAAGGGCTGAAAGGCCTGAAGCGAGCTTCACGACAAAGGTCTGCATCGAGAAGATGACCGACTCGTCCCTTCGGTGATTTTTCAATTCACCATAATCAACAGTATTTGCCAGGAAGACCGTGGTCAGTACCGAGAGCATTCCGTTCGCGGCGAAGATGAAGAAGGCCGGGATGAAGAGTATGTAAACATTACTCATGGCCGTTGACGCTATGATGAGAAGCGCCGCATAGCCCACTATGCACATTATCATCGCAATGAAGTAGATCTTGATGGAGTTGAACCATTTACGGAGCAGCGGGTAGAAGATCATCATCGAAAGCACCTGGATCGCGCCGCCGAAGGTGTTGAACAGGGTGTAGGAATTGTACCAGCCGGTCCCGCCGAAATCATATTTGAAGAAATAGATCACAAGGTTTGAGGTAATGTAGATCGAGAAGTTTACGACTACGATAGCGATAACGACCGCAACTGCCTGATCGTTCTGGATAAGGGCCTTGAACATCTGTCCGACTGTCGCTGTCTTCATATCTACTGTAGACCTTTCCTTTACGGAAACGCAGGTGATGATAATGAATACAACGAATATTGCAGCAACAATGATCGCAAACCACTGGAAGCCTACCCGCTCAACCGATGCGGCATCCCCGCCGGTGAAAACCCTTCCAAGAGCATAGACTGACATCATCGTGATTATCGTGATAATAGCGGAACCAACGCCTGCGCAGGAACGCGCGAGAGTTGTAAGTCCCTCTCTCTCCTTGCCGCCCTTTGTGAAGGCAGGGATCATTGACCAGTAGGGAATGTCCATCATTGTGTAGGTCACGCCCCAGAGGATGTAGAATACTGCAGCGTATGCGATGAGTCCCGCGGGAGAAAGATTGACGGGGCAAGAGAACATCAATACGAGGATGACGGCGTTTGTCAGGGTACCGATCAAAAGCCACGGCCTGAACTTTCCTATCTTCGTCTTTGTCTTTGCAACTATGATACCCATGATCGGATCGTTGAAAGCGTCAAAGATACGGGCTACAAGGAGTATGATTCCCATAGCCACGGCGCTCACGCCCATGATATCCTGAAAATAATAAAGGACATAGGATGCTGAAAGCATGTATACCATGTCCTTTGCGACTGCGCCAAGCGAGTAGCCGAATTTTTCCCTTCCGGTAAGACTTCTTGTTTCTTCCATTGCAGTTTCCCCTTATTAAACCTATAAAAACCACTTCCTACGCGGCTTTGGGTGCCATCCCCGTCACCGAAAACTATTGTATCACATTCCGTTTCCAAATGGAATAGTAAAAGAAACGAATTTTTGATTTTTAGTTTCCAAAAAAAGACAGGGAAGGCGCAGTCACCCGCGCCTTCCCTGCTGAAAAGAGGAATGGATCAAATCTTCTGAACGTCCTCATCCTTGAACTTTGACTCGTCAAGGTTCGAAGGATCCTGTCCGATATAAGCGGAGATACCGCCGTCGATGTAAACAACCTGTCCGTTGATGAAATCTGAAGCAGGTGAAGCAAGGAAAACAGCGAGTCCCATAAGATCCTCCGTGTGACCCCAGCGCTGAGCCGGTGTCTTTGAACGGATGAACCTGTCGAAGGGATGCATTGAGCCGTCAGGCTGCTTCTCACGGAGAGGCTGTGTCTGAGGTGTAGCTATATAGCCGGGTCCTATGGCGTTACACTGGATGTTGTACTGACCATACTCGGAGCAGATATTTCTTGTGAGCATCTTGAGACCGCCCTTTGCTGCAGCATAAGCGGAAACAGTCTCACGTCCGAACTCTGACATCATGGAGCAGGCGTTTATTATCTTTCCATAGCCCTTCTTCATCATTCCGGGAAGAACAGCCTTTGAGCAGATGAACGGTCCCGTAAGATCGACATTGATGACTGCGTTCCATTCGGAAAGCTTCATCTCAACCATCGGGATCCTTTTGATGATACCTGCGTTGTTCACAAGGATATCGATGGAACCGACTTCCTTTTCAACATCAGCTACGAACTTATTGACCGCTTCTTCATTCGTGACATCGCATACAGCGCCGTAAGCCTTGATCCCGAGCTTCTCATACTCTTTCATCCCGCGGTCAACGAGCTCCTGGTTGATGTCGTTGAATACGATCTTTGCGCCAACCTCAGCATAGGCCGTAGCATAAGCAAGACCAAGGCCGTAGCTTGCTCCCGTGATCCATGCTACCTTGTCCGTAAGCTTGAACTGATCCAACATGTTGCCCATCTTCTTTACCTCCTCATATAAACTATTGTTGCATTACCCAAAAATCGGGTTTGTTACATAATAAAACTGAAACGGGGTTATATCAGGCCGAGTGCTTCTCAATCAGAGAAGATCCTCATTCCTCACATCATCCATATCATCGAAGTCCTGGTTTTCCCCTACCATTCCCCAGATGAAGGTGTAAGCTCTCGAGCCCGCGCCGGAGTGGATAGACCATGAGGGCGAGATCACTGCCTGCTCATTCCTCATGATGATATGCCTTGTCTCCGTCGGCTCTCCCATGAAATGCATTACAAACGCGTCAGGTTCCATATCAAAGTAAAGATAAACCTCCATCCTTCTGTCATGCGTATGACAGGGCATGGTATTCCAGATGGAACCGGGTTCAAGATGAGTAAGTCCCATCTCAAGCTGGCAGGACTCAACCTGTCCCGGAAGGATATATTTGTTTATTGTGCGGTGGTTAGCATCCTCAAGACAGCCAAGTTCCTTCTTGTTCTCGGGCTTGATCACGACCTCTCCCTCTCCTGCTGTGCCTTCTCGCTTGATAAGCACAGTCGGATATGTCGTATGGGCAGGTGCCGAGTTCAAATAGAATTTCGCGGGATTCTTCGGATCGCAGGACTTGAAGGATATGTCCTTTGAGCCCATTCCTATATACATCCCGTCACGTGAGATCACTGAATATTCCTTCCCGTCGATCGTAACAACACCGTCCCCGCCGATATTGATAAGCCCAAGCTCTCTTCTCTCAAGGAAGTACGAAGCCCGAAGCTCGTCTCCGGCAAGGAGCTTCAGCTCCTTTGCTACCGGAACCGCGGAGCCGAATATTATCCTGTCTATATGAGAATAAACAAGATATATCTCATCCTCTCTGAAGACCTTTTCTACAAGGAATTCCTCCCTGAGTCTCTTTGTGTCATAATACTTTACATCCTTCGGGGATGCTGCAGTACGAAGTTCCATCTGCTGCGAAAACCTCCTTCTATGAAAATAATATCACCCTATCTTCAAGGCTTCTTTTTTTAATTCCTTGACATTGATGAATTCGGGCTCCTCTATTGCCTCGCCCTCTATCACAACGTTCTCTATCTCAACCGAGTCGATATTTTTAAAGAACATGCTCTTCCCGGCCATCTCAGGAAAATCATCCATCATCACGGGAAGCACCGGACGCCTCTTTTCAGGAGAAACGAACGAAACATTTACATTTTTTATCTTTATCCCTTCGACATAACGTTCCGGAAGCCCGTAGGCGCACACGAAGCAGTTCTCGGTATTTTTGCAGGTCAGGTCGCGAAACTCTATCAGTCCGATCGAAGGTGTCGCTTCGTCAACAGGAAGCGCCTCCTGCGTCTGAACATAAGGACTGTGCCCGTCCGGATCGCAGAAATAGAACATATTCACGGTGAGCGGCATCCTCACTCCGTCCATCAGCATATTTTCACAGACGATCCCGGAGATATGCGCCCTGTCACCGCGGCCTCTTCTTGACTTGATCCTGATCCCGCGGTCGGTATCCTTGAATATACTCTTTGTCACATATACATTCTCGACGCCGCCTGAGATCTCGGAGCCTATCGTGACTCCGCCGTGTCCGCTCATGAATCTGCAGTTTCTGACCGTAACTTTGTTTGTCCTTCTGAAATGCTGCCTTGCCATATAGAGCTTTCCGCTCTTTACCGCGACGCAATCATCCCCGACCGATATAGTCGTCCCGAGTATCAGCGTATTGATGCAGGACTCGGGATCTATCCCGTCGGTATTGGGTGAGTCGGAAGGATTTTCGATATAAAGATCAATAAGGCTCACATCATCGCAATAATAGGGATGAACCGCCCAGCAGGGGGAATTCTTTATGGTAATGCCGGCAAATACGACATTTCGGCACCTGTTCAGAAAAACAAGATTGGGGCGCCACGCGATCCTCCTGATGCGGACATCAACCCACCAGTCGGAATTTTGTGAATTCCCGTCAATGGTGCCCTCTCCTATCACAGAAAGATCTTTCACACCTACTCCTGTGATAAGCGAAGCAAACTGATCAAGAGGATTTCCTTCCCACGAGCCGAAGTTTTCCTCCTTGTCCCAATCCTCGGAAAATACCATCCCGGGAAGGATCGGATACTTCGTCCTGTCGGTCTCGCCAAGGAGCACAGCTCCCTTGTCAAGATAAAGGGTGATATTATCCTTCATGAATAAGGGTCTTACCAGATAGGTTCCCGCAGGCACAAAAACGGTGCCGCCGGGAAGGCAGGCTGCTATAGCGCAGGATATGCTCTCGGTATCGTCATTTACTCCGTCGCCCTTGGCTCCGAAAGCTTTGACATTGAGAAGGACAGATTCACATTTTGTGATTATCTTTTTTTCAGAAGTGCCTGAAGAATCAACGACCTTGACATCATATACGCTGTCAGGCTTGAGCGAGAAAATGCTGATCACATTTTCCTTCGTTTCCTTCACAAGGGTGTCGTTTACGAAGACCTTCGCAGCTTCTTCGCTCTCAAAAAAATCCTCGTTTTCCCTCTCGATCACAAAGCCGCGCGAAAAAACCGATACCTCGGAAAAGCCCATCAGTCTTCGTCCTCCCGCAATAGCTCCACAAAGGTCATAAGGAAGGGTGCAACGCCCTTTGACTCATTCTCAACGACCGGCTCCGAAAGATAGTATTCATAGGAGCCGTCACGCATATTCTTTCCGCCGAGCCCTGCCACGAGGCATATCCCGCCGAGCTTGATGCCGTCCTTCTCTGAATAGGAAAAATACTTGTCAACTATCCCGTAGAAAGCCTTTTCCCCGTAAGGAAGATATTTTTCAGGAAGGAAATAAAGCCTGACACCGCGAAGTATCGCGCAGGCGATCAAAGCCGTTCCTGAGGTCTCAAGGTAATTTCCTTCTCTTCCAGGGAAATTCGCAACCTGCCAGAACATGCCGCCTTCATCCTGATATTTCAGTATGGAATCGATCAGATCCTTCAAAAGGCTCATGAGATACCGCTTTTCATAATAAAGAGTCTCTGAAAGCTCTGAAAGTGTATCAACAAGTGAAAGCGCAAACCAGCCAAGAGATCTGAGCCAAAAGTTCTGAGAGCAGCCTGTGATGGGATTGGCCCAAGGCATCTTTCTCGACTCATCATAGCCATGATAATAAAGTCCCGTTTCAGGATCCTTCATAAAACGCTCAACATTCTGATATTGTTTCAGGACATCGGAAGCCTTTGCCATCTTACAGAATTGTGTCTCATAGCGAAGATAGAACGGCTGCGCCATAAAAAGCCCGTCAAGCCAGACCTGATCAGGATAAATCTTCTTGTGCCAGAAATTTCCGGAAGCGGTACGAGGCTGCGTCTCAAGCTGTGAACGAACAAGGTCAAGAGCCTTTTTGTACTTCTCTTCTCCCGTCTTTTCATAGATGGGGAAAAGAGCCCGTGCACAGTTAACAGAGTCGAGATTGTATTCCTCAACCGAGTAGGTCTTGATATCTCCGTCATCCGTCACGAAGTAATCAATGAAATCCTTCACAAACGAAAAATAATGCTCCTCTTTTGTCTTCTCATATAGGGAAAGCACTGCAAGGAGCATACATCCGTCTATATAATTCCATTTGTTATGCTGGGAACTGCCCTCGATCTCCTTATTCCATAAGGGCCTCTCGGCAGTGGAATTTTCAAGGAGGTAGTCAAGATACCCCATTATTTCTTTTTTCAGTTTTTCATCCAGCATTTTCGTACTTCCTGATTATTCCTTCAATGTGTTTCCTGCATTCTGTCGCGTCAGAGGGAGTGGTATTTTCAAGAGTCGCCTCAATAAAAGGCTTTTGCTTAACCGCAAATTCAATGATGTCATCATAGGTCATAGCCCCAAGGCCGCAGCCGCAGGGCTTCATATTGATGGAGCCGTCCTCCCGTTTCTCGGGAATGAAGTCCTTGAGATGAATGACCGCTATCTCCTCGGGATAAAGCTCCATTGCTTTTCCAAGTACCTCGTCCCTCTCCTCAAGCCTGTCCGGATCAAGGAGATTTACAGGATCGAAGATAATGCGAAGATTTTCTGAGCCCACCTCATCAAGGAGCCTTCTCGCTCTCTCGGGTGAATAAATGATATGCTTGTAAACAGGTTCGATCGCGAAAGTCACTCCATAATGCTCTGCATAGCTTACAACCGTTTTGACATTTTCTCTGAAGGTTACATACGCTTCTTCAGAACGCACAGCCTCACGATCCGAGCAATCATATGCGGAGTTTGGCGCACCTGTCTCCGTCCCGACAACACCTGCACGAAGATATGAAGCAAATCTGATATGAGCCTCATACTTCTTCAAGATGCCCTTAAGCCTGTCCGGATCAGGATCGCAGAGATTCAGATAATTCCCGAGAACTGCAACCGAAAGACCTGCCTTGTCAAAGTTTTCCTTGAGATAATTGGCATACCCGGGCGTGAGAGCCTTTATATCAGCCGGGAGGTCCTTGATCTTTGAGAGCGCAATATGGACACAGGAAAAACCCTGTTCCTTTGCGCAAAGCACCCTCTCCTCAAAGGGAACATCTGCCGTATCGTGAAATCTGATCCCAAGCCTAAGCATCAGCCATCGATGACCATCTCGGTCTCGCCGTCGAAAAGGTAAACCCTCTCGTAAGGAATGGAGAAGCTGATATTGGAATCTACCTCGGGAGTGTCATGAGGATCGATCTTCAGGATAGCCCTGTCCTCATTGATGTTCATGTAAACGTTGGTATTGTCGCCAAGCATCTCGGTAAGCTCGACGCTGCCGTTCACCACAAAGGAATTTTCCTTCTCGCCAAGCTCGATCGCCTCCGGACGGAAGCCAAAGACTATCTCTTTTCCTTCATACTTTGAAGCATCAAATTTCGGCTTCTTTCGAAGATCCATAGGCTCGCCACCTATCCTGAAGATGCCGTTCTCAACCTTCCCCCTGATGAAGTTCATGGGAGGCTCACCGATGAAGCCTGCCACGAATACATTTGCGGGCTTGAAATAAAGTTCGAAGGGAGATCCGACCTGCTGGATATAGCCGTCCTTCATTACGACAATGCGGTCCGCCATGGTCATGGCCTCGGTCTGATCATGTGTGACATATATAGTCGTAGCGCCTGTGGAACGGGCAATATTGGAGATCTCTGATCTCATCGTAACACGCTGCTTCGCATCCAGATTGGAAAGCGGCTCGTCCATAAGGAAAATACCAACCTTCCTGATTATGGCGCGGCCAACCGCAACTCTCTGTCTCTGACCTCCGGAGAGAGCTCTCGGAAGCCTGTCGAGATATTCTGTAAGTCCAAGTATATCAGCAACCCAGTTGACCTTCTCTTCTATGACATCCTCATCAACACCCTCGAGAGTGAGACCGTAGCCAAGGTTGTCATAAACCGTAAGCTGAGGATAAAGAGCATAGCTCTGGAATACCATGGCTATCTCTCTCTGACGGGGAGAAAGCTCATTCGCTCTCTTGTCGCCTATGAAAAAGTCCCCCTTCGAGATATCCTCAAGACCGGCGATCATACGAAGAGTCGTCGATTTTCCGCAGCCGGAAGGACCGACGAAGACGATGAATTCACCCTTTTCAATTTCAAGATTGAAATTGTGGACTGCGTGGAAACCGTTGGGATAGATCTTGTTGATTTCCTTGAGCTTTAGATAAGCCATGGATCAAACCTCCGTTTATCTGTTCTTTTCTTTCGCATCTGCGACTATCTTCAGGAAAAGCCTCTTCATTCCAATGAAGAGCATGTCAAAACCAAGATATATAGTACCGAAGATCAGGGGGCCTACGCCCAGGAAGGCAACCGACCCGTTCTCGTTTCCGGGTATCGAGGTGATCAGCATATTGATCCATGTATAAGCCTCGAATACAAAGAACACGACCAGAAACGCATAAAGTATGTTCAGGAAGAAGAATACGAACTTCTTGTTCGGGAACATCATGTAATTGTCGAGAGCGCCATCGGGATCAGCTACGAACCTCAGTGAGTTGTTCACAAGAAGATCCGTGACTATCCCCATCGCTATCGAAAGGATGAACAACTGGTCAAGGATATTTGTAACGAACATCCCGAGACCCCAGAGAAAGAAGAAGCATACAGCTCCGTTAAACCACCATTTTATAAACAGCGCCTTGACGATATTGGGGATCGTAAACTTCTTCGCACCCCGAAACCTCCGAAGCTCCTTTTTTGAAACTACAGGAGAATTCGAAACATCCGCTGTTACAAGATCCTCTACTGCCTGCTTGTGAAGATCGTAATAATCGGTCTCTTTCTCAATCTCCTTTTCCCGGGCCCGCTTTCTTCTGTGGGAAGACATTTTTACTCGTCACCCGAAAGCTCGATCTCAGCCATCTCGCTGGACTCAACTGCGATAGAAGTATTGATCTTCTTGAACAGTCTTCCGTAAACAGGAAGCAGTATCACAAGTACAAGACCTATTACAAGAAAGATCATATGGACATTCAGCATGTTGAACGCACGTCCTATATAGTCCTCATAATTGATCGGATTCACTTCCCTGTTCAAAGCTTCGGCAATCGCCCCCTGATAAGCATAATCACAGATGATTACCGCAACATTCATTGCAAAGAAGAGGATCAGCATAGGTTTGTTCACAGGCTTCCTCTTCGGGAAAATGTTGAGGTAGCAGGCGAGTGAAAGGAATGAAGCCAGCATCGTCACAAAGCCGAATATCCCCATCCCGGGTCCGTTGATCCTGGACGTCGTATGGGATATATGGGTCAGATTCAGAGCATAGATAAGGAATGCTATGATAAAGACCACAAAGGCAATATTATGAGGACGACGTTTCAGGGAAACCAGGAACTTCCTGATAAACTCCGGTCCTTTAAATGTCTTCATTGTTTTTGCAGATTTTTCAGTGCTCACGCCTTATTCCCTCCTTAAATCGCATTCGTCGTTTCTTTGTCAAAGAAATGACGCTTCACGAACCGGACATAAAGACCGTCACCCGGCTTGTAATCACACCAGCCCTTGAACTTTCCGGTCATCCTGACTGAGGAATTGCCCACATGACCGTGAACCAGCGTATTCATTCCAAGATTTTCATTGAGATTGACGGACATCGGAATGTCTCCATCCTCATGAGGCTCGATATTCTCCGGACGAACACCGAGGGTAATCTCCTTTCCTTCATAAGGAGCAAGCTTTGCCTTTTCTTCAGGAAGGATCGCGGTGGAGAAAACATCATTTACAAGCTTTCCGTCGGACACCCTTACGTCAAAAACATTCATGGGCGGCAGACCTATGAAACCTGCAACGAAGAGATTCGCGGGCGAATCGTAAAGTTCAAGAGGAGTACCGATCTGCTGAACATGTCCCATGGACATACATACTATCCGATCAGCCAGGGTAAGCGCCTCGGTCTGATCGTGTGTGACATACATCATTGTCGCGGAAAGCCTCTTGTGGAGAAGAAGTATCTCTCTTCTTGTAGATCCACGAAGCTTCGCATCAAGGTTTGAAAGAGGCTCATCAAAGAGGAAGAGCTTCGGTGAACGGACTATGGAACGCCCCATCGCGACTCTCTGTCTCTGACCGCCGGAAAGCTGTGAAGGCTTCTTGTTGAGCTGGGGAACAAGTCCAAGGATCTCTGCCGCAGCCATGACCTTCTTGTGGATAACATTGGGATTTTCCTTCCGAAGTGTAAGGGAAAATGCCATATTCTCGTATACCGTCATATGTCCGTACAGAGCGTAGCTCTGGAAGACCATCGCCATATCACGATCCTTGGGAGGAGTCTGTGTGATATCCCTCCCGTCCATAATGAGGTGTCCCCTGGATATATCCTCAAGTCCGGCAACCATGCGGAGTGTTGTTGACTTTCCGCAGCCGGAGGGACCTACCAATACGATCAGTTCACCGTCCTTGACATCCATATTGAAGTCAAAAACCGCCTGAACCTTGTTGTCGTATATCTTGTCTAAGTGCTGTAATGAGAGTTCAGCCATCTCACTGCTCCTTTGCTCACGCCTGACCTGCTAATTGCTCTATAGCCTTCTGATGATTCTCAAGAGTCCTGCATTTCGAAAGACCCACTATAGCCGCTATCACGCAGCAGAGTCCCGAAACGCCAAGGTAAATGCAAACACGTATGAACTGTGCATTGTCCATTGCCATAACAGTGCCGCCGCCCTCTAGAGCAACCTCAAAATGAAGAGCCTGCCAGGGCATAATGAATATCCTTACAAACTGGAAGAGCCCCATCACGATCAATACATAATGATAACTGCGAACGTAATTCTTCACGCCCTCCGAGCAGAGGAATACGATGAGAAGGAACAAAAGGTTGTATATGAGCGAGACCGCTATCCTGATATTGTAATAATAGCCACCTCTCTCTGCATGTCCTACATCGGATGAATAAAGTGAAATGAAGTAAAATACATCAAGTACAAGCGCCAGAAGGGCAAGACCTGAAGAAGCCTTGTTTTTCGTAAAACGCATTCTATCCTTTACAATAAATGCGTCGTCCATATTGTCAACAGCTACCGAAGTGGTAACCTCTTTTCCAAGCTTGCTCACGATGCAGCCCCCTTTCCTTCTTCAACCAGAGCCTTTTCCTGCTTCATCAGAGAGAATTTCCAGAACATGATGCATAGCAGGAATGCACAGCATATCAGGGCAAAGGCGAAAACGCCGTTTTTCGCGTCAAACCACATGGTAGATTCGGTATAATAACCGCCCCTTTGGTCGACAAAAGCCTTGAACGCTTCAAAATCCACGGTAGTAAGGAACTGCTGCTTGTATGCCGCTATCCTCCCGCTTGCCCATACAAAGACCCCGATGTTCGCGGCCACATTTGCCAGGATCGCGATCACGTTACCTATATAATAGCGCCTTCTCACATGAGTACTCGTGATGAAAAGGAAGATTGCCACAATGATGAGCATCAGCCCAAGATGCAGGAAAGTCTTGTTGAAAGGCTGCATATCATAGTAAATCAGCGAGCCTGGGATAGGGTTCCTGTCTGCGTTCTGCGGATCCCTGATCGTATAATAGAATGACTCATAGAGGTCAGTCAGTATTCCAAGAGAATACAGAAATACCACAACGCTCGATATCAACACAAGAAAGCATGCTACCTTCTGAAGCACCATCTCTTTTTTGTACATCATGACCCCCTGTCACTATCGAAAACTTTTTATCAAACGTTCCTTAGGAAATCTAAGGGAATACCCGGACGGGTGATGAAGCCCGCCCGGATCAAAATCTCAATGATTATTTAAGATTCTTGTAGAAGTCCTGAAGTTCTTCCCAAGCCTGTTCCTTAACCTGGAGGTAGGAAGCGCCCTGGTAATCGTTCTTTACGGTATCAGCTCCTGAGAAGCCCTGTGCAGAACCCTTCGCGATAAGGTCAACCATTACGTTCACCTGATCGTCACCCTTGGAGGATGAGAACTGCTTTGTAAGGTTCGTGTAGGAGTTGATGAGGTCGTTGTCAGCCTTCGTTGTAGGAAGGACTGTAGGTACTGATGTGTACCACATATTGCTTGCAAGCGCGAGCTCCGGATGCTTGATGGTCCCGAGAGCTATAGCGTTTGAAATGTAGCCTGCGCCCTCTCTACCAACTTCTGTTGTACACTGATACTCAAATGCCTGGCTCTTCATGAAGGAGAGTGTTGATCCAAGATACATACGAGCATAGTTTGTGTAATTTCCTTTTGCCTTCTCCCAAAGCTCAGCTCTGGTCGCATCAGCTATAACAGGCATCTCTTCGCCGTTGAAGTTGAAGGTCTCGCCCTTCTTGATGAACGCATCGGGACCATAGGACATAAGGATCGTGCCCTCAGGTGAGTATGCGTAATCGATGAGCTTGAGGCATGCATTGAGTTTGTTGGTGTCATTTCCAATACCGGCCTTTGAGATTCCCCATCCATCAGTCTTTACTGATCTCCAGGACTCTGTAAATCTCATAAAGGTGTCAGCCTTGCCGTCATTCCACTTTGATACGGGAACCATGACTGCCATATACTTCTCTCCGGCCTGAAGTGTTTTTGAATCCTCGGGCTGGTTGTAGATGGTCTGTGTCTGGTTGTAATCATAGTGCATGAAGCCGAGATCGTTCTCGAGATACTTCTTTGTATTCTCTTCCTGGTTGTTGATGAATGCTTCTGAGATAAGGCCTTCCTTAACCATATCATTCATTCTCTTGAGAGCATCATAGGTAGCGGTTTCCTGACGTGCATCATGGAGCTTTCCGTCATTGCCTACATAGAGGTAATCCTGGCGGGACTCAAGACCTCTTACACCAAAGAGAACGCCTGCGAAACGGACCATATCGGTCTTTCTCTGAAGGTTGTTATCCTCACGTGTGAAGATACCCTGAACCTTGTCTGTTCCGTTGAGTGTCTGAGCGTTTGAAACTACGCAACGAACGAGAGCTACGAGTTCATCAACATCCCATGCAGCGTTCTGGCCGCAGAAAAGATCTGAACGGGTTGTTCCGTAATAGTTGTTGTAGGTCTTGTCGATTTATTCACGAAGCATGTTCACCGCGTCAACACCGCTCATAGAACCTTTTTCGTTCATCTTCGCAACTATATTGCCGTATGCGCCGTAATCCTTGGTAACCTTTTCTGTGGACTTTCCGTCCTTCTTTACGACATCGATCTCAACCTTGCCGCTTGTAGGCATGAAAGGCTGATATACGGGAGCTGCGGTATTTCCTGAAGCTGCTGCCGAGAACTGGCCTTCGCCGTCAAGGAGCTTTGCTACCCAGTCTGTCCTCATAAGAGGCATCTTCTCGATATCGTTGACACCGTCGAAGTAAGGTGAGAAGTAGATAGCGCCTGTTGAAACATTACCAGTGATAGAGAGACGAACGATGGGGTTCTTGTCAAGATAAGCCTTGAAGTTCGGCATCTTGTCAAGGTACTCGCCGATGTTTACGATGGAGCCCTGCTCACCGAATTCGGTAAGCTTTGCAGCTGTACCGGAAACCATGTCAACGTCTCCGAGCTTTTCTTTCCAGTAATCGAACTCTTTCGTGGAAGAGTTGCCCTGGTAAACACTTGTGAACTTCATTCCAAGCTTGTCCTGAAGCGCTACCCAGGTAGGCTTAAGGTCGCCTGAATTGTAGTTCTTGCCGTCTGCAAGGGTAACGCCTGCTCCTGCCGTCTCAGCGTCAAATACGATACCTGTCTTTGCGCTGTTGTAGCCGGTTGCCATACGGAGCTCGGTTCCCTTTTCAAACTTGAGCAGATCCTCTGTTGATGCAGTGCTTGATGAAGCTGCTGCGCTGCTGCTTGCCGGTTTTGACGACGCACTGCTTGTGGGCTGCTGGATGCTGTTGCCGCATCCTGCCACAAGTGCTGCGGTCATGAGCGATACAAGACCGAGCGAAAGTGCTTTTTTACCTTTTCTCATAAAATTCCTCCTTAGCTGTTTTTGAAACTTTATCTTCAGCGGGAACCCCCGCAAAAGATCATATAAAGATTATTCCTTGACGCCGCCGACGTTTGTACCCTTCGCAAAGTACTTCTGGATGAAGGGGTAGATGATAAGGATCGGTATGATCGAGCAGACGATCAGTGCATAGATGATGGAATCGGGAGAGTATACCTCGTTCCAGCCTGCGGTAAACTCCGGATCCTGATACTGCTCGAGTAGCTCTCTTATGAAGACCTGCAGCGGCTTCTCGTAGCCGTTTGAGATCATCTGTCTTGCCCAGAAGTATCCATTCCATCTTGATATTGCAAAGAACAATGTTACGGTTGCGATAGTCGATTTCGACATCGGGATATATACTGTACGAAGAACCTGGAATTCTGTAGCACCGTCGACTATAGCCGCTTCCTCGATTTCCTGAGGCACCTCCTCGAATGCGTTTCGAAGGAGGATAATGTTCATAGCCGCCATACCCATGGCGATAACTACCAGCCACTTGTCATCCCAGATACCGACCTTGTTGAATACGGCCTTTGTCTGGAGGTAGTTCAGGTACTGGGGAACGATACCGGCTGAGAACCACATTGTGAATACCAGGAAGAAGTTGAAGAACTTCCTAAATAACAGTCTCTTTTTTGAAAGAGCATAGGCACCGAGTATCGAGTAGATAAGGCACCAGATCGTTCCGAATATAGTCAGGAACAATGTGTTTGAGTAGGCGTTCCAGAACATATTGTCCGAGAACATCCTCTTGAAGGCCTCTACCTGTATATCCTTCGGAAGCAGCACAACCTGATTGTACTCTACCGCATTGATCCCGGAGAGTGAGGCCGAAACCGCGTAAACAAACGGATACAGACACATCAGGGCGAACACGGTAAGGAGCGTGTAGCTTATGATCTTGAATACGAGTTCTGAAATTTCGAGTTTTCTCTTCATTTTCTTTCTCTCTCAGTGCTTTGACTATGTGTTCACGAAGCTATACCAATCAGTACAGTGATGTATCGGAAGCCTTTCTCGCTATGGTATTTGCGCCAATGACGAGGAGCATGGCGATGACATTACTCATCATTTCTGCGGCGGATGCGATACCCTTTGACGCTCCCTCCAGACCGTAGCGGTTAGCGAAGGTTGAAACAACGTCCGCCGTTATGAATGTATTTGAATTGTACAAGAGGAGGACCTTCTCGTAGCCTATGGATAGCAGCGAACCTATCTTTGTGATCAACATGATGACTATCGTAGAAAGAATACTCGGCAGGACTACGTATCTCATCTGTGCCATCTTGCCTGCCCCATCGATCTGGGCGGCCTCATAGGAGGTCGGCGAGATCGAGATGATGGCGGCGAAGAAGACAATGCTACCGTAGCCGGCATCCTCCCAAATACCGGAGATGATGAATATCGCTCTGAAGAATTGCGGTTGGTTCAATAGACCGGCATTACCGACATCATATGAGATCAGCCCCAGCTTCTCAAGCGCCTGTGAGATGATACCCATTGAAGATGTCTGAGCTCCCTGCTTTACAAGCATGATAACGAGGGAGGTGATGATAACGGTCGACATGAACTTCGGCAGATATGTAAGTACCTGATACACCGAGCGAAGAACGTTCGACTTGATCTCGTTGAAGAAAAGAGCAAGTATGATCGGGATCGGGAAACCGAATATAAGTCCGTAGAACGAAAGAACGAAGGTGTTCCGAAGAGCCCTGAAGAACTCAAGGGACATTGTATCGGAGCCCATGAGAAGTATCTTGAAATTGTAGAAGCCCGAGAAGAGCTGATCAGCAACGGGAAGGGTCTGGTCAGACACCTTGAAGCAGCCCAGCAGCTCGTACATCGGGAAATAACGCCAGAACAGGAAAACGAGGATCATCGGTACGAGCATCACATAAAGACGCCAATCCTTTGCGATCGTGCGAAGTACGTGAAGCCAGTAATGCTTTTCGACATCATCCCTTACTGCCTGCTCGGGATCCTGCCGGTATACCTTCTTTTCCTTGTCGTAAACGAGGTAATCAGCAGCTTTCGCGATAGCTCTTGAATCACTCATCTTTAAGTCTCCCCTTCTTTGAAACCGTCTTCCTTTTCTCTTTCTCTTTCTTTCTGCTGTCTCAGAATATAATCCCTCTGATACTCAAATATTCCGTCCAGCCTTGAAGCTATTCCTACGATCAGCGCTGTGAAAAGGAATGTCAGCGCATCATAGGTAATGAATTTTCTTATCGCGTCAGGTCCGAAGTTGAAGAACATCGATACGATCCCTCTTCCGACCTCCATCAGCAGCTGTGTCAGAAGACCGTAGCCTACGGCTGTAAGGATGCCTTTTCTGATCTTCGCCCTGCCGGGATTCACGAACAGTATCATCACGAAGGCTGAGAAGAGATTTCCAACACAGTATATGAGTATCTCCCTGAAAAGCTCTTCGTTTGAAAGCGCTGCCGGGTTCGCGAGCACATATACAAGTCCTCCCAATACGGCATGGATCATACCGAAAGGTCCCCAGCGCATATACACTATAGCGGTAAGACCTGCCGTGACCGATACGGTGTAGAGTTCAAACCGAAACCACCTTGAAGCCGCCATAACGAGAATGTACTCGGCCACTCCCACCATCAGGGCAAAGAAGAAGAGGTCTATTATCCTGTATGTATTGAAGCTAATCCTTCTGTCCATTGTACCGCCCGCGTTTTCAGATTTTTGTAAGCACAAATGTAAGCGCTTACCAAAAAACACTCTCAAAGTATAAATGCTTATTACTGCAATTACAACATAAAAATTAGTGATTTTTCGTAAGAAAACTACTGATTTTTTGTTCTTGTTTGTGTATACTGTTAAAAATCGACAGGTGGAAATATGTTGAGATTGCCATTTTTATTGCAGGAGGAAGATAATGCGCACCTCGGATGAAATGATAGACAGGATATACATAAACCAGCTGACGCGAAATGCCGATTACAAGATGCCCGTGGCCCATAAGCATGCCTACTACGAGTTTTATTATGTAAGGAGCGGTGAAGCAAGTCTCTTCTCAGGCAGAAAGGTACTGAATATGAAGGCGGGTGATTTTGCCCTGATACCTCCCGGTGTCTCACATTATGCCTTTTACAGGAGCACCTGCGTAAGGATAAATATATACTTCAACTTCTCTGATCTCTGCGAGGACGGCATCCCGTTCCATACAGATTTCAGGGAGTCTCTGGACTTTTCCTCCGGTACCATCACGGCCGCTTACCGCGACGAGCTCACCGGGATCTTTGACCGCATGATCACGGAAGGAAGGCTGGACGACAGATATTCCCTGATGATCACAAAGCTGCTCCTCCGCGAGATGGTCCTTTACATCATGCGTTATTCCCTCTCGCACGCAAAGGATAAGGACGATGATCCCCAGGATGTGATCACGAGTGTCGTAAACTACATCAACGAAAACTATGCCCAGCCGCTGGATCTCAACACTCTCGCAAAGCAGGCAGGGCTCTCCCCGTCTTATTTTTCAAAGAAGTTCAAGGCAAAGACCGGCATGGGGATGAAGGAGTATGTCACTCTGACAAGACTTCGCAAGGCTTCCACAGAGCTTCTCTCAACAGATCACAGGATCTCCGAGGTGTCGTCAAACTGCGGCTTCTCGGATCCGAATTATTTCAAGGACTGCTTCAGACGGATCTATGAGATGTCTCCGCGCGAATACCGGAAAGCCCATGTCCCTGACGCCAAGCTGATGGAAAGCCTCGAAGGAATTGAAGACTGATCATGAAAACCTGACCCAGTCAGGCCGCATCGCTCCTTCTGCACCCGGGCCATGGGAGCCCTCTTCTATGAATAATGAATTAACTCGCGCCCCTTCCTTCCCCCAGTCATGCCAGCCTTCTTTCTTTATGTGGTCGCCAAGGAAGCAGTTTTTCAATGTGACGCGCGCGTACTCTCTCCACGGGCGTCCAAGATAGGTGCTCTCTTCTTTGACATCATCCGAATGTGTAAATGAGCAATCCTCGCAGTAAAACCCGACTTCCTGTCCCTTCGGCGTTGAAGGCGCAAACACATATCCGGCCTCTACACTTCTGAACTCGCAGTGCTTGAAAACGCACTCTCCCCCTCCAAAAACGAAGTCCACTCCGCCTTCTATCAGGCAGTTTTCAAAATAATATTTCCTCCTCGTCCTTTCCGTAAACTGCTTCGGGCCGAGAAACCCGTCCTTTTCAAATTCCTTCTCGGGAAGCGGCGCAAGAAAGAGCGTGTCCTGATGTCCTTTCAGAACACAGTCAAAAAGCTTTATGTCGTCCCCGTCAAGATAAAGAGCTATGGCCTGTCCCAGGGTCTCCCCAGGCCCTGCCGTATTTGAAAAAACGCATTTTTTGAAGGTCACATTGCTTCCGTCAACAAGGAGAGTATAGGTCCTGAAGGTGTGATATGGCCGCCCGTCCGGATGAGACATTCTTGCGGAAAGGTTTCCCGTAAACTCCTGTCCTTCGATCGTAATATTGGATTCCGATATTATCCTGTTCATAGCTTGACAGCCTCCAGTTTTTTAAGATGCGAGGTATATTGCAGCGCAAAAGGAAAGGAAACCACTGCAGTCAGGACATCAGCAACGGGCTGCGAGAGCCAGACTCCCTGAAGTCCAAAAAACTGCGGCAGTATCAATACGAGCGGAATGAAGAAAAGCCCGCTCCTTAAGGCTGACAGGAAGGAGGCCCTGCCGGCCTTTCCGAGACTCTGAAAGAGCATGTTCGAAGTGACGGCAAAGGGGTGGCTGATAAGGACCAGGCTTGCCGCCCGAAGCGCGGGGGTCCCTACCTCTATAACCAGCGGGTCGTCCCTGAAGAAGGCCATTATATTCCCGGCAAAGATGAAGGTCACTATCGATGCAGCGCCTATGAAAAGCGCTCCTATAGATAATGTAAAAAAGAAGCCCTGCCGAACCCGCCGAAATTTCCCCGCCCCGTAATTAAAGCCTGCAACCGGCTGGAAGCCCTGCCCAACGCCGAGAGCGACTGAAAAAACGAGAAAGACCATCCTGTTTGTGATGCTCATCGCGGCGACAGCCGGATCGCCGCCGAAGAAGGCAGCCTGGTTGTTGAGGATCATAGTGGAGACGGAGTTAAGCCCCTGCCTGATAAACGAGGCAAAGCCGATCGAAATTATCTCAAAAAGATCCTTTGCCTTCCTTGAGACCATCGTTATCTGAATCCTGCTGTCGCTCTTTCTTCGCAAGAACATGGAAAGGAGGATCAGGAAGCTTATGAATTGGGACAGCATGGTGGAAAGCCCGGCGCCCCTTGTCCCGAGCGAAAGACCGAACATGAACAGGGGATCGAGTCCGATATTCAATATTCCTCCGAAGGTCAGCCCCACCATTGCAAGGAGAGCCCTGCCCTCATAGCGAAGGATATTGTTCATGACGCAGGAAGCTGTGATAAAAGGCGCGCCCAAAAGGACAAACACACCATATTCCCGGGCATAGGGGAGGATCGTCTCAGTTGCCCCGAAAAGTCTCATCACGGGATTGATCAGTATGAGTCCGAGGACTGTAATGATGAGACCCGTGGCGATCGACATAAAAAATGAGGTTGAGGCTGTTTTTGTAGCCTGCTCCTTGTCTCCCGCGCCGAGGTGCCTCGCTATGATGCTGCCGGCTCCGTGTCCGAACATGAAACCGAAGGCCTGCATCACTGCCTGCAGACCGAATACCACCCCCACCGCTCCCGAGGCAGAGGTTCCTATCATCGAGACAAAATAAGTGTCCGCCATATTGTATATGGAGGTCACGAACATGGAAATGATGGCCGGGATCCCGAGTGTTACAACAAGTCTCGGTACGGGAGTCTCCGTCATCATCTGAAGATTGTTTCTTTTTTCTTTCATTAACAAAAACAAAAAAACGGCTTGTAAGCGCTTACATGATGATGTATCATTCAAGAGGATTTTTATAAATATAAGATAGAACTTTTTTTACATCCGGTCAACTTGTGACGAAAAAGGCCGGATGATCAGCAGTTCATATATGGTTCCTTTCAGTATTTTTTTAGGAAGGCGTCAAGATGAATATCTATGACATAGCGGAAAAATCCGGCGTTTCCATCGCAACTGTATCAAGAGTCTTAAACGACTCGGACAAGGTCAGTGAAAAAACGAAGGAAAAAGTCATGAAGGTGATGGCGGAGGAGGATTATACTCCGAATGTCTTTGCCCGCGGGCTTTCCGGTGAGTCGACCCATACCGTGGGCGTTCTCGTTCCCGACATCTCCGACAACTATATGGCTCGAGCAGTAGCCCTCATAGAAAGAAGGCTTCACGAGAAGGATTACAATATGCTCCTCTCCTGCTCCGGCTTTCGTGCAGAGGAAAAAGAAGAGCATATCAGGATGCTCCTCGAAGAGCGGATCGACGCTATGATCCTGGTCGGCTCCACTTATGCAGGTTCCGATACGAAGTCGCACAATACAGGTTACATAGAAAAGGCTGCTCAAAAAAAGCCCCTTTTCCTTATAAACGGCGATGTTGACGCCGAAAACATATTCTGCACATTCTCAAATGATTATGCAGTCTCCCTCGACCTTACAAAAAAACTGATTGAAAACGGAAGGAACAGGATCCTCTTCCTCACTGACTCCGAAAGCTATTCGGCGAAAAAGAAGAAGGCCGGTTATGAGAAGGCTCTTGAGGAAGCGGGAATAGCGCCCATCCCTTCTTTGATATGCCATATCAGAAACAATATTGACGAGACCGTTTCTTATCTTGAAGAAAATCACCCTGACTTTGACGCCTGCTTTGCGACCGACGATGCCATGGCCGTGGGTGTGCTGAAATACGCTATGAAGCATGGTGTCAGCGTTCCAAAGGATCTTTCGATAATCGGCTACAACAATTCTGAACTTGCACTTGCTACAACCCCCGAACTTACATCAGTGGACAACAAGCTTGAAAAGATCTGCGATGATACTGTCATCAGACTCTTCTCAGTCCTTTCCGGGAACGGTTTTGTCCCCAGACGCACAAGCGTCGCCTGCACAGTGGTTCAAAGAGGCACAACAAATCATTGACTTTTTCAACTCATGGTAATATTATTATCTCACTTTGATGTAAGCGCTTACATTTTTCAGTAAGGAAAGGAAGGGAATCTCTTATGAAAGCATTCATGGACAAGGATTTCATGCTGAAGAACGAGACCGCGAAGCACCTCTTTCACGATTACTCCGAAAATCTCCCTCTAATCGATTATCACTGTCACATCTCCCCGAAGGAGATCTTCGAAGACCGCCGCTACAATGACATTTCAGAGGTCTGGCTCGGCGGAAAGAATCCAGACGGCTCCTATTTCGGAGACCATTACAAATGGCGCGTGATGCGCTCAAACGGCGTTGATGAGAACCTCATCACAGGCGATGCTGCTCCGATCGAAAAATTCAAGGCCTTCGCCGACGCTCTGACGATGGCGATAGGAAATCCCATGTACCACTGGTGCAATCTTGAGCTGAAGAAGTACTTCGGCATCGAAAAGCCCCTTACTCCCGATACCGCGGAAGAGATCTTTGAAAAGACGCGAGATATGTTGCAGAACGATCCCGATCTCACGGTACGCGGCATCATCAGAAAATCAAATGTGAAATACATCGGCACTACGGACGATCCCGTTGACACCCTTGAGTGGCATGAAAAGATCCTTGCCGACAAGTCAATAGAATTCATGGTCTGCCCCTCCTTCCGCCCCGACAAGGCGATCAATATCGGAAAGGCGGGCTTTACGGATTATATAAAGGCTCTCGCGAAGTCTGTCGGAAAAGACAGCCTCGACTCCGCGGATGATGTGATGGACGCTCTTTCACAGAGGCTTTCCTTCTTCAAAGAGCATGGCTGCAGGGCTTCCGATCACGGCATCGACTATGTTCCCTTCAGAGAGGCTTCAAAGGATGAGGTCAATGCTGCTTTCAAAAAGGCTATGGTCGGAGAGACCCTCACAAAGGATGAGATCGACGGCTATCAGACCGCGATAATCCAGCACCTTGCAAGGGAATACAAAAAGAATGATGTTGTAATGGAGATACATTATTCCTGCACGAGAAATGTCAATGAAAGGATGTTCAAGATAGAAGGTCCTGACACGGGCTTTGACATCATCAGGAAATCGACCTGCAATGACGAGCTCGCCTGCCTGCTTTCATCTCTTGAAAAAGAGGGAAATCTCCCGAAGACGATCCTCTTCTCTCTCGACGCATCGGACTTCAATATCATCACGACGATCTCGGGCGCGTTCCAGTCCTCGGAGATCCCCGGAAAGATCCAGACAGGCGCGGCATGGTGGTTCCTCGATACAAAGGACGGCATGGAGGCGCAGATGAGATCTCTCGGAAACCTCGGGCTTCTCGGAAACTTCGTCGGGATGCTCACAGACTCCCGCTCGTTCCTTTCGTATACAAGGCATGATTATTTCAGAAGGATAATGTGCAATATCGTGGGACAGTTCGTTGAGGACGGGGAATATCCAAATGACGAAAAGGCTCTTAAGAGGATAGTTGAAGGCATTTCTTACAAGAACGCTGAAAGATACTTTGGTATTTAAT
>CACYBK010000011.1 GCA_902772635.1 uncultured Lachnospiraceae bacterium | reverse complement strand
GATCACCTCTTCAGCATGTGAAGGACCTGAAAGCACCGCGGTTCTTGCATCCTTGATCACATCCTCTATTATCTCGGTCTGAACGAAAAGAGTATTCTCTTCTATCCCCTTTGAAACAACGACTATGGGCTGATCCGGCTTTACGATGTTCTTGATCCTTTTTGCAGTCTCACGGGTAGCGGTTGAAGGAACAGCCATTACAATAAGCTCGGCATCTTTCAAAGCCTCAGAGATATCAGAGGTAATAACGAGCTCCTTTGGTATCAAAGAGCCCGGAAGCGAAGGATGGACTCTTTCATCTCGAAGCTTTCTTGCTTCCTCCTCCATAAATGACCAGAGGATTACATCATGACCATTTTTTAAGAGCAGGACCGAAAGCGCCGTTCCCCAGGTTCCTGAACCCAGGACTCCTATCTTTGACATTATTTTTCCTCCTTATTTCCATCCTCTGATACGGGTTTTGAATGGAATGAAAGCTTGTTCTCGGTATGTGTGATGAGCCTTTTGATATTTGACCTGTGCTTGATTATCGCGATAAGCCCTGTTATGACGCCAAAGGCCATTGCTTCATATATCTCCGTCCCCTGATAAGGGAGAAAGGAAGGGAGAAAGACTGCAAAACAAATACACTGCGCTATCAGAGCAAGCGCCGCGAGGACTGACCCGAGCGACACATATCTTGTGAGCAGCACCACTATCAGGAATACAAGAACGCATATCAATATGGTCTTTGGAAATGCGACCATCATAAGCCCAAGCGCCGTAGCTATGCCCTTTCCACCGAGAAACTTGAGATATACGGGGAATATGTGGCCTATCACTGCGCCAAAGCCTGCATATGCCATGAAAAGCCGTATTGATGCAAAATCCGTTGCTCCGGAAATATTTGAAAAGGTAAGGAAAGCCAGCGCGGCTGCTATCACTGCCTTTAAGACATCAAAGACAAGGGTGATAAGACCTGCCGCAGGTCCGAGCACCCGAAGTGAATTTGTCGCGCCTATATTCCCGCTCCCGTGGGTCTTCAGATCTACTTTTCGTATCCTTCCCATAATGTAGCCGAGTGAAATGTTCCCTATCGCGTACCCCAGCACAAAAGAAAGAAGCCTGTATCCGACTGCCAAGATCAATCCTCCTCGCCGCTCTTTACCCTGATAATGAAGTTTAGCGGCACTCCTTCAAACTCAAAGGCCTCACGAAGCCTGTTTTCAATATACCTGGTATATGAGAAATGCATGAGCTTTTTGTCATTTACAAAGATGACGAAAGTCGGCGGATTCACGGAGACCTCTGTCATATAAAAGATCTTCAGTCTCTTGCCTTTGTCTGACGGGGGCTGCTGCATCGCGACTGCTTCCGACAGCACCTCATTCAAAACTCCGGTCGCGATCCTCCGGTTCATATTCTCATATATCATGTCGATCTTCTGAAAGACCCGATCTACCCTCTGTCCGGTCTTTGCCGAAATGAAGATAATGTCGGCATAGGGGATGAAGGACAGAATCCTCCTGACCTCGCGCGCAAATTTTTCCGCCGTGCCGTTTTCCTTTTCGGGAAGATCCCATTTGTTTACGGCTATCAGTATCCCGCGCCCCTTTTCATGGGCTATCCCGGCTATCTTTGCATCCTGCTCGGTAACTCCGCAAGATGCGTCTATCATCAGAACGACCACATCGGCTCTCTCAACGGCGGATACAGCCCTTACTATACTGTAGCGCTCAAGGTTTTCCTTTATCTTGCTCTTTCTTCGAAGTCCGGCGGTATCGATAAGTATATATTCTTTGCCCTGATATTTCACCCTCGTATCTATTGCATCACGGGTAGTTCCCGCGATATCGGAGACTATGACACGCTTCTTCCCGGAGAGTCTGTTTACGAGAGAAGACTTTCCGGTATTTGGCTTTCCGATCACCGCGACCTTTGTGATCCCCTCTTCTTCATCGCTTTCCTGATCAGGCGGAAGGAGCTTTATCACCTCGTCAAGAAGGTCGCCGAAGCCGGACATCGAGGCTGCCGAGACAGGAAAGGGATCTCCGAGTCCCAGATTGTAGAACTCATAGATATCGTCCTTGAATTTCTCGTAAGAATCCACCTTGTTCACACAGAGAACCGTGGGCTTCTTTGATTTTCGAAGAAGGGATGAGACCTCCATATCATCAGCCGTAAGGCCGTCGCGCACATCAGTCACAAAGATAATGACATCAGCGCTGTCTATCGCAACAAGCGCCTGCTCCACCATTTCCTTCTTCAGAAAGTCACCGTTGTCAGGCTCTATCCCGCCGGTATCGATGAGATTGAATTTTTTGTCAAGCCACTCACAGGCAGCATATATCCTGTCTCTTGTCACTCCGGGCTCATCAGAAACTATAGATATCTTCTCCCGGCACAGAGCATTAAAAAGCGTGGATTTTCCAACGTTCGGCCGCCCGACGACGGCCACTGTCCTCTTTGCCATATCGTGATCACTCCGTATTTCAACTTATCAGGAATGCATTTTTGATGAGACTGATGTCATTTCCAAGGATGGAGACCACATCAAATCTCACCTGTGTATCTGCTTTGATCCCATTCTTTGCTATATAAAAAAGGGCTGCCTCATATATCCTTCTCTGTTTCCTGTAATTCACGGCCTCAAGGGGATCGCCGCATTTTGATGAACTTCTGTACTTCACCTCTACAAATGAAAGTATGTGGCCGTCCCATGCGATCAGGTCTATCTCAGCCGCTCTGCATCTGAAATTTTTTTCTATGATGCGATAGCCCTGCTCCGTGAGAAAGGAAGACGCAAGCGCCTCCTTCTCAGTCCCCAAATTCCTTTTGTTCATTATCTTCCAAGCTTCTTTTTCACCTTGTCCATCCCGTCGACAAAGACGAGGATCTGAGCGACCACCTCGTAAAGATCCGGAGGTATCGCGTCCCCGATCTCAAGCGCTGAAAGGGTATCTGCGAGCTTATTGTCCTGGTAGAAGGGGACATTGTTCTTCTTTGCCTCTTCTATTATCTTTTCAGCGATGTGCCCCTTGCCTGTAGCAAGTATCTTCGGCGCACTGTCCCCGGGTTCGTAGGAAAGCGCGACCGCAGTCTTGTCTTTTTCATTTCTTGCCTTTGAAAAGGGAACACCTTTGCTCCTTGCCATATCTTATGCCCTCATATCAAAGGAATATCTCTGAAGCGAGCCCGTTTTTGATGTCGTGACATCCTTTTCAATGACATCCTTGATGAGATTGACGGGTTTTGAATCATTCTCAACAGATATCTTTGAATTGTAACCAAGAGCATTCAACTGATCATTCAGGATATGGATATTGTTTTTGATGAGCTCATAGGAAGCGTCATCCTCCATGTAAAACCTCGTATCCACATTCTTTCCCTTGAGCTTCACGGAAATGTCGGTAGAGCCAAGGTATTCAAGGTCGAAATGAAGGAAGGCGGAAAGCTCATCCCCCTCCTCCCTTGTCTTCTTTTTGTTCGTATAGACATAAAGATCCGCTGTCTGGTTCTGCCCGTTAAGGCGCACGGGTAACTGGACATAGGTGAAAGACTGGTTCAGATTGTTGATGAAATCAACATTGTTCTGGATGAGGTTGCCCGTTGCGGTGACAGGGTTCTTGGGATCCCCGGAAAGTTCGCTCGCGTGCTTTCCCAAAATGCTCATATCAGTGGAAAGCTTTGAGTAGAAGTCCCTCAAAGCATTGGGCTTTGAAAGATCCTCGGGCTTCATCGTCCATTCCTTTTCCATCAGACCTTTCATCAGATCTGTAAATGCAGGCTTTGAAAGGAGGCGCTTTGAAAGCGCGGGATCATCCTTTGCCGCGGCAAGAAAGGCGTTGAAGACCTCTCTTGCAGGAACGTCCGTCTTTAATGTGCCGTCCTCATTTTGTAATGACTTGAACGCGGGGTGGTTCTCAAATTCAGGACTCCTTATCAGGGAATCAAGCTCCTTCATGGTCTCCTTTGGTACAGTCTTTGAAAGAGCGTCGTCATTGGCCTTCATTATCTCTTCATCGGAGGGCATGACAAAGGCTGCGGGGGATTTTGCCGCCTCTTCTGAAACGACAGCATTGGGTGAAACACCGGCTTTTTCACTCGAAGCATTTTCTGTCAAAATGCCTTCATCCTTTGATACCACTTCAGGAGCAGTCTTTAATGCTGCATCCATCCCTTTTTCATCCGGTGCCTTGTCAAGATTGATATTCTCCTGTCGCAAAGATGGATCTGCCGCATTTTTCGTAAGAAGCGAGCTGTCGACATCACCCTCCTGAAGGGAAATGAGTATCGTTGTGCCTTCTTTCATAATGTCAGAAAGGCCTTTTCCATCCGGAAGAGTTTCCGGCATATCTTCTGATGCCGTGAGATTCCGGGCGTTTGCCCCACCTGCTTCACCTTCCTTGTTTCCTTCCTCAGTGATAATAGCTTCGCCGGGAATGGTCAAAGCGTCAGAAATCGAAACAGTACCATTGAAGATGTCCGCGACCTTTGATAGAAAACTGAAAGCGTCATTTGATGAAACAGAGGGGGAGGAAAAAGTCTCTCTGATATTTTGTGTCAGATCCTTTACAGACTCAAGGATAGCGCCCTCCGAGGATTTGTAATTCTGATACTGCTCTATCATATCATCATTTACGGGAAGGCCGTTCTTCATAAGGGAGACTATGGTCTTTGGATCAGCCGAAGGATGAGCATTTAAGAGCCTGTTCATGTCGGAAAGATTCTCAGCATTTATGGGCATTGATTCCTGCATCATGGAATTTACAAGATTAAGCGACCTCTCATTTACGGGAATCCCGGCAGAGTTCAAAGCATCCATCAGAGTAGGATTGTTCATGGTTCCGCCGATAGAGACAGGGCTTATCCGAACCTGATTTCCTTCAGATTCCCTCACCTGAAAAAAAACGGATTCCCCTTCGGAAAGCGATACACTCCCGTCAAGACGCGCAGCAATAGACTGCCCGTTTGAAAGAGAAAGTACCACATTATTGCCCTTCACGGATGTGATCGTCCCCTCAAAGACCTGCCCCTTCTGAAGATCATTCACCGTTGAGACAAGCTGCTCCACACCCTTTGTCTTTGTCGCGACAGTGCTTCCGGCCGAGAGATTATTATAATATTGATTGACTAAATCCTTTACCTGAATCATTTTTAAGACTTTAATGCTCTGAAAGATTCTTAAGAAACGTCATCCTGTGTATCGGAGAGGGACCGTATTTTTTGAGCGCCTCGTAATGAGCTTTTGTACCATAGCCCTTGTGCTTTGAAAAACCATACTCCGGATACCTTTCATCCATTTCTTTCATGAAATGGTCCCTTGAGACCTTCGCGAGGATGCTTGCAGCAGCGATCGACACGGAAGCGGCATCCCCCTTTACTATCGAAACCTGCTTTATATCAAGTTCAGGGATATGGACGGCATCGACGAGAAGAAGGTCCGGACATGTTGAAAGGCCCAAAACAGCCTTTTGCATCGCCTCATAGGTGGCGTTGAGTATATTTATCTCATCTATCCTTTTCTCATCTACAAAGGCAACCGAATAGGAAAGGGCCTTTTCCTTAATTTCAAGAAAAAGCGCCTCTCTTCTTTTTTCGGAGAGTTTTTTTGAATCATTTAGATATAATATCTCTTCGTCTTTTTTCAAAATGCAGGCGCCGGCGCACACGGGACCTGCGAGAGGTCCTCTTCCCGCCTCATCGATCCCGCATATCAGGGAGAATTCACCTTCGTACTTTCTTTCATAGGCGCGCATTTTTTCAAGCCGCGCCCTCTCCTCTATAAGCTTTTCTTCCTTCATTTTTCCACAGTCCGATCGCCATAAAAATCATGATTTATGACATGCATCCTGTTGAAGGGAAAAAGCCTGAAAACCGCTTTCCCTATGATCTTTCCCCTTTTGATATTGCCTACATCCGCAAACCTTGAATCCTTGGAATCATTACGGTTGTCGCCAAGCACAAAATATTCGTCGTCCCCGAGTTTGATTGGCTCCTCTGCGATCCCGGGATTTCTGATAGTCTCGGCACCGTAGCTTTCTTCAAGCTTTTTCTGGTTGATGAAAATATTGCCCTTGTAGTCGATCTGAACGGTCTCTCCGGGAAGACCTATTATTCTCTTTATATAATTTGTGCCCTTGCTGTCGCCGAAGGGAAAAACAATAATGTCAAAGCGTTCGGGGTCCTTTACCTTGTAAGTTATCTTGCTTACTATAAGATTGTCTCCGTCCTTCAATGTTGGATTCATGGAGTTTCCGTCAACCACTGTCCTCTGCGCGACGAAGGTCACTATGAGGAAGGTAAAGAGGAGGACAAGGCTGATATAGAAAATTATCTCAAGGACGTCCTTTTTGGTGAAGCGCTCCTTCTCCTCAGACTCATTTTTTTCCTTTTTTGCAAAAGCCTTTTCTGACATTATTATCCTTTCAAATCATTCACCTCATCAAGAAAGAGCCTGCCGGCCTTTCCTGATCTCATATCATTGATAAAGAGCATTGCTGCCCTCTTCGTATCCGGTTCATTCCCCTTCTTCAAAAGTCCTTTTCTGCCCGCATATTCCTCGAGAAAGGAATAGGGTTCCTTTGTTTCATCTATCATACTGTATGACTCTATGATACCGGGACACGCATCCCTGATGAGAAGAAAACCTTCCGCAAAAAGCTCTTCAGGCAAAAACAGTTCATCATTCATAGAGCCAAAGAAAGCAAGCAAAAGACCGGCGCGCTTGTCACTGATCTTTTTCGGAAGAAGACCCGGAGTGTCAAAAAGCTCTATTCCGCCTCCGCAGTTCAGCCATTGTCCGCCCTTTGTGACTCCGGCGATATTGCCTGTCTTTGCTGAAGCCTTTCCCTTTAAAGAGTTGATGACAGTGGATTTTCCGACATTGGGAACACCGGAGACTACGGCCCGAAAGGGTCTCCCCTTGATCCCCCGCTTTCTGTCACGTTCCTTTTTTTCTTCGGAAAGACTGTTTATCATCTCCCTGATCTTCTTCGCGTCAGAAAGGCTTCTTGCATCAACCGAAACTGCCGGCACTCCGTTTTTCTTCGAGTCATTGATGAAGGAAAGGACCTTTCCTTCATCAGCGATATCGCTCTTTGTAAGAACATACGCCTTCTTTTTCCCGTTAAAAAGCGCTGAAAGCTCGGGGTTTTCGCTTGACAAGGGAAATCTCGAATCAATTATTCCGATGAAGGCATCAAAAAGCTTCAGATTTTTTTCTATCTCCCGGATCGCAGCAGTCATATGACCGGGATACCAATGAAAATCCATTATCCTGTCCTTTATGATACCATGCCAAACCTCGGATAGGTGGCATCCCACCAGATTGCTCCAAGGATATCCGATCTTTTGATCATTCCGATCTTTGAAAAGCGGGAATCCTCACTGGCCTTCGTGTTGTCACCAAGTACACAGTATTCTGAGTCTCCCAGCGTCACTCCGGCGCTTAATATGCCGGGATCCTTGATGCCGCTGATCTTTGGATTTCCTTTATATTCCTGCCCGTTGATGTAAAGATAGCCTGCCTCGATCTTTATCGTATCCCCCGGAACACCCATTATCCTCTTTATGGAAGGATAAGAGTTCCTGTTCCCTGATGGATAGAAAGCAATGACGTCTCCTCTTTTCGGGGATCTGAAATGATAAATGGCCTTGTTCAAAAGCAGGGTGTCATTATCCTCGATGCCCTCTTCCATTGACTGCCCGTGCATCTTTAGTCCGGTAAAGAAGCTGTAGGCAGTAAGAAAAGAAAGGGAGAGGATCACGGCTATCTCCGCGACATAAAGAAAAAACCTGCTTATCTTTTTTTTGTCGACCTTTTTCCTTCGCCTTCTGAAGGAAAGCCCGTCAGAGGTCTTTGAAAACGGGCCTTTTCTCATGGAAAAATCCTTCATGCATTCTCCAAAAAAGGCAGCCGCTTATCCGGCTGCCCCCTTAAACCTATGATGATAATGATCAGATCTTTTCCTTGACCTTTGCGCGCTTACCGATGCGGTCACGAAGATAATTAAGACGGGCACGTCTGATCTTTCCGTGACGGACCACTTCAACCTTCGCAACATTCGGGCTGTTCACGGGCCATGTCTTTTCAACGCCCACGCCGTTTGAGAACTTCCTTACTGTAAAGGTCTTCCTTGCGCCGGTACCCTGGATCTTCAGAACAACGCCCTCGAAAACCTGGATACGCTCTTTCTCGCCTTCCCTTATCTTTGCTGATACCTTCACGGTATCTCCTACCGCTATATCAAGGGGAGTCTCTCTCTTCTGCTCCTCTTCGATCGCGGAAATGACTTCATTTGCATTCATTTCGTTTGAACCTCCTGAAAAATTACTGAACTATACTAACAAAGCAAATATCATATTTCAAGTCGTTTTTGGCTTGTCCAAATAAGCTCTGAACATATCAGGCCGCCGCTCCATTGTCCTTCTTTCTGCTTCCTTCAGCCTGTAGCGGTCGACCGCCGCATGATCTCCCGAAAGGATGATCTCTGGCACTTTCCTGCCCCGCCACTCTTCCGGTCTCGTATACTGAGGATACTCAAGAAGACCGTTTGAGAATGACTCATCCATTGCAGAACCTTCATTATGAAGGACTCCGGGAAGCAGTCTGGATACACAGTCTATGAAGGTAAGAGCCGGAAGCTCACCTCCTGTAAGGACGAAGTCACCCATCGATATCTCGTCGGGTGAAAGCTCCTCTATGACCCTTTCGTCTATCCCCTCATAATGTCCGCAGAGTATGATGATGTGTCCTTTTACATCACACGCATACTCCTTTGCGGCATCCTCGTTAAAAGTTCTTCCCTGGGCTGTCATGTAGACTATCTTCGCGTCCGGTGCCTCTTCAAGCACATGAGATACTGCGGCATATACAGGTTCTGCCTGCATCACCATCCCGGGGCCTCCGCCGTAAGGATAATCATCTACCTTTCCGTGCTTATCGGTGGTGAAATCCCTGATATTGACCGGGATTATATCTATAAGTCCGCTTTTTTTCGCGCGCCCAAGTATGCTTTCTGAAGCTACAGCCTCTATCATCTGAGGAAACAATGTGAGCACATGAAAGACCATATCTCACATCCCCTCCACAAAAAGCACTGTCATCTCACCCTTTGGAAGGTCTATGGAAAGCACATATTCCTTTACAGCCGGAACAAGTATCTCCCGCTCGCCTTTGACCACATAGACATCATTTGCCGCGGTTTTCAAAACATCTTTGAGTATCCCGAGTTTTTCCCCTTTTTCAGAAAGGACCGAAAGTCCTATCAGATCGGAAACATAATACTCGCCATCCGAAAGAGGTATCGCATCCTCTCTCTTTACATAGAGCTGATACTGCGAAAGCTTTCTTGCTTCCTCCGGCGACTCAATGCCGGAAAGCTTGAGGAGCACCATGTTCTTCTGGAACCTGACGCCCTCCACCTTTACGGTTGAAAGGTCGCCTTTCTGCCCCTCGGGCGGTCCCATCAGGATCTCCTTCATCCCTTTGAACCTTTTGATGTCATCGGTCACGGGATAGACCTTCATCTCTCCAAGGACACCGTGCGGTCTTGTTATCACGCCTATACGGAAATGATCCTCCATCGCCTCAGTCGTCAATGTCCACGATGACCTTTTCGTCATCACGCATGGCAGCAGCCTTCACAACAGTACGGATCGACTTTGCGATCCTGCCCTGTCTTCCTATGACCTTGCCCATGTCGGACCTGGCCACGGAGAGCTTCACAATCTTTGTCTTGCCGCTGACCTCCTCGGAAACCTTTACTTCATCGGGGTTGTCGACAAGAGCCTTTGCTATCACTTCTACAAGTTCTTTCATGGCCTCATCATTCCTTTACTTTGCGCTCTCAATGATCCCGCACTTCTTGAAGATACGGCTGACTGTCTCTGTGGGACGGGCACCGTTTGAAAGCCACTTCTTTGCCGCCTCTTCATTTACATGAAATTCGCTGGGATCCTTCAGGGGATCATAAGTCCCTATCTCCTCGATAAAACGTCCGTTTCTCGGAGAACGCTCATCCGCAACGATAATGCGGTAAAACGGAGCCTTTTTCTTTCCGATCCTTCTAAGTCTGATCTTTACCATTTTTTGTCTTTCCTCCAAACTTTTAAAAAATAATATGTAAAACCCTCTTCAGGTATTTACCAAATCTCAGAACGGCATTCCTCCAAAACCGGGGAAGCCCCCAAATGAGCGTCTCTTCTTCCCTTTCTTCGGAGCAAACTGCTTCATCATTTTTTTTGACTGCTCAAACTGTTTTACGAAGCGGTTCACGACCGAAATATCAACTCCTGCCCCTCGTGCGATCCGATTCTTCCTTGAAGGGTTCAGGATGTCCGGCTTTGCCCTCTCCTCGGGTGTCATCGATTTGATCAGGGCTTCCGTGACCAGGAATTCACTCTCGTCCACATTTCCCGTGATCTCGTCGAGCTTTTTTTTGCTCACTCCGGGCATTGAGGGGAGAAGTCCCATAACACTTGATATCCCGCCCATCTGCTTCATCTGTTCAAGTGAAAGCAGGTAATCATTGAAATCAAACTCGGCCTTTCCGACCTTCTTTGAAAGCTCCTCAGCCTTTTCCTTGTCTATCGCGGCCTCTGCCTTTTCAATGAGGGAGAATACATCCCCCATGCCGAGTATCCTCTTTGCCATCCTATCCGGATAGAAGGGCTCAAGGTCGTCTAATTTTTCTCCCATTCCGGAAAAATAGACAGGCTTTCCGGTGACTGCTTTTACCGAAAGCGCTGCACCGCCTCTTGTATCGCCATCAAGCTTTGTCAGGATAATGCCATCGATCCCCACCTTTTCCTGGAAGGCTGAAGCCACATTCACGGCCTCCTGTCCTGTCATGGCATCCACGGTAAGGAGCGTGTCCATTACTTCAACCCGCTCCTTGATGTCGGAAAGCTCCTGCATCATGCCTTCATCTATCTGAAGGCGACCGGCCGTATCTATGATATAAACATCATTCCCGCTCTTCTTTGCTTCAAGATAGCCCATTTCGGCTATCTCCACCGGGCTTTTTTCAGTACCGAGTGAAAATACGGGAATTGAAAGCTTCTCGGCATTCCTCTTCAGCTGGTCTATAGCCGCAGGTCTGTAGACATCGCAGGCCGCCAACAATGGCTTCTTTCCTCTTTTGATGAGGTGTCCTGCAAGCTTCACGGCGGAGGTCGTTTTTCCTGCACCCTGAAGTCCAACCATCATGATGACTGTGATCCCCTGCCCCGCTGCCATGGGAAGCTCTGACACCTCTCCTCCCATCAGCTCGGTGAGTGAGTCAGCCACCTGCTTGATGACTGTCTGGGCGGGATTAAGACCATTTAATATATCTGTCCCCGTGACCTTTTCCGTGACATCCTTCGTGAAGTCCTTTACCACCTTGAAGTTCACGTCAGCTTCAAGAAGAGCCATACGTACTTCCTTCATTGCAGCCTTTACGTCATCCTCTGAAAGACGCCCCTTGCCACGGAGGTTTTTGAACACTCTCTGAAATTTTTCCGAAAGACTTTCAAATGCCATCTGTTCTTCTCTACAGCGAATTTGCTATCTCTTTTGAAAGAGAGATTATCATTTTTCTTGAAGCATCACTTTCATAAATGCTTTTGTCTGATGCTGTCTCTTCAATCTTTTCAGCAAGGTTTCTGATGTCAAGGAATCTCTTTAAGAGCCCAAGCCTGCTTTCATATTTTTCAAGGGAGGATGTACAGCGCTTGATGAGATCCGATACGCTCTGCCTCGTGATGCCGCGCTCCTCCGCGATCTCTGACATGGAAAGATCCTCTGTGAAGTACTCTTCATAAATTTCCTTCTGGTTCTCGTTTAAAAGTTCACCATAGAGGTCATATAGATAACCGGACCTGATCCTGTCTTCAAACTGCATCGAAAACTCCCCTTGAATCCGCACGACCTTGCCATTATATTCATGGGGGATAAGGTTGTCAAGTATTTTTGTCTGACAGTCAT
>CACYBK010000010.1 GCA_902772635.1 uncultured Lachnospiraceae bacterium | reverse complement strand
TAGCTCAGCCGGGATGAGCGCTTCCTTCACACGGAAGAGGTCACGTGTTCGATCCACGTCCGCCGCATGAGAGGGCGGAGGAGCGAAATTCCTCCGCCTATTATTTTTTAAGCCGTAGAAGGGCGATGGATGATCAGATTACCTGAAGATGTAAAAAGGATAATAAGCATTCTTGGTCGGGCGGGGTTCGAGGCCTATGTGGTCGGAGGCTGCGTCCGCGACAGCCTGCTTGGAAGAACGCCCGATGACTGGGATATTACGACATCTGCCCTTCCGGAGCAGGTAAAGGAAGTCTTTAAAAGGACGATAGATACCGGGATCAAGCACGGGACCGTGACTGTCAGGATGAACGGAAACAGTTACGAGGTCACTACCTACAGGATCGACGGAAAGTACTCTGACGGAAGGCATCCTGACGAGGTCAGATTTTCACCCTCCCTCTTCGAGGATCTGAAGCGGCGGGATTTCACAATAAACGCAATGGCCTACAATGATGCTTCGGGAGTCATAGATCTTTTCGGAGCTCAAAGGGATCTTGAGAAAGGGATAGTACGCTGTGTCGGAGATCCGAGAGAACGCTTTTTCGAGGACTCCCTTCGGATGCTTAGGGCTGTAAGGTTCGCGGCCCTCCTTTCCTTCAAAATAGAAGAAAAGACCTTTGCAGCTATAAGAACCTTAGCACACGGGCTTTCAAGGGTGAGCGAGGAAAGGATAGCTGCTGAACTTATGAAGATAATCCTTTCAGATCATCCTGATTATCTTCGAAAGGCTTATGAGGCGGGGCTTACAAAGATATTCCTTCCCGAGTTTGACAGGATGATGCAGACGATACAAAATACCCCGCACCATATGTATACAGTTGGTGAGCATACCCTTCATGTGATGCAGAATACAAAGCCCGAGAGGGTGCTTCGGCTTTCCGCGCTCTTTCATGATGTGGCAAAGCCCGTGACAAGAAAGGTTGATGAAAACGGGCGGGATCATTTCAAGGGGCACCCCGAGCTCGGCGCCGATATGACCAGGGATATATTGAAACGCCTGAAATTCGACAATGCGACTATAGAGGATACGGTCCGGCTAGTGAGATTTCATGACGAAAGATATCCCGTTACAAAGAAGAATGTAAGGCGTGAGATCGCAAGAGTAGGGATGGAGTATTACCCGGATCTTCTCGCCCTTAGGAGGGCTGATATCCTTGGCCAGAGCGATTATCACAGAAAAGAAAAGCTGAGCGACCTTGACAGCATAGCGAAGCTTTTTGAAGAGATCAAAGCAGAAATGTCTCCCGTGACGCTTAAGGATCTTGCCGTCTCGGGCGGAGAGATAATAGAAGCAGGAGTTGAAAGAGGACCTGTCACCGGCCGGGTGATGAGGCGGCTTTTAAATGATGTGATCGACGACCCGTCATTGAATACAAAGGAAGAGCTTATAAAGAGAGCGCTATCCTATTATCAGGAAGAAAAATAATGAAAAAGAAACTGCTTATCCTTTCTTTGATATCGATAGTGAGTCTTCTGATCCCGCTGTCCCTTAGCGCCTGCTCCTTTGAAGAGGGGAGACCTTCGGGCAGGGTTTCTTCGTCGTCTGTAAACAGTTCTTCATTATCTTCGGGGGCGGAGAGCACTTACGGCAGCCTTTATATGATCCAGGACATAGATACTCCTGCTGAGATCATTACATTAAAGGATATTTCCACAGGGCGGCTTACAAGATACATCTGGAATGTGCTCACGAAATTCCGTAACAGATACGGCGGAAACGCCCTGGTGACTGATTTCTTTCCGGGGCGGGTGGTCGAGCTATCCGCGGAAAATACCGAAAACGGGAGGATATTGAAGGAACTTACGCTCACTGACAGAGCCTTTGAACTCGATGATGTCACGAATTACAAGATAGACCTTTCAAGAAATGTCTTTTCCACAATGGGCTCAAATTACAGGATAACGTCCAATACAGTGGTCCTTAACGGAAATGTTTCCGGCGACATATCGACAATCACGGAAAATGATACTCTGAAGGTGATTGGCGAAGGCCATGACATTATCTCTATCGTGATCACGACAGGGCATGGCAATCTCATGTTTACGAACACGGCGGATTTTGCCGACAGCCTGATGCAGATAGGAAGCCGTATATTTGTCATGGTAAGTCCCGGAGATATGACCGTTGAGGTGCCGGAGGGGAAATATGCAGTGACCGTCGCGAACAAGGGCTACGGCGGGACGAAGGAGGTTGAGGTCGCCCGCGGAGATACTGTGGTAGTCGACCTTCTGGAACTGAAGGGCGAAGGGCCGAAGACCTGCGACCTTACCTTCAGGGTTGATGCTCCGGGAGCGGCGGTTTATCTCGACAATGTTTTGGTCGCGGTAAACGAGCCGATGAAGGTCGCATACGGGGCGCATTCGCTGAAGATCAAGGCCGATGGCTATGATACCTGGTCGAGGACACTTTATGTGAATTCAAAGAGTGCTGAGATCACGCTTGACAGCTCGGACCTTACGAAGAGTGGATCTTCGCAAAGTGCGTCTTCTTCGTCTTCCAATTCATCTTCGGCTTCATCTTCATCTTCGGCGGGAAGTTCTCTGACGTCGAGTGCGATCTCAAGTGCGATCTCAAGCGCGCTTTCGTCGACGAGCGCAAGCACGTCGGTTTCGGGCGATCTTGACGGAGACGGGGATTATGATGCTGATGATGCTGAGCTTCAGTACCTTCAGTCTATATCAGATATGCTCTCGACCCTTTCAAGCAGTGACTAAGGGGGCGCGGACAATGCGCGGACAAGGGGACGTTTCCCTTGTCCGCGTCCCCTTGACATGGGAGTGCTAAACCATTATAAGTATTGATGTGCTTTCGCTTTCGGGCCGCCCGCCCGGGCGAAGAGGTATCTGTTTTATTTGTAGGAGGAATTATTCATGAACAAGACAGAACTTGTAGCAGCTATGGCTGATAAGGCTGATCTTTCAAAGAAGGATGCAGAGGCTGCACTTAAGGCCTTTACTGATGTTGTGGCAGAGGCTTTGAAGAAGGATGACAAGGTTCAGCTCGTCGGCTTCGGAACTTTCGAGGTTTCAAAGCGCGCGGCCCGCACCGGAAGGAATCCCCAGACAGGCGCAGAGATGAAGATCGCGGCTTCCAAGGCTCCGAAATTCAAGGCCGGAAAGGCGCTCAAGGATATAGTGAACAAATAAGGATGCGCTCGCTTCGCATAGGAGACAGGGGATCATCCCCTGTCTCCTTTTTTTTGAGCGATAAGCCGTCAAGGGCTCATTCTTGCTATAAATCGGGTCGGAGTTCTGTTATAATGGTCCCAGGGGACGGAGTCAGGGGACCATTTTGAAAATACAAAGAGATACAATGGTCTCTTGACTCCGTCCCCTGGGTTCATTTAGAAAAGGAGGCTGCCATGCGGCTTGACAAATATCTGAAGGTATCCCGCCTCATAAAGAGGCGGACTGTAGCCGCCCAGGCCTGTGACGCGGGAAGGGTATCGGTGAACGGAACCCCCGCAAAGGCCGGGAAGGACATTAAAGCAGGAGACATTATCGAGATAGGCTTCGGCGACAAGCAGGTGAAGGTTTGCGTGAAATCCGTTGCGGAAACAGTGAAAAAGGAAGATGCTGACTCGATGTACGAAACCCTCTGAAAATATAAAGAAATACAATGATCCCAGGGGACGGAGTCAAGGGACCAAAAATTTTTCCCCCGAGGGGTTAAGTATTTATATTATTTTCCGATAAAGATAATTAAGAGTATGATTTTTTTCAGTGAGTGTGTATGACAAGAGCAGTTTCAGGAAAAAAGAAGACCTCCGCGAGGCTTTATATCTTTATAGTGATCGCGCTTCTTATGGTCGTCATGGTCTTTCAGCTTGTTTCGCTTTCAAGAAAGCAGAAAAGCTACTCAATGGAGGAAAAGAACCTCCGGAAGGAACTTGCGCTTGAAAAGGTGAAGAGCGAGGAACTGAAGGATTACGAGGCATATACGAAGACCGAGGAATATATAGAGAATATGGCGCGTATGAAGGGCGGCCTCGTAAAGGAAAACGAGATAGTTTTCCGCGAAGGAAACAAGTAATGATAATGACGCATCCCGGAGCATGATTGTTCCGGGATTTTTTTAAAATGAACCCAGGGGACGGATATGCAAGGTCTTAACGAGCGATAGCGAGTTTAGAGCTTGCGATACAGGGGCACTTAACGACATGCTAGCTCTTACTGAACGAAGTGAAGTTAGAGATAGCGGTACAGGGCTACTTAACGAGCGATAGCGAGTTTAGTAGCGTTGTAGCACGAGGCGTAGACGAAGTGCGAGTATAGTGGCATCGTAGTCAAGGGACCAAAATTCGGAAAGGATTCGATTTATGAAAACCAACCTTGTCACAAAAAACGCTACCGACGAAGCAAAGAGGCTTATGGACTTCTTCGCCCGGATCGAGGGGAAGCACATTCTCACAGGGCAGCATACGCAGACAAATCCGATGGAGGAGCTTTCGCATATCAGGAAGGTGACCGGTGAGGAGCCCGCCCTTCTTGGCTTTGAATTATTATCCTATTCGCCCAATATCAGGGATATGAAGGCAGATAGCGACTGCGAAACAGAGGTCATAGAAAACAGGGGGACTATAGAGCGAGCCTACGAATGGGGACTTTCCGGCGGGATAGTCACTCTTACCTGGCATTGGTTCTCTCCCATGTACGGGACGGGAAAGGCCTTCTATGCGAAGAATACGGAATTTGATGCCGAAAGGGTACTCGTTCAGGGAACAAAGGAAAGAGACGCATTCGTAAGCGATCTTGACTTTATGGCAGAACTGCTCTCAGGCTTTTTTGTGCGAAAGATCCCTGTGCTCTGGAGACCCTTCCACGAGTCGGACGGGGACTGGTTCTGGTGGGGAGCGAAGGGACCGCGCGTTGCAAAAGGACTCTATCATCTGATGTTTGAACATTTTTCAAGCAAAAAGGAACTTTCAAATCTGATCTGGGTGTGGAATTCAAGACTTCCCGAGGGTTATGTCGGAGATGACTGCTGCGACCTTATCTCCTGTGACACCTATCCCGGAAAGCATATTATTTCTGACTTTTCTGATGAATATGAAGGCCTTAAAAAGCTTACAAACGATGATAAGGGCGTTGCACTTGCGGAAACCGGAGTCTACCCTGATATTGAAAAGCTGTCAGAAGGCACAGTGCCCTGGCTTTATTATATGATGTGGAGCAAGGAATTTGCCCTGACTGAGGAGTATAATTATCTCGATGACCTTCGAAAAGTATATTCATCGCCCTACAGCCTGAAAAGAAAGGATCTGATGCCGGAGGGACGGTTCTTTTGGCGCTAAAAGTGACAAAAGAACCGTCCCCGTGTCACATTCCCCCTTTGAAAAACGGGGGAAATCGGCTACAATATTCCCATTATGAACTTTGATGATATAGCCGATCTTGGGGAGACCATAGCAAATTCTGTGGGCCGTGCTGTAAGCAGCGGCAACTTCTCAAATCTTGGGAAAGAGATAAGCAGGAAGGTCAATGATGTGACCGACCGCGCCCAAAGAAATAAGGGCGCTTCTTCGAATGCCAATCCTTACAGTTCCACTTATCGACGTTCAACAACTCCACCCCCTAACAATTTCAATTACCAGAACAACTGGCAGAGACAGCAGAACTGGCAGGGACAGCCGAATTACCAGAACTGGCAGAGACAGCCAAATTACCAGAACTGGCAGAAACAGCCAAATCAGCAGAATTTCAATCCGCCGTCCGTAGTGAAGCCTTCAAGGGCAGCCCCCATTGCGATCACTTTGATAGGCGGCCTCGGAGGGATTGCAAATCTTTCGATGCTGGCTTCGGGGATAGCCCCGCTCATTTTAAATCCCTCGCCCATCAATATTTTTTCCACCATCTTTTTTGGAGCCGCCACCTTCCTCTTCGGCTGGCTTTTTGTGGGAGGTATCAAGAGGACGGGACTGATCTCAAGGATACAAAGCTATATGGATGTCATCGGAAATTCCGAATACATCTCTCTCGACGATCTTTCCGCAAGGACAGGCACTCCGAAAAACACTGTAAAAAGAGATGTGAAGCAGCTGATCAAAAGAGGCGTCTATCCTTACGCGAGGCTTGACAGATTCGAGACCACTCTGATGCTCACGGACAAGGCCTACAAGAGCTATGAGGCGGCTGACTCCTCCTTCAGGCAGAGGCAGGAGGACGAAAAGAAAAACAAGGATGCGACAGACAAGGAATTCTATTCCGACGATCCGGAGGTAATGAAGATCCTTACCGAAGGGAAGGATTATATTAGGACCATAAGAGAGATCAATGACGAGATCCCTGATGTTGAGGATATGTCCGACAAGCTCTATGATCTTGAGAGCATAATGAAAAGGATCTTTGCCCAGGTGAGGGAGAGGCCGGAAAACGCCGGAGGGATCAGGAAGCTGATGAATTATTATCTTCCGACTACGGTGAAGCTCCTTCAGGCTTATGCAGGCTTTTACAAGCAGCCCGACGGTGGCGAGAATATAGAAAGGTCAAAGCACGAGATCGAAGAGACCATGGATACGATAAACGCGGCCTTCCTCAAGTTCCTTGATGATATGTTCGAATATCAGTATTATGACGTTTCATCGGATATAAATGTAATGAAGCATATGATGTCGCAGGATGGCATCGCGCCGGATATGGCAATGAAAGGGGAAAAAGATGGACAGTAATGCAAGCACCACTGTAAAGACAGAGGTAAAGGAAGAGATTTCAGAGCTTGACAGGATCTTCATGGAGGCGGGAAAGGAGACGGCGACGGTTCCGTCAACTACCGTGAATCCTGCTCCCACTATCGATATCCCGCTCAATGAGCTTACCGAGGAGGAGCAGAAACAAGTCGACGATATCGCATCAAAGCTTGATGTCAAAGATGCAGCCGCGGTAATGGCCTTTGGCGCCGGCACACAGCAGAAGATGGCCGAGTTTTCGGAAAGGACTCTCGAGAGCGTCAAGACCAAGGATATGGGTGAGGTCGGAGATATGATCACGAACCTCATAGGCGAGCTCAAGAATTTTGATGTGGATGAAAACGAAAAGGGCCTCTTCGCCTTCTTCAAGAAAGGCGCAAACAAGCTCCAGAACATGAAGACCAAATATTCCAAGGTCGAGACAAATGTGAAGACCATCCAAAACGAGCTTGAGAAACGGCAGGTTGTCCTCTTAAAGGACGTGGATCTTTTGAACAAGCTCTATGACCTGAACCTCAAATATTTCAAGGAGCTCTCACTCTACATCCTCGGCGGAAAGAAAAAGCTCGAGGAGATCAGGAACGGCGAGCTTGTTGAGGCACAGAAGAAGGCCGCTGAATCAGGGCTTCCCGAGGATGCTCAAAAGGCAAAGGATATCGCCGCCCAGTGCGACAGGCTTGAAAAGAAACTCTACGACCTTGAACTTTCAAAGACGATCGCGCTTCAGACAGGTCCGCAGATACGTATGGTCCAGTCCTCCGATACAGCAATGGCTGAAAAGATCCAGTCCACGATCGTAAATACGATCCCGCTCTGGAAGAATCAGATGGTGATCGCGATCGGAATTGAGCATTCGAGTCAGGCTGCGAAGGCTGAGCGCGAGGTTAATGATATGACAAACGCCCTCCTTCGAAAGAACGCCGACGCCCTGAAGGTAGCGACGATCGAGAGCGCGAAAGAGTCCGAGCGCGGCATCGTTGACATAGAGACGCTGAAACACACAAACGAGCAGCTCATCTCCACTCTTGACGAGGTCCTTCGCATCCAGGAGGAAGGCAAGCAGAAGCGCGCAGCAGCTGAGGTAGAGCTTGGAAATATCGAAAACGAATTGAAGCAGAAGCTCCTTGAAGCTTCAAGAAAATAATGATAATGAAAGAGGTCCGCTCCTTCATACTCGAAAATGCACTTATTCCCAAGGGAAGCCTTGTGGTATCGGCCTTTTCGGGCGGAGCGGATTCGCTTTTGATGACGCTTTTGTTGAAGGAGCTTTCCGGGGAGCTTTCCTTTGAACTACGCCTCATCCATGTGAACCATCATATCAGGGGAGAGGAAGCCGATTCCGACGCACGTTTCGCGGAGGAGTTCGCAGAAAAAGAAGGGCTGCTCCTTAAGGTCCTCGACGTTGATCCTATAGCGTATTCAAGAGATCACAGCGGTGTCAGTGTTGAGGAAGCCGCGAGGATACTTCGTTTCGATGTTATAGCAAAAGAAATCCTTTCGTGGCAGGATGAAAGAATTGCCGTTGTCGCAGTCGCTCATCACATTGAAGACCTTGCTGAGACCATGCTCTTTCGCTTGATCAGAGGCACAGGACCTGCCGGTTTTGGCGGAATGAGGCCTGCATCAAGACTTAATACAAATTGCGGCGAGATAAGACTGATAAGACCGCTCCTTAATGTAAAGCGAAGTGCTATCGAAGACGAACTGAAGAATTATCCTTATACCGCAAGAGTTGACAATACAAACAGAGACGTGCGATACAGCCGTAACAGACTGAGGATGAATGTCCTTCCCGAGCTTTCTTTAATAAACGAAAGGGCGGTTGAACACATAGCGCTTGCCTGCGAAAAGATATTTGAAAGCGCTGATTTTGTTGATTCACAAGCAAAGAAGCTGCTTCAAAAAAGAGGGGGCCGACTTCTTCGCTCTGATATTAATGACTCCCATCCCGCTCTTTCAAAGGCGCTTGTAATGGCATTTTTGAAGGAGAAACTCGAAAGCGTCCGCGATGTCGGAGAAGCTCATATCAAGGCCATCATAGACAGCGCAAGGAAGGGGCTTTCGCCGGGGAAGAGGACAGACCTTCCCGGAGATCATTTCGCGATCACGACTTACGACGAAGTGATCATCAAAAGCGAAGGAGAAGCCAAAGAGGACATAAAAAAGGGTAGGATAGAGGTGAGTTTCATAAAGGGCGATGAAGCGCTTGAATTCGCCCGAAACCCTGACCTCATCCCCCGTTCAAGATATACAAAACTCTTTGATTATGATAGGATAGAGGGCGGTTTTTTTGAGATAAGGACCTTTAAAGAAGGCGATTTCATGGTGATCGACTCCCGTGGAAACAGAGCCCTTCTTCGAAGAATATTCATAGATCAAAAGGTGCCGAAGGAAGAAAGAGAACTGATTCCGCTTCTTGCAGGCAAAAATAATGTTCTTTGGGCAGCAGGTGTCAGGGATTCATGTGACGCGAGGGTCACAAAAAACACAAAAGTCATCCTGAAGGCGGAATACAAAAGAGGAGAATAGAAATGGCCGAGCCTGGTGAAACAATAAAAATGATGCTCCCCGAGGAGGAACTTGACAGAAGGATAAGGGAGCTTGGAAAAGAGATATCGGAGGACTATGCAGGCGAGAGTGTATATCTTGTCGGAGTTCTAAGAGGAGCAGCTTTCTTTACATGCGAGCTTGCAAAGAGGATCACGGTCCCCGTTACGATAGACTTCATGAGCACCTCCTCCTATGGCTCCGGGACCGTTTCAAGCGGTGAGGTAATTATAAAGCAGGATGTGGAGATACCCGTTGAGGGAAGAAATATCATCATCTGCGAGGACATCATAGATTCCGGAAACACCCTTCACTGCCTGCTCAAACTCTTCCGTGAAAGGAAGGCGAAATCGGTGAAGCTTTGCGCACTCCTCGACAAGCCGGACAGGAGAGAAGTGGACGTGAAGGTTGATTATACGGGCTTCACGGTTCCGGATGAATTTATTGTGGGCTATGGTCTTGATTATGACCAGAAATACAGAAACCTTCCCTATATCGGGGTTGTGGAGTTTTGAAAGGCAAATAGATGCAGGTTAGAAGAAGACCGGGATTTGGCCTTTATATAATAATAATAGTACTGGTAGTCGTGCTCTGGTTCGCTTTTTCCGGGACCAAAAGATCCACTATATCAGAAAAAGGCTTTGAAAAGGCACTCTCCGAAGGAAGAGTAGCCTCCGTCATCATAGATCAGCACAGCCAGGTTCCCACAGGCTCTGCCTCGATCACACTTATTTCAGACAAAAGCAAAACTGACACGGTCCATTGCGTTCTTTATATTTCAAATGTCAATGAGTTCCAGACCTTTTTGAAGGATAAAGGGTATTTCGACTATGTCTTAAATGATGTGGATTCGGGCGGCTGGTTCATGCAGTTTCTTCCGATGCTCATTATCATCTTCATAGTCTTCGTACTCTTCATGATGATCCTCGGAGCCCAGTCCTCGGGCGGTTCCGGCGCAGGCGCTGCGGGAAGCCGTATGATGAACTTCGGGAAGAGCCGCGCAAAGATGACAGGGAAGGACGATAACCATATCCGGTTTACGGACGTGGCGGGGCTTTATGAAGAAAAGGAGGAAGTCGGTGAGATAGTTGACTTCCTTAAGGATCCCGCGAAATATACAGAAGTAGGTGCGAGGATCCCCAAAGGCCTTCTCATGGAGGGACCTCCCGGTACAGGAAAGACGCTCCTTGCACGCGCGATCGCGGGTGAGGCCGGCGTTCCCTTCTTCTTCATTTCAGGCTCTGATTTCATGGAGATGTTCGTCGGTGTCGGCGCATCAAGAGTGAGAGATCTTTTCTCCGAGGCAAAGAAGAACAGTCCCTGCATTATCTTCATAGACGAGATAGATGCGATCGCAAGACGCCGTGGAAGCGGTATGGGCGGCGGCCATGACGAGAGGGAGCAGACCTTGAACCAGATCCTCGTTGAGATGGATGGTTTTGCGGTTAATGAAGGGATAATAGTCCTTGCTGCCACAAACCGTGTGGATATCCTCGATCCGGCCATCATGCGTCCCGGGAGATTTGACAGGAAGATATATGTGGGACGCCCGGATATGAAGGGGCGTCTTGAGATACTGAACGTCCATACAAAGAACAAGCCACTTGGCGACGATGTTGATCTTGAGCAGATAGCGCAGACTTCTGTAGGCTTCACCGGAGCCGATCTTGAGAACCTGATGAACGAGGCTGCGATCAAGACTGCCCGGGAGGGCAGGAGATATATCACCCAGGAAGACATCAAGTCCTCCTTCGTAAAGGTTGGACTTGGTACAGAAAAGAAGAGCCGGGTGGTTTCCGAGCATGACAAGAAGATCACAGCTTATCACGAGGCGGGACATGCGATACTTTATCATGTGCTCCCTCATGTAGGCCCTGTATATACGGTTTCCGTGATACCCACGGGACGCGGCGCCGCAGGCTATACCATGGCTCTTCCCGAAAAGGACAGATTGTTCTCAACAAAGAATGAAATGCTCGAGGAGATCACGGTCTCACTCGGAGGGCGCGTGGCGGAGGCACTTATCTTCGGCGATGTCACAAACGGTGCCTCCAACGATCTCAAGGTTGCGACAGGAAATGCGCGCGATATGGTCACGAAGTACGGGATGTCGGAAAAGATGGGACCTGTCTGCTATCATGAGGGCGAGGACGAGGTCTTCCTCGGGCGCGACTATGGCCATGTGAAGGGCTATGGTGACGAGATAGAATCCGACATCGATCGCGAGATCAGACGTATCATGGATGAATGCTATTCCCGCGCTGAAAAGCTCATCAAAGAAAATATGGATGTGCTTCACAGGGTTGCCGCTCTTCTCATCGAAAAGGAGAAGATCGACCGCAAGGAATTCGAAAGCTGTTTTGAGGAGCAGAAATAATGTCTATCAATACTGAAGCGTTTTTTTCTGACGGAACGAAGGAATTCCTCTCCCCCATGGAACCAAGGCCGGGAGAGGGTGTGACGATAAGATTTCGTGTAGCTCACGGCGACAGGGTTGATGTGTTCTTTAAGTCACATCTTATCGAGTCCCCGATGTTTCGGGATGCAGAGACCGCTCTCTTTGATTATTACAGGATCAGCATCAGGCTTTCCGACAAGCCTCTTTCATATGTATTCAAGGTCAGGGCTAATGACGGCTCGCGCGAGACCTTCTTTTTCGACCGCTACGGAGTGTCGCGGGATGAGAGGCGGCAGTATGCCTTCAAGATAGTGCCGGGCTTTGAGACACCTGACTGGGCGAAGGGTGCCGTGATGTACCAGATACTTGTTGACCGCTTCTGCAACGGTGACAAGTCAAATGATCCCCTTACAAACGAATATCATTATATAAATACCTATTCCCATCATGTCGAGGATTGGGACAGACCGCCTGCTGATTTTGACGTATGTGATTTCTACGGCGGCGATCTTCAGGGAGTTGAGCAGAAGCTTTATTACTTAAAGAGCCTTGGGGTCGAGGTCATTTATTTTAATCCGATTTTCGTCTCCCCCTCAAATCACAAATATGATATCCAGGATTACGACTTCATTGATCCTCATTATGCAAAGATAATGAATGACGGGGGCGAGCTTCTTTCTGACGGAGATTATGACAATTCCCACGCGACGAAATATATCAAGCGTGTGACTGACAAATACAATCTAGAAAATTCAAATGCTGCCTTCGCCTACTTTGTGACAGAGGCTCACGCCAAGGGGATCAAGGTCATCCTTGACGGAGTCTTCAATCACTGCGGTTCCTTTAACAAATGGATGGATCGGGAGAAGATATATGAAGGTCAGAGCGGATACGCGCCCGGAGCCTATATTTCAAAGGATTCTCCTTATCATGATTATTTTCAGTTCTTTTCGGATGGCAAGTGGCCCTACAACAATGCCTATGATGGCTGGTGGGGGCATGATACGCTGCCGAAGCTGAATTATGAGGGAAGCCGGGAGCTCTGCGATTATATTCTCGAGATAGGGAAGAAGTGGGTGAGCCCTCCCTACAATTGTGACGGCTGGAGACTTGACGTGGCAGCGGACCTCGGACACAGTCCGGAGTTCAACCACAAATTCTGGAAGGAATTCCGTGACGCTGTAAAGAGCGCAAATCCCGACGCAATCATACTCGCCGAGCAGTATGATGATGCCACTCCATGGCTTTTGGGCGATCAGTGGGATACGATAATGAATTACTCCGCCTTTATGGAGCCTGTTTCCTGGTTCCTGACCGGGATGGAGAAGCATTCAGACAAATTCGTTCCGGAGGCTCTTGGCGACGGCAAGCGCTTTGAACTTACTATGCGGCACTGTATGACGCAGTTTCTGACACCGAGCCTCTATTGCTCGATGAACGAGCTTTCAAATCATGATCATTCAAGGTTCCTCACAAGGACGAATCACAAGGCTGGTCGGGTGAGTGAGCTTGGCAGTGCGGCAGCCGAAGAGGATGTGAACAAGGCTGTCCTTCGGGTGGCAACCGTTATGCAGATGACCTGGCCGGGCGCCCCCACGATCTATTACGGGGATGAGGCCGGAGTGTGCGGCTTCACGGATCCGGACAACAGGCGGACCTACCCCTGGGGAAAATGCGACTATGAGCTCATAGATTTCTACCGTGATATCATCTTTGTTCACAGATCGCATACGGCGCTCAAGAAGGGCGCGTTCATATTCCTTGATACGGATTGGAATTTTGTAAGCTACGGGCGCTTCACATCTGATGAGAAGATAGTCGTGGCAGTGAATTCAAGCGGAGCCGTCTTTGAGAAGGATGTAAATGTCTGGAAGGCGGAGGTTCCCGAGGGTGCTTCAATGGAGAGACTCTTCATGACAGGCGAGAGATTCTATACCATGATGCCTGAATATCACAAGGTGGAAAACGGCAGGGTGCATCTTGAGATGAAGCCTTATTCTGCAATAGTCTTAAGGTATGAGAGAAGATGAAAAGGGAAGGGGATTTTCTTTTTGAAGATTATAATGAGGAGAAGGACTCAACCGGGCATTATTCTTATGATGATGCCTGGTTTGATGAAAGTTCATTCGTACTCAACAAAAAGCTTCGCACCATGTCTCTTTGCTTTTCAATGGCCTCGTTTCCGACCGCGTCAAAAAGCGAAAGCAGGCCTTCGATAAATGCGGAAAGGCTTTTATCGGAACTCTTCTTTGATGACATTGAAGTAAATGATGATTTTTTAAAGGAGCCCGGGGTTTTCTCTCTCGGGCTTATTGCCGCGCAGAAAAAGATAAATGATTATTCACTCATAGCCTTGAATTTCAGGGGAGCATCCTATGGCCTTGAATGGATGAGCAATACCCTTCTTGGTGAGAGCGGCCTTGCATACGGCTTTGAAAAGACAGGGCAGGTAGCTGTCTCTTTTCTCAAGAGCTATCTCGATTCTCACAGAAAAAATCTTTCGGGAAGGATTAAGCTCTGGGTCTCAGGCTACAGCAGGGCGGCAGCCTTCGCGGAATATGTCGGGGTCAGGGTCACAGAGGATAGAGACAGCTTTGGGATCATACCGGAGGATATATTTGTCTATCCCTTTGAGAGCCCCATGCTCTTTCCAAAGGAAAAAGGCGGCTGCTTTAAGAACATTCACAATACAGTGAATCCAAAGGATATGATCCCCATGCTCGCACCGGTAATATGGGGCTTTTCAAATGCAGGAGTCGTGGATACTCTGATCCCGAATGAAGGAAGCAGCGGGTATG
>CACYBK010000009.1 GCA_902772635.1 uncultured Lachnospiraceae bacterium | reverse complement strand
AGGAAGCAGATCTGCGTATATCTGGCGGGATTCTTCCGGAACTACAAAAATACGAAACATTACAACTCCTTAATCAAAGACCGTATCGCCCTTCAGGCAAGCGTACTCATCACCGCGTCGCAAAGCTCTTGAAGCAGTTTGTCGCCATCCTCCATATCAGAACCCTTCACACCGAAGTAGAACTTGACCTTCGGCTCAGTGCCGGAGGGTCTGATGCAGCACCACGCATTGTCTGAAAGCTGGTAATAGAGCACGTTCGACGCCGGAAGCCCGGTCTTGCCCTCTTCGTTTGTTGAAAGATCTATGCGGCGGTCTGTAAGATAATCGGAAACCGAGAGCACGTCCCAATGTCCGAGCTTCTTCGGGAAATCCTTCCTGTTCTTTTCCATGAGGGCCTTCATTTCCTTTGCTCCGGCTTCGCCCTTGTAGGTCTTTGACTGCTGACCTTCCTTGTAGAAGCCGTAGGTCTCGTACATGCGGACCATTTCATCCCAAAGCGTCATACCCTTGCTCTTGTAGAAGGCAGCGGCCTCGCAGAGCATCATGCAGGCAACGACCGCGTCCTTGTCGCGGGCATAGGTCCCGACCAGACAGCCGTAGCTTTCCTCAAGGCCGAATACATAGTGGAAGGGCTTCTCGCCGGCTTCGAAGAGCTTGATCTGCTCACCGATATATTTGAACCCGGTAAGCACCTCTATACATTCTACGCCGTAATTCTTCGCGATGGCCTTCACAAGATCCGATGTGACTATGGTGGTCACTGCTGCCGGATACATGGGAAGAGTTCCGTTTTCCTTGTGCTCACGAATGATATATTCCATGATGAGCGAGCCTGACATATTTCCGGTGAAGGAGTGCCATTCCCCTGTCTTTCTGTCCTTTGCCCAGACACCGAGCCTGTCCGAATCGGGATCTGTCGCGAGGATAATGTCGGCATCCTTCTCCTTCGCGAGCTTCAGCGCGAGCTCGTAATTTTCCTGAAGCTCCGGATTCGGATAGGGAAGGGTCGGGAAATTCCCGTCTGCAGCCTCCTGCTCCTTCACCACATAAACATTGTTGAAGCCGATCTCCTTCAAGATGCGGCGTACGGAAAGATTTCCCGCGCCGTTGAAGGGTGTATATACGATCTTCAGCTTGTCCGCCATCTCACGGACGACCTCGGGATGGATCTGCTGCTTCTTCAGCTCCGCCATATAGGCGTCATCCACCTTTTCTCCGACGGTAATGTAGAGCCCCGCCTTCTTCGCGTCCTCCTTTGACATGGTCTTCACGTCGGAAAACGAAGTGACCTTCTCTACGGCAGCCATTATCCCTTTGTCATGGGGAGGTGTGATCTGCGCGCCGTCCTCCCAGTAGACCTTGTAGCCGTTGTATTCCTTGGGATTGTGGGAGGCCGTGACATTGATTCCGGCGATGCAGCCGAAATATCTCACGGCAAAGGACAATTCGGGCGTGGGGCGAAGAGACTCAAAGCGATAGGTCTTGATCCCGTTCGCGTTCAATACAAGTGCAGCCTCCGTCGCAAATTCCGGAGAGAAGTTCCTCGAGTCAAAGGCTATGGCGACACCCTTGTCCTGCCCCTTCATCTCGATGATATAATTCGCAAGTCCCTGTGTAGCCTGGCGGACAGTGTATTTGTTCATGCGGTTCGTGCCCGCTCCGATCACTCCGCGAAGGCCGGCCGTGCCGAATTCAAGGCTCCTGTAGAACCTGTCGTTGATCTCGGCCTCATCCCCGGCAATGCCCTTCAGTTCCTCCTTCGTCTCCTCATCAAAATAAGGATCTGAAAGCCAGAATTCATACTGTTCTCTTGCACCCATAGGAAATCTCCTTTCAAAGACCTGACAATAACTACATACAATCCGTTAAATGATAACACAACACTTCCTGCGTTGTCATATTATTTCTATGCTTTGAAGGACTTTTGAAAGGTCATTCAAAAACCCTTCAAATCTGCCTTTAAGCGCTTCTGTATTCTCTTCCTTTGCGAGTGCTTCTATCTGCGCCGCCTCCTCTGAAAGGTTCTTCGCCCCTATCGTCCTTGCGCCGCTTTTGATGGTATGGGATATGACCTCGATATCCTTTATCCTCCGCTCTTTGAGAAGCCCCGGCAGTTTCCTTTCGTACTCCCTGTTCTGAAGCACGAATGATGATAATATCTTTTTCAAAACATCTTCATCTCCGCCCGCATAGCGAAGGGCCTCGTCGTGATCGATAAGGGCGTTGTCGCCGATATCTTCAAAAGGCGGGGTCTCTTTCCTTTCGGTGCTCTGTCTTGTATCGATATTTTTTTTGTTGCCGCTTATCGAAAAAAGCAGTTTTTCTTCAAGTACTGCCGGATCCACAGGCTTTGAGATATAGTCGGAAAAGCCCTCGGAAAGGTACTT
>CACYBK010000008.1 GCA_902772635.1 uncultured Lachnospiraceae bacterium | reverse complement strand
GTGTCGTTGAAGAAGCGTATACGAGCGGGACAAGCTATCTGGATGGAGAAATGCCAAAGGCGAATTTTTACAACAAGTCGAGACGTATCCACAGGGGGCTGTTTTGCAGCAATGCCGGGGTATGCATCAACGCTGATGTGAACGCGGCATATCAGATCCTGAAGGCAGGCGGGATCAAGGATCTTAAGATAAAGAATGCGGAGCCTGTTAAAAAAATAAAAGCAGCCTGAGTCACATCAGGTAGAGGCATCAGGCTGGTGCCATTAAAGGACCCTCGCGGTTAGGAACGCATGGGCGATTTATAAATATCAACTCTTTGTTGGTAAACAGCCATTATCTATTCTTCCATCACTTCAGAAGCATCATAATCAGAAATGGAAATCTTCACCCTGCGATTTTTGTCCAGCTGGATCCATTCATCCAATGTCAGCGGAACATAATCCGAAAACATACAGAAACAATTTATCATCCGGCACGGAATCTCTACCATTTCAGAGGATCCCCTCACCAATCTCTTGTATTGTCCAAGCCGCTTCATATGCTCGTTTACAAGGTACTCGTCAAAAGTATTATGAACATGCCCATAAAGCATATATACCTTAGGCTCACCATCTCCGTCCCTTCGATACTGACCGTTGTAACACATGATCGGATAATGTGAAAGAATAACCTTTCGCTTATTATCGTTCAATTCCTTGTAGTACTCGATCCATTTAAAGGCACTGCGATCAAACTCCCTATTCTCCAGATATCTGTCATGGTTGCCTATGATAAGAAATTTCTTTCCCATAAGCCTCCCAAGCAGATTATTAATCTCTGCCATATCTCTTGACAGACAAAAATCCCCAAGGATCACTACTTCATCACAAGGACGAACTCTGGAATTCCACTGCTTGATCATGTACTCATCCATAGCCTCGCCGCTTTTAAAACCACGCTTATCCATATGTTGATTCAAATTGCTATGGCAAAAATGAAGATCCGCAATATAGTATTGCATCTGCTTCACCTCCCAACAAAACGCCCGTTACGCCACAATCGTCAACAGCTCCTCATAATATGCATACAGCCTCCGATACATCGGATCCCAATACATCGCGCAAACATATTTCCTGTTTCCAATTAAAAGAGCATCCACCGGCAGCTGGAAGAGCTCACTCAGCGCATAGAGGTTATCAAGCGTCGGCATGCTACTCCCATCAAACCAGTGATAAATCCCCTGTGGCGTACCAAGCTCCAGAAACGCCTGGATATCCTTTACCGTAAGCCCTTTGGTCTTCATGATCCTCTTAATATTCTGTCCGGTTTTCACCATATCTACTGCCGGGTAAGATCTCTTCATAAACAACACGCCCCTTCTTTACTATTCAACAAAGAAAGATATCTTTACCATTCTAATTATAAGACGGTCACTTGTCATTGTACCGCTGGTATAAAATGAGTCAAAAGAGCCGTCCCTGCGACTCACTCATTGTATCACAGTCCCCATTGCTTTGATTATCTTATTAGTCTATCATTTCGGTATATAGATAAGCCGTTTTTCATGGAAGGCTAAGCACAAAAAGGCGTTGTCGGATGAGCACCTCACGAAATACAACCTTCCCGAAGCAGACGCAAAGGTCGTAAAAGAGGCGATAAACGAGTTCGTAAAACAGGTCGATGCGGATATGAAGAAAAAAGCTGTAGATTTCTTTGAAAAGCATAAGCCGGAATAAGCCGGTTTTGTAACAATACGTGTCAAAGGAGACAGGGGGAAGGAGACAGAGAACCGTCCCCTGTCTCCTTTGTCCCTCGACTCCGTCCCCTGGGACCAAAATGTCCTGGGACCAAAATGTTCGAAACACACAAAAACCTGTGATCTATGGAGTGTCCTACCATAAATCACAGGCACTAACAACTTGAGCAAAGAGAGGGATTAAAATGCTACGGAACCAAAATGCGCCAAAAGAACCGTCCCCGCGGTATTATGCGGTTTTGGCGCCGTCCTCGCCGGAGCCGGCCTTTTCTGCCTCCTGACTCTTGCTCTTTAGCTCGGCCTTCAATCTGATTCGCTCCTGGCGCTCGCGGATGTCATTGTCCTCTTTGTAATCCTCATTCCCGCCATCTTCATCGCTGTCTTCTGCCTGGGCGCGGTTTACGGCCTCGTTCAAGGAGAGCATCTTGTTGTCGAGCATGTTCACGATATCGCTGCACTCCCAGAGGTCGACACGGATGTGGTCGGGGACGCGCCCGTTGAATTTGTACTGGATCTTGTGTTCAAGTGAAGCCCAGAAGTCCATGGCGATGGTCCTTATCTGAACCTCTACCTTTGTATCCACAACCTTGTCGGAAAGGAAGACCGGCACGGATACGATCATGTGAAAGCTCCTATAGCCCGATGATTTGGGGCTTTCGATGTAGTCCTT
>CACYBK010000007.1 GCA_902772635.1 uncultured Lachnospiraceae bacterium | reverse complement strand
GGTGCCTGCTGATAACGGAGGAATTCATAGGAGAAATCTCCGGTACCGCCGGTTATGGAGCGAAGGTCCTTGCCGTAGCCGAAGAGCTCAGAGGAAGGTATCTCGGCACGGACTGTCGTCTTTCCGCCCTCTCCTGCATCCATTCCAAGAACTCTCGCACGGCGCTTGTTGAGATCGCCCATCACGTCTCCGGTGTATTCATCGGGACATACGACAGATAGTGATTCGATCGGTTCAAGCAATATGGGCTTTGCTGCCATAATGCCTTTCTTCAGTGCCACATTTGACGCGGTCTTGAAAGCCATTTCCGAGGAATCGACAGGATGATAGGAGCCGTCATAGAGGTTTGCCTTGATCCCGACAACGGGATAACCCGCAAGAGGGCCTGCCTTAACGCCCTCCTGGATTCCCTTCTCAACTGCAGGGAAATAATTCTTCGGAACGTTTCCGCCGACCACGGATTCCGTGAAGACATAGGCGGATTCAAGGTCTCCTGAAGGCTCAAATGTCATCTTTACATGACCGTACTGACCGTGGCCGCCGGTCTGCTTCTTGTACTTGTTGTCGATATCGGCCTTTCCGAGTATCGTCTCCTTGAAGGCTACGAGAGGCTTCTCAAGATCGATCTCCACCTTGTAGTCTTCCTTCAGTATATCCCTTATGATATCAAGCTGCTGCTCTGAAAGCCCGTAGATAAGGAGCTGATGGTTTGCGGCATCGACCTCGGTCTTGATGGTCAGATACTCCTGTCCTATCTTCGAAAGTGCCTGGGCAGCTTTGTCTTCCTCCCCCTTCTTCTTTACGATATATCTCATGCAGGTATAAGGTACGGGAAGACCGCTCTTTACAAAGATCACAGGCTTTGCCTTTGTGGAAAGAGTGTCGGTGGTCCTCGTCTTTGAAAGCTTTGAAAGGGCTCCGATATCGCCGGCGTGAAGTTCTGATACCTCCTCTGCCTTTGAACCGGTAAGTGTGTAGAGCTTTCCGATCTTTTCCTCTGACTCAGCCTTCTGATTCCACATAAGGTCATCAGTCTTCAGAACACCGGAATTTACTTTGATAAATGAATAAGTCCCCACGAAGGGATCGACCATGGTCTTCCAGACATAAGCCGACTTCGGAAGTGAGAAATCGTAATTTGCATTGAAGACGTCATTTGAATCAGCATTGATGCCGGCGCATTCCCTCTGCTCGGGAGACGGCATATACTTCACTATATCGACCATCATGGTGAACTGGCCGCGGTTTAAAGTGTTTGAACCCATCATCACGGGAACGATGTCTCCGGTATTAACGCTCTTACGAAGAGCCTGTCTGATCTCATCCTCGGAGAATTCCTCACCGTTGAAATAGCGGTCCATGAACTCTTCTGAGGTCTCGGCGACGGCCTCCATGAGATCCTCTCTGTATGTATCGAGGTATTCCTTGCTGTAGTCCGGAACCTCAGCATGCTCTACCTTTCCGTCTTTGGTCCACTTCTTGCCCTGCTTCTGGATCACATTCACATAGCCGGTGAATTCACCGTTCTCCCTGACGGGAAGGTGGAAGGGCGCGATCTTTTTTCCGTAAAGCGTGCGAAGATCCTCAACGACCTGCCTGTAGGAAGCATCATCTATATCCATATCAGTAACAAAGAACATACGGGGCATATTATATTTTTCACAAAGCTCCCATGCCCTCTTCGTACCGGATTCAACGCCATTCTTTCCGGAAACTACAATGATGGCTGAATCAGCAGCCGTCATGGCTTCATTAACCTCACCGAGGAAATCGAGTGACCCCGGAGTATCGAGGACATTGATCTTTGAATCCTCCCAGGGAATGGGGATCACGGAGGTCTGTATCGAGATCTTTCTCTTGATCTCCTGCTTGTCGTAGTCGCTTATGGTATTTCCGGCATCGACTGTTCCGACTCTTTTTGTAATTCCCGCAAGGAAAGCCATGGACTCGGCGAGCGAAGTCTTCCCCGAGCCTGAATGACCAAGCAGAGCAACGTTCCTGATCTTGTCTGTTGTGTAAACTTTCATATGTGATCTAACCCCCTTTTCTTGCCTTTTGTTTCAGCTGCCATTTCAGACAACAGTAACAGTTTACTAAATATGCTCCCCGAAAACAATCAATTGTTGTAAAAAATGACAAATATGATATAGGCTTTGAGTTTTACATCAAGAAACAGTTATACTTCCTTTTATGGAAAATAATACATTCAAAAAAGCAGGCTTCCTCGGTCTTGGACTGATCGGAGGCTCCATAGCAAAGGCGATCAAAAAATATCATCCCGATATTGCGCTTATCGCAAATGCTTCGTCTGAGCGCACGGTCTCTGCCGCTTTTTCCGACGGTATCATCGAAAATAGCGCACTCCTTCCCTTAAGTGAGTTTGCTTCCTGCGATCTTTTATTCCTCTGCGCCCCGGTGGATGTGAATCAGGAATACATGAAGAAGCTTTCTCCCGTTTTGAAAGAGGGCTGTCTTCTCACCGATGTGGGCTCCGTAAAGACCCCGATCACCCGCGCTTTTGAGGGATCAGGTCTCTCCTGCTCATTTATAGGCGGGCATCCCATGACAGGAAAGGAAAAGGGCGGCTACTCAAATTCAGACCCTATCCTCCTTGAAAACGCCTATTATGTTCTTACGAAGTCTTCACGCTCTGACGAGAACCTCCTCTTTCGGTTTTCTTCTTTCATAGAAAGCCTTGGCGCAAATACGATCGTGATGGATACAAAAAATCACGACCGCTCGGTTGCCGCAGTATCACATGTTCCGCACATCATAGCCTCATCACTGGTCAGGCTCCTTATGAATAATGATGATCCCGATGAACATATGAAGCAGATCGCTGCCGGTGGCTTTCGCGATATTACCCGGATCGCTTCTTCTGATCCAAATCTCTGGAAGACTATCTTTCTTGAGAACAGGGATGCGGTACTTTCGCTTCTTGACGCATTTTTGGCAGAGGCCGGCGAATACAAAAAAGCTCTCCTTGAAAACGATGGGAAAGCCCTTCATGACATGTACGAAAGCAGCCGTGATTTTCGGGATTCAATGCAGATAAAGAAAAAGGGCGCTTTATCCGAGTGCTTTGAATTCTATGTTGATATAGCGGATGAACCCGGTGCTCTTGCAACCATTGCCCTTATCCTTTCCGCGCATAATATAAGCATCAAAAACATCGGCATTGTTCATAACAGGGAATATGAACAGGGCGTTCTTCGGATAGAGACCTATGACGCGCCTTCTATGGAATTTTCTGTAGAACTCCTCGAACAAAAAGGCTGCACTATCTACAGGAGAAAGTGAAGAATATGCATTCTTTGAATGGTGAGATAAAGGTTCCCGGCGACAAGTCGATATCACACCGTGCCGTGATGATAGGCTCTCTTGCGAAAGGAACTACCACGATAAAGGGTTTTTTGAACGGAGCAGACTGCCTTTCGACGATAGACTGTATGAGGAAGCTCGGTGTTTCTATAGCCTGTTCAAAAGACGACCCACATACGGTTTCAATAAAGGGAAACGGTCTGTTTTCACTTAAGGCACCAACGGAAACCCTTTATACAGGAAACAGCGGAACCACGACAAGGATAATATCAGGACTTCTTTCAGCCCAGCCCTTTGGATCAACCGTTGACGGCGACTCTTCGATCAGAAAGCGCCCGATGAAGAGGATCATCGAGCCTCTCTCCCTGATGGGCGCGAATATAATGTCGCTTTTTGATAATGGCTGTGCCCCTCTTGTCATAAGTCCATCTCACCTTCAAGGGATCAGCTACAGTTCTCCCGTTTCCTCAGCACAGGTGAAATCCTCTATCATTATGGCTTCTCTCTATGCAAAAGGAAAAACTGTCATCACTGAACCCGTAAAATCCAGAGATCATACCGAACTCATGCTCTTAGCCTTTGGTGCTGATATAGTTTCAGACAAAAATACTGTGACTGTCACTCCGGGAAAGGAACTATATGCGAAGGATATAGAAGTTCCCGGTGACATCTCTTCTGCCGCCTTCTTCCTTGTCGCAGGCGCGATCACAAAGAACAGTGAGATCCTCATCAAAAATGTGAATATCAATCCCACAAGAGCCGGTATCCTTACGGTCCTTTCCGATATGGGGGCTTCACTTTCCATTGAAAACGAAAGGCTGCTCTCGGGAGAAAAAACGGCTGACCTTCTGATAAAGTCATCTTCTCTTCACGGAACAACTATTTCCGGCGATATCATCCCTACTCTCATTGACGAACTTCCGGTGATAGCAGTCATGGCTTCATATGCAAAAGGGCAGACCGTGATAAAGGATGCCGCAGAGCTTCGTGTCAAGGAATCAGACCGTATAGTTTCGATCTCTGAAAACTTAAGGGCTATGGGATGTGATGTAATTGAGACCTCTGACGGCATGGTGATAAACGGCGGCACACCTCTCCATAGCGCCCGTATCAGTACAAAAAAAGACCACCGCATCGCGATGGCCTTTCATATAGCTACACTTCCTCTTGATGAAATGAACATCCTTGACGACAGGGACTGCGTCAATATTTCATATCCCGGCTTCTTTGATGATATCTCGTCTTTGTATTAAAAACCATTAATCATTCAGTGCCGCAATAGCCTGTCTCTCTGCCTCCTGATCTTTTTTCATGCAGCAGTTCTTGTATTTTTTTCCGGAGCCGCAGGGGCAGGGATCGTTTCTGCCTATCTTCTTTCCCTCTCTCCTTAAGGTGTGAGACTTCTTCTCCTCAAGATAAAGCTCCTTCCTGGTATCCTCGTCAAATATCGAGTCCCATTCCGGAAGGGTATAGAGCCACTCTGCTCCCGCCTTTACCATGTTCTTGTAAAGCTTTTTGGTATCGAAACAAAGGGCAACCTCAGTATTTTCATCCATGGTCTCTATCGGATTTTTTTCCTTGAGACTCTCGTTTATACCGTCAAGAAAGCCCGTCATCAAAAATATTGATGTATCAAACTTTTCTGCAAGCTCCTTCACAGTTCCCTTTACAACCTCGTCGGGTTTTTTCAGTATCTGCGAGTATATCTCCTTTTCCTTCGGGAAGTATTCGCCGTTCCAGAGGGCATTCAGCTCCTCCTTTGTCGCATTCTCGTTATAGGCCTTCTCTGTCCATTCGGAAAGTAATGACATATCATACCTCACTCTTCTATTTTCTTTGACACATGAAGATTCTTCAGTCATAATGGCTAATGCGGTTTTGCATATTAGCATATAGAAAGACAAAAAGCAAAGGATTTTACAAAATGAAAGAAAAAGTAAGAAGAGTCGTCGCTCTCATCGGTATAATCGTTCTCGTCGGAATGTATGTATTCACAGTCATTGCGGCGATCATGGACAACCCGGCGACAATGAAGATACTCGCGGTCTCAATAGCGCTTACTATTATCATCCCGATCATTCTCTATGTTCTCTCGATCTTCCTTCGTGGCGGAAAAGAGGATGTCCTCACCGCATCCCTTAGGAACCACAGCGTTGAAGAGGGCTATGACAGAAATTCCACAAATGCCCCTGACATTGATATCGAAAAAAAGGCAATGACAAAGGTTCAGCCGGAGGCAGAAAGCAAGGAATCATAGTAATCTTTTACTATCTTTAATTCCGAAATTGTCATCTCGTGCTCTGAGAATCGTGCCTTCATTACCGTATCCAGAACCTCATCCGGGATCTTCGTCTTTATCACCCTGAATTTTCTCCGGTGCTTTATTGCCCTGTAATACTTTAAGATCCTCTTCTTTGCACTTCCGCTCTTAAGATTCCCCCTGTATATCCTGATCCCGAGAAATACAGAAACAAGAAAAACCGCAATGGCTATAGCAAGGGCGATGATAACTGTCCAGGTTATCCTTCCTCTTTCCGCCATCCTTTGATTGTATTCAGCCTGTCCGTTTGATACCGGCTCCTTGCCTTCACTTTCATCAGATGATGTTTCTTCATCATCTTCATCATCCTCTTCCTCATCATCAGTATCATCCATGTCGGAGTCATCCACCTCACCCGAGGGATTTATATCTTCGTATTGTCCGGGGCTTTGAGCACTTGCTGTGGAAGAAGATCGGGATAGATCAGCAGGCGTCGCATCAAGTCTCCGCCATAGATCAGAATCAAAATCATAATATTCACACCACGCATGCCCATCATCGCCCCTGATCTCTATCTTTCCGTCAGCTCCTGCCTCACGTTCAGTGACCATATATCCCGTTACAAAGCGGGCGGGAAGTCCCTGCATCCGAAGAAGAAGAGTCGCTGCAGTTGCAAAATGTATGCAATAGCCCCTCTTTGATACATTGAGGAAATAGTCGGCTATATCAGAATCTACCGGCGGCTTTTCAATCCCTTTATCATATATTGCGGCCTTTGATACATATTCCTTTACGGTGTCTGCGACGATCTCACTCGAGTTGATCTCATTGGAGTTCAAAAAAGCTGTCAGCCTTTCAATATCAACTCTTTCACCGGGGGCACCGGCTCTTGGATAGCTGTATGTACCAGCTGAAAGAGCATCTTCAAGTCTCCTTTGAACTCTCTCTCTTATCCTTACGTCAATAGCGTTTGATATGTCTGAAAGTGCATCCATTGTTGTATCAGAAACACTTATCAATCTGTCATAGCTTATACTGTCCTCTGTATCAGGGGCTTTTGCCCAGCCCCTGCCGTCATAGTCGGTATATTCATTTATCTTTATATAGGCAGGATAGCTTTCCGGCGGTTCCATCTTCATAACAAAGCTGTTGTTCCGAAGGAGTGCGCCTCCTGAGACATCAGAATATCTTTCATCACCTACCCAGGCGTAGATGTTTGAGGAATCATCACCGAACATGAGATTTCCGGTATTTACATCAACATAGAAGCCGGTGTGGTCGAGGATAAAGTCCTCAAGAGAAAGGCGGGCCTTCTTCACATTCTCATTCTGTACATATGTCACCGGCTTGATCACTGCATTCAGGATCAAAGACAATACCAAAAATATCAAAGCGGAAATTATGGCAGGTCTTGGTGCTCCATACCCTACATGGATGAGTCCCCTTCTTTCTATCAATAGGACTGCGGACATCATTATCATCAGCATGAAGGAAAACGGGTCGATGAACTCAGGTGAAAAGCATATCGAAACCGCAAGCACCGCGATCGAAAACATCAACGAAAAGATTGAAGGGAGAGCGAATAATATCACCGCCGCCGTGATCAGTGAAAAAAAGATCACAAAAAAGATAATAAAGAGATCCGGTGAAACCGAAAAGGAATAATTCTGTATGAGAGAGGGGTCTCCCACATAGGAAGCATATAGAGGCAGAAAGGTGCTGCCGGCGCTCTCAAGAAGATCCTTGTGCTTGATGAGCACAAAAAGAACGAGCGCTGCAAGAGAAAACCAGAAGATCGGATTTTTCTTTTTCAGCAGAAAAAGGAACGAAAAAATCACCGCAGAGATGATGGCAGCAGGAATGATCGTCAAAGGTCTGATATCGGGAAGAAAGCTCTTAAGATACGAAAATGTAACCCCGAGTGTCAAAAACAGCGTAAACAAAAATGCTCGAAGAAAGTTGAACAGACGGACGGCTCCTTTATTATCATCAAGAGACATGATAATGCCACCCCCTTCCCGAAAAATCCGCATTTTTCAATGAGGAAGTGTTTTCTTCAAATGGCAGGCGAAGGATAAGACAGAAAAGCTCCCTTATGTCTTCATCTGTTTCAATATGCATTTCATTCTTTTCATTATCAGAATAATAGATACAGGTAGCGGCAAGCCCCTTCTCCTTGAGATCGTCAAGCAGCCAAAGAAGGTGTGAAAACATAAGATCCCTCTTTTCCCTGTCCTCATCGATATCAAAGGTGATCACGATCTCCTTTAATGCCCTCTCCTGAGCTTCTTTTACGAGAAGGGAGCCATCCTTTGATTTCGCGGAAAGCTTCCAGTGTATGTCAGTTACAGGATCGCCCGGCTTGTAATTTTTTATCTCATAGGCGCTTGCAGCCCCGCCTCCGGGCTTCTTCACATAGGATGAATTCAATATCTCTGAAAAATCCATGGGCTTTTCGATCTTCTTTTTTCTGGGGAAAGCGAAAAAAAATTCGGCCTCGGGAGCTTTCACCGGCAAACGGAATAGAGAAAGCGGATCCAAAACACCGGGCTTTGAGAGTATTACACCATAGGCTCCGCAGTGCTTCGGAATATATAAAAAACTATCCTGGCCGTTTTTTATGCTTTTTTCGACAGTTTCACCCGATGACATATCCACCACATAAAGCGTAGCGAAAAAAAGAGATGAAAGCTCATCACTTGACCGTACAAGAATGCTTATTTCCTCCCTGTCTTTGGGGTAGATAAATGACTTAAAGGAAAAACTCACGTCTATCCGTTTTTTGATCAGGAGACATGAAAGAAGGCTTATGAATGGAAGCGCTATGGTAATGATGAGAAGAAAAAGAGAAAGCCAGCCCGGATACTCAAGAAACAAAACGAGCATCAGAATGACTATAAAGATATATGCGACTCTTTTAAAAAACATAGAGCATCAGACCTTGGGAGATTGAACTCTCTCAAATACGCTCTCGATCACCTTTCTGGCTGCCTTTATCCGATCCTCGGCATGTTCCGGAAGGATCCTGTGAGCGACCGCGGGGATGAGAACCTTTCTGACATCTGACGGAGCAACAAAATCCCTGCCGTAAAGAAATGCAACAGCCTTTGAAAGTGAGGTAAGCGAGAGTGTCGCACGGGGCGATGCTCCACGTTGAACGTTTTCATTCTCCCGGGTGGCTCGAATGAGCGAGATTATATAATTTGAGATATCCGGATGAACAAAGACATTTGAAACTGCATTTTGCATCAGAAGGATCGTATCTCTTGATACAACAGGCTTTACGTCATCAAGCGGATTAGCCCCCTGTCTTCTCTTAAGAAGCTCTCTCTCCGCCTCAAGGGAGGGATAGCCTATGGTAAGCCGCATCGAAAATCTGTCAACCTCGGAGTCCGGAAGAAATTGTGTTCCGGCAGCTCCTGTCGGATTCTGTGTAGCAATGACAATGAAAGGAGAAGGCAATGGATGGGTGATCCCGTCCACCGTCACCTGTCCTTCCTCCATGGCTTCAAGCAAAGCTGCCTGGGTACGTGATGTAGCCCGGTTCAGCTCGTCAGCGAGGAAAAGGTTTGCAAAAACAGCACCTTTGGTGAATTCAAAGGTGCCTGAGTCCTTTTTGTAAACAGAGAATCCTGTGATATCGGAGGGAAGCACGTCCGGATTGAACTGCACCCTTCCGTAGTCAAGAGACATTGCCTTTGAAAAGGCAAGCGCTATAGTAGTCTTTCCGACTCCGGGTATATCCTCTATCAGGATGTGGCCATTTGAAAGGATGGCCGAAAGACAGAGAAAGAGGACATCATCCTTCCCAGAAACCGCTTTTTTTACTTCTGAAAGTATCTTGTCACAGGTAGGATTCATTTTATTTCCTTACGATAATATCCTCTCTGCCGGGGCCGTTTGAAACCATCTTTATCGGGAAGCCGATATGCTCTTCGATGAAATTGATATAGTTCCTGCAGTTTTCGGGAAGTTCGTCAAAACTCTTTATCCCGCGTATATCGCATTTCCAGCCTGGAAGAACCTCGTATACGGGCTTTGCCCTGTGAAGGAGAGGCGTAACAGGGAAGTTTACAGTCTCTTTCCCGTCGATCTCATAAGCCGTACATACGGGGATCTCGTCAAGATAACCAAGCACATCAAGAACTGTGAGTACCACCTCGGTAGCCCCTTGAAGGCGGCAGCCGTATCTTGAAGCGACGCAGTCATACCATCCCATGCGTCTCGGGCGTCCGGTAGTCGCACCGTATTCGCCTCCGTCTCCGCCTCTCTTTCGAAGCTCATCAGCAGCAGCTTCATCAAGGATCTCGCTTACGAAATCACCTGCACCGACGGCGGATGAATAAGCCTTCGTAACGGCTATTATCTCTTTGATCTCATAAGGCGGAATGCCCGCTCCTACAGCGCCGTAAGCCGCCAGTGTTGAGGATGATGTAACCATCGGATAGATGCCGTGGTC
>CACYBK010000006.1 GCA_902772635.1 uncultured Lachnospiraceae bacterium | reverse complement strand
TTTCTCTTAGCGTAGGGACGAGCTTAGAGAAATCGGTACAGGGGCACTTGGCGAGCGACAGCGAGTCTAGTGCCGTCGTAGAGTCGAAGGTTCATTTCAAGAAAAAATGGTCCCCTGACTCCGTCCCCTGGGACCATTTACATCTGTTGACAAGCAAAAATAATTGGCTATAATGATTTCCCGAAAGTAAATAAAGAGTACGGGGAGCTTGTATTTGCAGGCTGAGAGGAAGTCATCAAACTTCGACCCTTTGACCTGATGCGGATAATGCCGCCGTAGGAATACATGTTCTTGTTTAACGGAGGATACCGGTCGGGGTATTCTCTTTTTTTCGCAACCTATCACCAAAGGAGAAAAAATGAAAAAGATGAACACAAAGAAGCTTGCAATAGCAGGCCTTCTCACCGCATTAGCTGTAGTCGGAAGCCTTCTGTCATTTCCGGTTTTCGGAAGCAAATGCTCACCTGTTCAGCACATTGTAAACATTGTCAGCGCAGTACTTCTTGGACCCTACTATGGGATAGCCTCAGCTTTTCTGGCCTCGCTGATCCGCAATCTTATCGGTCTCGGGAGCCTTCTGGCTTTTCCGGGAAGTATGATAGGAGCCTTGCTTTGCGGTCTTTTGTACAAAAAGACAGGAAACCTTATTTTGACACTTTTGGGTGAAGTATTCGGAACTGCAGTACTTGGTGGACTTTGCGCTTATCCTGTAGCCATCTTGTTTATGGGAAAGGATGCGGCAGGGCTTGCATTTTATGCCTACATCATTCCGTTTTTCATCTCAACTGCTGCGGGAGCCATTATAGCAGGCGTACTTTTGACAAGCCTGAAAAAAACAGGAGTTCTTAGGAATATGCAGGAGGCACTTGCCCAGTGAGGAAATGGTCCCACGACTCCGTCCCCGGGGACCAAAATGCCCTAGGACAATTTCTGAAACCATTTCTTGGAGCATTTCTTCAGTAAAAGAGCGGGAGGTCTCCCTCCCGCTCTGACTTACAGAAATCCTCACGTCATACTTCTTTTATGAAATATGCGGTATCTGTGTGACAAGATTGTCAATATTCTCAAAAATCCCGCTCTTTGTGGTTCCCAGGTCATTCACCTTCCCCAGCTGCTGTCGCATTCTGTCGCAATCATTATTAATTGAATCAAAGCGGTTCTCGATCACCTTGATCTGGGCTCCTGCCCTGTCTGCAGCTTCATGTATCTCCTTTTGTACCGCACCCGTTTTGGATGCACTTTCTATGATCTCATCAAAAGTGGCATAGGTTGCATCTACATTTTCCAGGCTCTTGTCAAGGCTTTCAACGGAGTCATGCATGCTGGAGGTCAATTTGTCACTTTCCTCGCCCACATTACTGATGGATGAATTTACCTGCTCGATCAGGACTTTTATCTCATCGGCCAGCTTCCTGACTTCCTCTGCAACTACTGCAAAACCCTTGCCGGCTTCACCGGCTCTCGCCGCTTCAATGGAGGCGTTTAAGGCCAAAAGGTTTGTTTGAGAGGCGATCCCCACGATCTGCTGCATATAGCCGGCGATCTCATTCACGGAGCCTTTGAATTTTTCAAAGCCCGTTTCCATCTCATTAAAGGTGCTGCGAACCTCATTGGAGCTGTCCTTTAATTCGCCGACCTTACCCTGCGCAGTCCTCACGCTCTGTTCTATCTCTTTTCTTACCTCATCAAATTTTAATGTGGATTCGTTGACTTCGTTGAAAACATCATTAATACTATAAATCTCGGTCTTTAGTTCTTCGTTTCCCTTCATCACTTCAGAAAATGTATGGGATATCTCATTTAACTCCGTAAGAGAATCCACCTCATTTTCAACCAGATCCTTTTGAAAATCTTCAATAGCGTCTGCAATATAATTTAAAGCCTTCTTTTGATCTGTAGCGGAAATCCCTTTCTTTACAGCGATCGTCTCCGCGGGTGTCTGCTCAAGAACTTTATTTTTCTTTCTTCCAAACATGATGTCCCCCTTATTCAAATACCACACAGGTCATGGTCTGGTTTACAAACTGACCGTTAATATGTTCTCCGTAGCCCACCAGACCGCAGGATGTTCCAAGAGATGCGATCTTGTCAAGATACCCGTTTAATTCGTTTCTCTGCTGAAGAAGCAGATATCTGAACACGCAATTGACAGAATAAATCCCTGACACATGCGTAAAATCGCTTTTTATGGAATTTACCGTCCTTTGAGCGACCTCCATAGGATCATTCATCTCCAGAAGTGTCAGAATATCTGAATCATTGACCTGTCGATAACAGGTAATACCGCTCCCCTCAACACCTTTGATGGAAACTATACAGATATCATCACCAACCATTTTCCCAAGAGGATTGGTGTGGGTCTGATTCTCGATTCCCTTTTCGCTACAACCGGTCAGATCCATATAAACAGCTTTTGCACTGCGTCCATTGAGTTCGCCGATGTAATATTTCTTTTTGTCCGTCTTTGACGCCAGAAGACGCACGCCCTCACGGGGTGTATAGATATTTTCTTTATAGGTCTTTACCTTTCCAGTTTCATTTTTGATAAGCGCATACACCATGGCATCCTCGTACACCTGACCGTTGCAGGCTACCCTTCCCGCATCGCCTGTAGCGCCCATGAGCTGAAGATGATGTTTTTTGATCAATGGAGTTACTGTGCTCAAAACCGCTGCGTCATTTCCGGCGCAAAAATCTATGATCGCCGTATTATTGTTTCCGGGTTTTACTTTGGTCAGATCATCCTGCATTCGAGCGATATGTCTGGCCGGAGCCGTGGAAACTCCCTCAAGCACACCCGCTACTGCTGTCACTCCCTCGGTAAATGCAGTGACAGTGACTCCCTTTTCTGCCACTCTGTTGCCATACCCCATTGCTATACAAGCGATACTGGGAATGCCCTTGTAATTGTTTTCCAGATCCTTTACATTTTTTTCAAATTGATCCGCCGGGGAAGTCATGATGATCAGCTTCGGATTCGACAGTCCTTTTGCCGCTTCCGCCACATTTCCGGCAACGCTTGTCCCATAAAACATCTTCATGCGTTTGTAGCCTCCATTAGAACAAAAAACAAATAAGCAAAACTCAATCTGCATTGATTGAAAAATTTTTCATTCAAAGTATATCATTATTTTCTTTCAAGCCAAATAGTTTTACAAAAAAGATGCGGCTGATACGCTATTCCCGTATACAACCGCATCTATTCTTTTCTCACCCGTTCACGATCCTCGTGATCTTATCAACCACATCATACACGTAATCATCCCTGCCAACGCCCGTCTGGAGTCCGAAGCCGTTTTTGAGAGCGGCTGTACTTACGCCGATACCATTGGTTTCGATCGTTCCCTCCACAAGAACGGGTTTTACGGTGATGACGCTGTCATTCACAGTTACGTGCAGTTCAATTTCAAGCCGTTTATCACGCTTGAATACTATCTTCTTGCCAAGGAAGCTTGAAATCTTGATCGGTACAGGAAACTCATCCTTGTGCTGATCCAAAAGACCATACAGTTCTTCGATAGTAATGCTTCGGCCCAATTCTATCTTCCGCGGAGTCGTAGAAGACATTGTTTTTTCAGATCATCTTTTAACCCCATTTTTTCTCCTTTCACTCTGAAAATGGTCCCTTGACTCCGTCCCCTGGGACCATTTTTTCTCCTTTCACTCTGTAAAATGGTCCCTTGACTCCGTCCCCCGGGACCATTCCTGGGACCATTATTCCACATTCTTGAGTGCCACATCCAGCGGGATCTTCTTTATCCTCACAAAGTCCACCAGAGATACAAACGCATAACCTATCAGTAGGTATACGACTGCCAGAACCATTGAAGACGGCTCCATATAAAACGCAAAGTATCCGTTCATCTGCAGCATGAATATATGAAATATCCCTGTCATCAGGAAGTACCCGACCACAAAGGCCACTACTGCAAACAGCGCTACCACGATGGCAGTAGGGATAATATAGAGCGATCCTATCTCCCCGTTCTTAAAGCCGAGTATCTTTACCATTGAGATGGAATGCTCATTTCTCTCTATGATAATCTTTGCCAGAAGATATATAAGCGCAGCAGACATTATTATAAGCGCGATCTTGAAGACTTCCATAAATCCGCCCATGGAATGCATCAGCTGATTCGTGACCTTCAATATGTCTTTTGAGGTGATGACTGTGGCAATGTACTGCTCATCTATATCAGTTATTTCGTTTCTTGAGAAATAACCCGAAAAGTCATCAGCATCTTTTTCAAAGGCAGAATTGAAACTGTCTATGTCCAGGAACGCTGCTATACCTCCTTCATAATCAACCACACCCAATACCCGAAAATCATAGGATTTGTTTTCATATTCCTCATGAAGAGATATCACATCGCCTTCCTTGATCCCGAATTTCTTTGAAAATGCGCTTGAAACAAAAAGTGAATCTTCTTTAGTTTCTTTATTTAGCGTGATATATTTGCTGTCCTCACTTATTCCGTAGATAGTCACACTCTCATCCTTGCCGCTCCCCATCCCTTCACGGATAGTGATCACATTTTTTTGATACATGAGGTTTGTTGTCCCAAAGCGCTCGGCAGACTGCTCTGAGGTTTCTATCAGATTGTTGTCGGAGTCGCGGCTTCCCATCAGAACATACTGATACTCAGCAAACATCATATCAGGCGCTTCTTTCGCATAATGATCCAAAGAATCCGGAAGCCCGAAAGCAAAGCACATCATGAGCTCCACAAATATCACCCCGAATATGAGAACCACATAATTGGGTATGTTCTGAAAAAGGATACGGAGTCTGAACCTCTTTAAGAATGACCATCTCGGAAGCCTCATGGCCTTTGATCTTTTCGTCTTCACAAGGTCGTGGCGAAGGAACTTCAAAGGGCTCAGCCGAAGCTTCTTTACGATAACAAACAGATTTATGAGGATCATCAGAAGCAGCGGGATTACCGTTGTCTTTACGAGCGCGGTATTGCTCCATACTGCGTGGCAGACAGGCAGGCTGTAGCTGTTGTAATAAAGCCGGACCGCAAGATCCTTGAATGCCGTATATCCAAGTATATTGCCGATCAGCGCGCCTATCAGGGTAACAATGACAGGCATTGACATATAATGAGCGACAAGCTCTGCCCTGCTGTAACCCGAGGCCCGAAGGGTTCCGATGACCGATGCCTCTTTTTCGATGGTATTGCTGATTATTATCGCAAAAATAAATGCAATTACAGCGATGAGGATGTAGCAAAGGATGCTCGAGCCGGCTGAATCGCCTTCAATATCGGTTATCGCAAAATTGCTCGCCTGGGAAAGATATTCGGGAAGAAAATCCTTGAGCTCGTTATCATAAACAAGACTCTGGGTAATAAGAGCTTTCATAAAGGACTCGGAATGATCCTGCTTCTCTATCTTTGTCTCTGGCGCCTCATCATACTTGAATGCATAATTGTAATGAAGCCTTGCTCCCAGACTGTCAAATGCTTCAGGTGTCACCATTGCAACATCAAACCCGAAGGCATCAAACATAAGGTCGGTATTGGACTCATGAAGCGTAAGATAATTGACATAGGAAAGAAGGCCAACAACCTCAAACTCTTTTCCTCCGACATTAATGCTGTCTCCGATCGATACTCCAACATTGTCGGCATGCATTCTGTCTATTGCTATCTCATTATCTTTTTCGGGAGCACGTCCCTCGTTGAAGGATGCCTTGTCAATTTCAGAATCGCTTTTATATATCCTTACTTTGGCGTCCTCTTCTTTGTCACCGTTATTATCCTCGCTCTCCTCTCTGAAGAAGTGCTCATATACCGTGACCGTGACGGGTATTATCTCATCATCAAGGTCATATCTGTCAGCGACCTCATCCCACTTTTCATCAACCTCCTTCAACACCTCTTCGTGAGCCTTTTCATAGGCTTCATCCGCAGCCTTCTTGAATTCGGAAGATTCCCTTGCGTCTTTCAATGCACTTTCAAAAGAGTTTTTCATCGCTTCATCGATCCGGCTCTTTATCAGAGCCTCGTCGGTGATCCCGAAAGAAAAAAGCTGCGCTCTGACAGCCCCTTCTATACCTGCTCGAACATTTTTATCAAGTTCTTCTTCTACGGCCTCTTTTACCTTCCTGTCGGCCTCCTTATTTCCTTTATCAATATAATAAGCTCTGACATCCGCCTTTTCTCCGGAGCTTATATCGGAAAGCATCGCCTGCGACGCTCTCTTTGCAAGCTCAAAACTTCCGTCTTCAATATTAAGTTCATCCCTGCCGGAATAAATAGCGGCAAGCATGCTGTCATGACCGACATACATTCCGGATATGACTCCGATCATGATCACCATAAAGATGATTATGACAAGATATTTGTGCCAGTCCGTTTTCAGTTCTCTTGGGATTCTCCTGATAAGAGGATTTTTCATGACATTATCCCTCCTCATAAAATATGTACTGCCCCCTCACCACTCAAGTTCCATTGCTTTTATCTTGTTCTCATTTCTGTCATTATGGCGGACAATGCCGTCTCTCAGCTTGATGACATGATCTGCCATATTTTTGATGGCCTCATTGTGGGTCACCATGATCACTGTGCTGCCAAACTTGTCGTTGCAATCCTCAATGAGCGAGAGTATTTCTTTTGAGGTCTTGTAATCAAGCGCCCCTGTTGGCTCATCGCACATCAAAATATCGGGATTCTTAACGACAGCTCTTCCTATCGATACCCTCTGCTGCTGTCCGCCGGACAATTGATTCGGATACTTGTATTTGTGATCCTCAAGTCCAAGCGTAGCAAGAACCTCTTCCACATCAAGCGGGCTGTCAGAGAGATATGCCCCAACCTCAATATTCTCCTTGACATTCAGATTCGGGATCAGGTTGTACATCTGAAACACGTACCCCAAATGCTTTCTCCGGTAAAGCGTCAGTTCCTTCTCGTTCATCTCTTCAAGCTTGTCACCGTTTATACTGACATAGCCGCTGTCGGGAGTATCAATCCCTCCTATGATATTGAGCAGTGTTGACTTTCCCGATCCTGACGGTCCAAGAAGAACACAGAATTCTCCTTTTTTTACAGTGAAATTCATTCCTCGCAGAACATCCTGTCTGGCTTCTCCGTCGCCAAAGCTCTTCTTGAGATCCTTTATCTCCAAAAATTCTTCTTCCATAATTCCTCCTCAAAAAAAATGTTAGATAAATCTAACAGGATTATAGTCTTTCGTTTTTTAGTTAGCAACCCCTAACTTGCATTCAAAAAATGAGCCTAGGGGACGGAGTCAAGGGACCATTTTTCAAAAAAATGGTCCCTTGACTCCGTCCCCTGGGCTCATTATAATTCGAAAAATGAAAACGATGATCATTATTCTTATCATTCTGATTGCTGTGGCGCTGCTGTATCTTCTGTCCATAGCCCCGAGACTCATCAATGCACCTTCTGCCGAAAGTATCCTTAAGCAGAACCTTTATGCGCATAGAGGTCTTCATGACAATAGGACCATTGCTCCCGAAAACTCTATGGCTGCTTTCAAAAAAGCTGTGGACGCAGGTTATGGCATTGAACTTGATGTACAACTGACTAAGGACGGGATTCCTGTCGTATTCCATGATTTTTCTTTGGAGAGAGTTGCAAGATATGAAGAAGGAAATGAAAAAGTTTGCGGCAAGGTAATCGACTATACCTTTGATGAACTCTCAAAATTTCATCTACTTGATTCTGATGAACGTATCCCGAAGTTCGAGGATTTCCTGAAGCTCGTAGACGGCAAAGTTCCGCTTATAATAGAGCTGAAGATAGAAGGCTTTGATATTTCTGTATGTGAGACAGTGGACAAACTTCTTTGTGACTACAAAGGAGTTTACTGCATTGAATCCTTTAACCCATTAGGCCTGCTGTGGTACAAAAAGAATCATAAAGATGTTTTCAGAGGGCAGCTATCACAGGAATTTTTCAGGGCGCCTGAAAAAGAGTTTCACACGCCGCTTCATTTCATGCTTTCGTTCCTTAACTTCAATTTTTTGACCAGGCCGGATTTCATAGCATATAACCACATGCATTCAAACAATCTTTCAAGGATGCTGTGTCACGGCTTGTTCAAAAAAACAGCTGCCGCCTGGACCATAAGAAGTCAGGCGGAGCTGAACAGAAACAAAAAGCACTTTGATATATTTATTTTTGAGGGCTTCATACCTGAATAGAAGCTTATGGCTCCATCTCAGGCATCGAAAGCATGGCTCCCTTTCTTTTGATCACTATGGATGCAGCCTTGTTCGCAAAAGAAAGCATCTCAGACAGAATATCCTCATTAAGAAAATCTATCCCGTATTTAAGCACTCTGTCAAGGGCGCAGCCAAAAAAGCAGTCACCTGCGCCTGTCGCATCTATCACTTCGTCACATTGAACAGCCGGTGAGAAAACCTTTAGATCCTTGTAATAAGCAAGGCTTCCGTCTTTCCCGAGAGTCAGCAGGACAAGCTTCGCCCCTGTCTCTTTTTTCAGTATCCCTATCGCCTTGTCAAAATCCTCTTCTCCCGTATACCAAAGGATCTCATTATCAGAGAACTTCAAAATATCGGATACCGACAGTCCGAATCTTACCTTGGAGCGAAGCATATCAGTATCATCCCAAAGGTTCATCCTGATATTCGGATCAAAACTGATAAGCGCGCCTGCCTCCCGGGCTTTGGCCACTGCTGTCTCTGTCGCCTCACTTGAGCAATTGCTGCTCATTGAAAGAGTCCCGAAATGAAAAAGCTTCGTGTCCTTCAAAAGTGAAAGCGGCACATCCTCCATTGAAAGCATCATATCCGCACCGGGATTTCTGTAAAAGGAAAACTCCCGGTCGCCGTCCTTTGTCTTTTTTACAAAGGCCAGCGTGGTTTTTACTCTGTCATCAAAGGATAATCCGATCGGATCAATACCCGCAATTTCAATCGCTTCCTCAAGCTGCCTCCCGAAGATATCATTTCCGACCCTTCCGATAAAGGCAGTCTTCCTGTGAAGTTTCGAAAGCATAGAAAGCACATTGCACGGTGCACCTCCGGGATTTGCTTCGTAAGCCGCCTTTCCCCCGCCGCCCGGCTCATCAGATGTAAAATCTATCAACAACTCCCCAAGAGCAACCGCATCATAATTCTTCATGCCAATCCCATTATCCTTCTTTTTCACTTAACGTGAAACCCGAAGCCTCATCTTTCTTTGCAATATACTGCTGTCTACATGGGATAATCTTCCTCCGAATTCCCCGTCGATCGAATACTCCATCGGAGAATCGGAATCTATGGTAACCTCCGACGCTACAAAATAATCAAAAAATCTGTTATTCAAATTTCCGACAAGGAGCCTGTTTATCATATAAGCGACATCGCCTACTGTTTTCGGGGCTTTGATAAGTGTTACCTCAAAAAGCCCGTCCTGAAGATCAACGCCCCTTGACAGAGCACCGGTGAAGCCGGCGATAGACTTTGCATTTGCTATCATACCGGCCGCATAATCGCCTTCGTAAAAGATCCCGCCGGGCGCCGTAACCTTGAGATGATAAGGCTTCATCTTGTAAAAAGTAAGAAATTCCGGAAGTCCCTTTAATAGATATGCAGTATGTCCTAAAGCATTCTTCAGCTTCTGCGGCGTGTCATAGGAAAGATGAATGAAGTTCCCGAATGCGGCAATATAGGAAAAACAGAAATCTCCTATCATTCCAAGATCAAAAGTATCTGTCTTTCCGGAAACTATGATCTTCGCGGCCTCTATGGGATTCTTTGGAATACCGTGACTTGCCGCAAAATCATTTGCAGTCCCCACAGGGATATAACCGACTGTCGGAAGCACGCCCTCATGAGACCTCATGAGACCTCTCACAACTTCATCCAAGGTACCGTCGCCTCCGGCCACGACAAGGCATTTGTACCTCTCACAGTCATATTCCTTCGCAAGCTCCTCCGCTTCACCTGCCCCAAAGGTGGGATGACAGGTCACATCAAAGCCCGCCTTCCCGAAAACATAGAGGATCCCGGGGAGCGCCGTCCTTACCTTCCCTTTCCCCGCAACCGGATTATATACAAAATATAATTTTTTCCTGTCTTTCATAATCCACCTCATCTCAAACAAAGTATTTCACAAATTATAAATATAACATCAGGTATTTACAAGCGCCCCGCCCTTCACAAGTCACGCATGACTGCGTAGCACTTTTTTATCATTTGAATTATAATACCTTACTATGAACGTCTTTTTCTACCGCTACGGCAGCATAGCCGAGCCCGATATAATAAAAGCAATGAAAGCCATGGATTTTTCGGTGGACGAATATACCCGTGAGATCCATGACAAATCTTATGCGCCCTCAGCCGCTGTGCGCGAGGTTGGCGCTTACCTCCAGGACCATCCTGCGGACTGCGCCTTTTCGATCAATTTCTACCCCTTTCTTTCAGAGGTATGCAATATATTTCATATCCGCTATATCTGCCTGACCGTGGACAGCCCGGTGATGGAGCTCTACAGCGTCTCTGTAAAGAACGAATGGAACCGCATCTTTGTTTTTGACAGAGAGCAGCAAAAGGATATTGAACAATATAATCCGGGGCATGTCTTTCACCAGCCCCTGGGTGCAGACATAACGAAGTTTGATACTCTGCTCCAAAATACACCTTCCTCTGTGAAAAAGCGCTTTTCTCATCCGGTTGCTTTTGTGGGATCTCTTTATACTGAGAAATGTCCCTACGACAAAGTGAAAAACCTTCCCGAAAAGACAGCGGGTTATCTTGATGGTCTGATGGCCGCGCAGGAAAGGGTCTACGGTTATTATTTTGTGGAAGATCTTCTCACAGACAGGATAGTTTCGGACTTCAAAGCTCACCACCCTTCCTTCTATCGCGATCCTTCTCCCGACTCTTTTCTGACGGACAAAAGAACTCTTTCTCAGCTTTATATAGCAAACAAGATCGCTTCCAACGAGCGCATACATACCTTCTCTCTCGTCGCGGAACAAAACGGGCTTGATATCTATACAGCCTCCGACACAAAAAAAATGCCCGGCGGGCTTCGAAACCGTGGCCTTGCAAAATCATTAACGGAAATGCCCGTGATCTTCAATCAATCAAAGATCAATCTCAATGTCACATCAAAGGCTATAAGGAGCGGGCTTCCTCTTCGAATATTCGATATACTCTCAGCCGGGGGGCTTTGCATTTCAAATTACCAGAGCGAGATCGCCGAGCTTTTCGTTCCGGGAGAAGAGATAGTTGTGTATGATAATGTAGATGAGCTTCCGGAGATCATCTCTTATTATCTTTCAAATGAAAGGAAACGAAAAGAGATCGCAGAAGCCGGACACGAGCGCGTAAAAAAGGATTATTCCTGGGAATTGCAGCTCTCAAAGATGTTTCTGAAAGCGTACTCCGTATGAATATACTCTTTCTTGACTGGAAATGCTTCCTTCGTGATGACACCATAGGAACCCTGGAAGAGCTGGGGCACAGGGTCTTTCCCTTTATTGAGGAAACCTATGAGGATCGGGTCTCTGAGAGCTTCAGAAAGGCCTTTGATCTTTTCTGTGATGACAAGGGGATAGACCTTGCTTTCTCCTACAATTACTTTCCTTCTTTAGCCACCGGCTGCAAGGAAAGAAATATCCCCTATGTCTCCTTCCTCTACGACAGCCCCTTCGTGAAGCTTTTTTCATTCACTCTTATGTATGAGACCAACCGCGTCTATGTATTTGATTCGGGGCTTGCAGACACCCTAAGGCGGGGAGGCCTTAAAAATGTGCATTATCTCTGTCTCCCGGGAAATACAAGAAAGACTGAGCGTCTCAAGGACAGATCCCACGACAGAAAATTTACCTCAAGCGACCTCTCCTTCATAGGCGCACTCTACAATGAAAAGCACAATTTCTATGAGCGGCTCAACCTTGAAAAGGACCCCTATCTTGAGGGATATCTCAACGGGATCATGGATGCACAGTCAAAGGTCTACGGGATGAGCTTCCTTGAGGATGCACTTGATGAAGGGACGATAAAGCGCCTTCAGGCTCTCCTTCCGGTAAACGAATTCAAGGATTCCATTGCCTCCCTTCCCTATATCTATGCCAATTATTTTCTCGCGAGGAAGCTGACATCGATCGAAAGAATAAAATACCTTTCCGCGCTGGGCAGGGCATTTTCAAAAAGCTATGACTTGAAGCTCTATACCTTGAGTCCCTCATCCTCGATCCCCGGCTTCTCTGTAATGGGCGTCGCAGGCTACGACACCGATATGATCCATATATTCAGAGAGTCAAAGATCAATATCAATATTTCCCTTCGCAGCATCACAAACGGAATCCCTCTTCGCTGCATGGATATACTCGCATCCGGAGGCTTCCTGCTTTCGAATTATCAAAATGACCTTGAAAGGGAATATGTGGCCGGTGAGGATTATGTCTGGTTTGAAAATGAAGAGGACCTCGTGTCGAAGGTCGATCATTATCTTTCACATGAGGACGAAAGAAAAAGAATAGCAGAGTCGGGCTTAAGAAAAACCGCGGAGCTTCACTCGATGAAAAAAACCTTTAAAAAAATAATGGCGGAGTTTTCCTGAATAAGCTATGAGATTTACTTTTGATGACAACTTTTTCCTTCCCGAGAAACGGGAGGGCTTCCTTGTAACTGAATGTATGAAGCGCTACTGGGCAGCATCTCTCATATGCCTCCTTGACTTTAATGAGTTGTGCGAAAAGTACTCACTCCGTTGGGCAGCCGCTTACGGCACCCTCCTTGGTACTGTACGCCACAAAGGCTTCATTCCCTGGGATGACGATATAGATATCCTGATGCCAAGAGAGGATTTTGATATTTTCTTTGAAAACAGAAATGAGCTTCCGGGAAACTACGAAGTGGATAAATTTGAGTCAAAGCGTCACCTCTACGGAGGTACGATGGTCATAAACAATCACGCCGGTATATCCTTTGACGAAGCGATCCTTTCTAAGTTCTGTTTCTGCCCCTTCAGAGCCGGTATTGATATCTATGTCTTCGACTATATCCCCGAAAGCAAAAGCGCGGATGACAGATGGAGGCTTGATATCCTGATGGCACTTAAGGAGCTTCAGACAGCAAGAGAAATGGACGGGGATAATATGGAAAAGCGCTTTGAGCTCTCAAAAAGATGCGAAGAGATATCAAGGCGTTTTGCATCAAGAAGGGATGAGTCAACAGAGCTTTGCCGCTTCGTCACCTACGCCCAGTGGAACAGTCGCCCCGTTCTGAAAAAGGAATGGCTTTCTTCTATCACTGACCTTCCCTTTGAAAACGGAACGATGAAGGCCTTTCCCTTTGATATCTGTGATGAATTTCTTTCATGCACAATGGGGAGTGACTGGAGAACTCCTATAAAGAACAGAGCCGCTCACAATTATCCTCTTTACAAAGAGGATCTGAGAATGGCTGTTTGCTTCTTAAACGAAGGAGGGATAAGTATGAAGGCTCTTCCTCCATTTCTTTCATATCTTCGAACTGAGGCCGATCTCTACAATATTGCCTATACTTGAGTTTTGCTTGCTATTGCCGCATTTGCAAAAAGCCCAGCCCTTTGCATGTCTCCCCTCTTTGCGGCATCCTCTGCAAGGGCGGCAAGAAGAGACAGCTTCTCATCTGATGAAATATCAGGATCTATATCCAAAAAGACTTTGACTGCGATGAAGGAAATATCTTCTTTCGAAAGCCTTTGCACATCCCCTTTACCCTTTGATGCCCACTTCACCTGTTCTTTGATCTCCTTTGCTCTTTCGATCAGCTTTTGAGGATCATCGGAATTGAATATGCTTTCAGTTATACCGTATTTTTCCTCAAGCAGCCTGATCTCGACAGCCCTTGTAAGTGCTGCAAGACGCCCCTTTGTATCCGCTTCAAGAAAGAAGGCGTCAGGCCTCTTTTCCATTGTCTCATCAGAAAGTGCCTTCGCTCCCTGAAGGTCATTCTCTCTCACCCTTTCAGACATTCTTTCTATAAGATCAACAGTCTCCGCCTTTTCTGAATTCACTCCTTCCGAAAGCTCATGAACCTTTAATCCTTCCTTTTTGATGAACACGAGAAGCAGTCTTTCAGACAAAAAGCCGTAGACACGCGCTGCGTATTCGTCATAAGAGGATATGTCGAGCCTCCTCTCAGCCTCAAAAAGCACCGGAAAAAGAAAGCTGCAATAATCAAGAAAGACATCTCTTTTTGCTATGAACATATTGCAGGGGTATATGCCCTTCCCCTCCATCACTTCTTCATAGGCCTTCAGATATTCAGGCTTTTCTTTTTTTAACGCCCGGTCAAGTGCAAAAAGATCTTCTTCGTGATGCTTTTCAATATACTGCTTTCTGACAGAAACAGGACTTTTGACAAGCCTTGGGACTATCAGATCACTTTGAGAAAGGAGCCTTTCAGCCTCATCCGTCTTTAATATCTCACCGTTCTTCCCCGCAAAAAATCTCCTGTAATGACAGAGTCCGAGTGCATCGCATTCCTTCTCATTCTTCCATAGCCAGTATAATCCTGTGAGTTCTGAATAATTTTGATTCTTCCTTGAGATGTTATCTCCCGTGTCATCCCTTAAATAGCCAAAATCATAGTCATGAAAGGCACTTCCGACAAGCATCGGGACATAGCCGAAAAGCCCCGGCGGATCGATTTTTTTGTGCGTCATTATAAATATCTTCGTATTCATACCGGACACTCCTTGAGATATGAGAGAAAGAGCTTTGCTCTCTCTTCCCATGTATCCTCAGATGATGCTCTTTCAAATCCTTTTTCTGCGATCTTTCTCAGGTCAGCCGGAACCTTAAGCAGTTCACTGACCCTTTCAACCATTTTGTCGATCCTTTTGAGATCAAAGATAAGCATTTCCTTTCCGTCCTCATACTGGCTTTTGATGCATTCTGTTTCATCAGTCAAAAGCACAGTCCCTGCCATCATTGAATTTGCGACCCGCTCCGTGAAACCGTCCTTGTGCCAGAACATGACATTCAGGGATATCTTCGCCTTTGAAAGCTCTCTCACAGCATCATCTCCTGTCACCTCATCATGAAGATGAAGGTTTTCATAGGAATCCTTCAGAGGGAAGTCCAGCCAGCTGCTTCCGTACACGTGAAAATCTATTCCCGCATCGAGAAGGGCCATTATGACCCGCCTTCTGTATTCCTCTGCAACTGCGGATACCATAGGACGCACCTTCTCAAATACAGACAAAAACTCACTATCAGATATGTCCTCTGAAACAATGGAATGCAGGGCGTCTTCGGGAAGGAGGGATGGTTCCTTTTCCATGAGTGAAAAAAAGCGTTCTGAAAGCTCCCTGTATTCTTCTTCTATCCCGAATTGCTCCGGAGTGAAATCCTTGTAATCCCTGAAGGTTCCGAGAAAGATCACATCTACGGGTCTATTTTCAAAGTCCTTCCCCACGCCCTCCAAAAAACTCTTCCCCCGAAACTCAGGAAGATCATTCCCGGCAGGCGGCAGAAGAAAGGCATCTTTTACGTTGTGGAAATACCTCTTTATGAATGCGATATAATAACCGTCATGAGTCAGTATATAATAATCCTTCGGACACGCCTTCATGATATCTGAAAGCCAGATCGGAGCGTCCGTTGCATAGTTGAATTTCGGTGCATCAACAAGGTCATGGATATATGTGTTCTTTGAATTAAGGAACAATGAAAAAGCAGATGACTGAAAGCCTATCACGGCCTTTATATTTCTCTTTGAAAGTGAAAGCACCTTCTCTGTAGCATCAGAAAGAGTCAGGTCTATATATTCGACTTCTTCACCGCAAGCCCTCAATGCCTCACCAAGTCCTCTTGCAAATGAGTTCAGGACATCATAGCAGATATCTCTTCCTGTATAGATGATTATGGGTGGCTTCAAAAGATCCGGCGCTCCCTTTTCATCAAAAGATAGCGCGGCTTCTGTAAGTCCTTCGAAGGTATTTTGAAAATACTTTTTTTCTTCCTCTTTGGCATGTGCCATATAGTCAAGAAGCTTCTTCATCTTCGGAAGCAGACCATTCGTATCGGAAGCCTCGTAAAGCACATCAGGGCGCACCCTTACGACTTCATCAAAAAGCAAAATGGCATCATAATACTCCCCCCTGGAATACAGATAGGAAAGAGCGTTCTTGAGTTTAATAGTCTCAGCCTTTTCCGAAACCAGCGTGATCTTGTTCTCTGTTATACGAAGATCATCCTTGTTCTTCAGAAGATAGACCATAAGAAGTTCTTCCGAAAGAAAGCCGTAAACCCTTGTCTCCTGTGCATCACGCCCGGACAGATCAAGCTTTTTTTCAAGAGAGAAAAGTATTTTAAAGAGCCACTCGCAGTATTGATCAAATACCCGTTTTCTCATAAGAACGAGATTTCCGATACATATCTTTTTGTACCCCATCACCTCGTCAAAAGCCTTTGCATAATCAGGATAAAGCTCCTTCAAGACCTCTCCGCAAAGATCCAGATCCTCTATGGGATGACACTCCCCGTAATAGGTATGAAAATCCTCGGGTATCTCTATCCGGTCTGAGGTCACCACATCAATACCGTTCATGAGCTTTTCAAGATAAGGGCGCATCATTATCCTTCCTCCGCCCTCACTGAAATACCTTCTGTAGTGACAGAGTCCTATCACAAAATCAGGATCATCCTCCGCTATACCAAAGGCATCGGGATTTTTCCATATATCATAAACTCCGGTAAGCTCCGAATACATATGGTTCTTCTTCGATATGTTGTCTCCATGGTCATCACGCTGATATCCGAAATCATCCTGCCCTATAGCCCCAACCCTGACAGGAACGTAGATGTCATCCTTGGGCAGGGTAAAGGGGACATGCGTCATTACAAATACTTTTGCGTTCATGAGCTTTTTGCCCTCCTTCAGACAATTATAACGAAACCCCCGGTGTGAAGGAACACCGGAGGCTTCTGTTTTTTTTCATATTTTCAGGCTATGCTGCCCTGCTTACTGAAGGAGTGAAAGAACACCCTGTGTGGACTGGTTCGCCTGTGCGAGCATTGACTGGCCTGCCTGTGCGAGGATGTTGTTCTTCGAGTAGGTGACCATTTCCTTCGCCATATCCGTATCGCGG
>CACYBK010000005.1 GCA_902772635.1 uncultured Lachnospiraceae bacterium | reverse complement strand
TTACATTTTCAATATCATTGCCGCCCTCGGGGGGATCGGATGCGGAGTTATGCTGTCCCGATGCTCCGGAAGCGGTGAAAAGGCTAAAGCAGGCAGGATCTTTACCAGAAGCCTGCTTATTATGGTGGTTGTATCTGTCGTTTTAAGCATATTGGGCATTGTTTTCGCAGACCCGCTCCTGGGGATTTTGGGTGCAACTCGCAGTAACTATCCTTACGCCATGAAATATATGGTGGTGATCCTGGCAGGCTCGGTCTTTCAGGTGTTAAACTTCGCCGGCGACTATATCCTGGCAAACGATAATAACCAGACACTGGCCATGGCCGGAGACATTACAGGGGCCATTGTCAATATCATAATTGATTTTGTGGGTGTTTACGTATTTCATCAGGGAATAGAGATTGTTGCATTCGGAACGGTGTTTGGTTCCTTCTGCTGCTGTCTGGTCTATCTTTTGCACTTGAGGAGACCCGACAGGCTGTGCAGGATAGTCTCGTTAAAAAAAGTCCCCGGAGATCCTTCGATCGTGGATGTTTTTAAACCCGGTATGGCAGAAGCGGTAATGTATTCTATGTTTGCGGTTCAGCTGGTGGTACAGAATTTTGTTCTTCGCGGAAATGCCGGAACTATGGGTATAAGTAACTCTGCAGTCATAGAGAATATTCAGCTTGTGATCACCATCATCATTGCGGGGACAACCGATGCGATCTTTCCCATGGCAGCTGCTTATGACGGAGAACAGAATAAAAGTGGAATGCTTATGGTCAAGCGTACGCTGATGCGATACGCTTTTTTCATGCTTATGCCAATGGTAGTCATTTTGCTGGTTTTCCCGGATCTTGTGATCATACCCTATGGCATTGACGAACCCATCATGCTGCAGACTCTTCCCATTGCTATCCGTATTGTCAGTGCAGGATCAGTGATAACACTTATTTACACCCTTTTGGTGGATTATCTCTCGGCGATAGAAGAGGAGTATAAAGCCACGTTGGCTCTTATAATCCAATCCACAGTCCAGATAGTCTTTACATTGGTGTTTAATTCCCACCTCGGCATGGATGCGCCCTGGTACGGAAACCTCGCCGGCGGAGTTGCCGCTCTTATCTATCTGAGCTTCTTCTGCAACCATGTGGCTGAAGGAACATTTAAATATCACCAAAAGAACCTGCTTCTTCTGACAGGGGGCATTCTTGAAAGGAAACGTATCGAAGAGTGGAAAGGAATGTCGGGAGAGGTCCTTACCCCGGATGAGGTCGGCATGGTAGAAGATAAGATGTTTTCACCGCTGATGTCTTCTCTTCCTGAGGATGTCATAATCCAAAGCACATTTACCATACTCCGGCGAGATGATGACATGCGGGCGGTAATACTTCGCTATAGATCAAAAGAAGATTATATAGGTACAAATGATAATATTGCTGAAGTGGATGAGGATGATGGCGAATTTGTACCGGACGTGTGCATCAGATCCGTATTCTTAGGTGCGCGTCGTTTAATGCTAGTGATCAGCGGAAATGATGAAAAGAAAGGTATCGTAGAAAATGAAGGTTAAAGATCGCTCTTTATTGGGAGTTCGGGAATTAAATCTGTTTTGTGAAAGGAAGGGAATACCGGTCCGGGCATTTTTTACAACTGCCTTTGCCCTGGCCTTAAAATCCTATACTGCGGCAGATGAAGCCGTATTTACATGCAAAGATCAGGGGAAGAAAGCCGTGCTGCGGCTAGCCTGTGATCCAAAGGAAACCATTCTTTCTGAGATCAAACGCTGTGAGGATCTCCTTTTTGAGGCCTTTGAAAATGATAAAAACAGTCATGAGGATAATACCGAGCCGGACAGCCTTTTCGGTACAGTATGCCTTGATCTTGGCAGCGATGCTGACGACTTGGCAGATGGGATTTTGATAAGAGTTATAAGGGATGACAAGGGCATCACCTGGGAGTGTGAGTATGATCCCGGGGCTGTTTCGGAATATACTGTAGCCGGTCTGGCCCGGACCTTTGTAAACATTACAGGAGAGTTTCTTAAAAAAGATCGCCTCGGTGATGTCGCTCTTACAACTAAGGAGGATGAAGAGCGGATTCTGAATATTTACGACTCTTCCAGCCCCTTTGAGGATAAGCCGGGCTATCGCCATCTTCAGGATTCTGCGGAAAAGTTCCCCGACAGGACCGCCCTTATCGCAATCGATCGGACCCTTACGTATAAAGAATTAAATGAGGAAGCCAATGCCCT
>CACYBK010000004.1 GCA_902772635.1 uncultured Lachnospiraceae bacterium | reverse complement strand
TGTTTCATCCGGCACCGGCTACGAATATCCGGCCGCAAAGGGACAGTTCTCTGTCTATCTTCCCGGGAAGGATGTTTTCTATATCTTTTCATTTTCAAAGAGCGATATCGAAAAAGTGCAGGATGATCCCGTGAAGAGCCTTGATGTGTCGCTTCTTCAGGACATAGTGCTTTCTCCGCTTCTTGGGATAGAAGACCCGAGGACCGACAAGAGGATAGATTTTGTCGGAGGCATCAGGGGTTATCAGGAATTGAAGCGTCTCTGCAATCTGAGTGGAGATGAGGGTTTTTCGGTTGCATTTGGCATGTATCCCACCTCGATGGGAGAGCTTTTTGAAGTAGCAGACAAGGGACTTTTGATGCCGCCGAAGTCCACCTGGTTTGAGCCGAAGCTTTTGTCCGGATTGTTTGTACATGAGATTGAGGAGTAGATTGATTCATGAATAATATACCCGACGCTTATGAAGTCATAAAAGAAGAGCCGATAGACGATATCCGATCAAAGGGCATCCTTCTCCGCCACAAAAAGAGCGGGGCGAGGATCGCAGTAGTGGAAAACGAAGACCCCAACAAGGTCTTTTATATAGGCTTTCGGACCCCCGTGTCCGATTCCACCGGCGTGCCTCATATCATCGAGCATTCCGTGCTCTGCGGTTCGAAGAAGTATCCCGTGAAGGATCCCTTCATAGAGCTTGCGAAGGGCTCCATCAATACCTTCCTGAATGCCATGACCTATCCCGACAAGACGGTCTATCCCGTCGCGAGCACGAATGGGAAGGATTTCAAGAACCTGATGGATGTCTATATGGACGCGGTCCTTCATCCCTCGATCTATGAGCATGAGGAGATATTCCGTCAGGAGGGCTGGCACTATGAGATGGAGGATGAGGATAATGATCTTTCCATAAACGGCGTTGTCTACAACGAGATGAAGGGCGCGTTCTCAAATCCCGATGATGTCTTTTCAAGAGAGATAATGAGCTCCCTCTTCCCGGATACCACCTACCACTTTGAGTCCGGCGGCGATCCGGAGGTGATACCGTCTCTTTCCTACGAGGACTTCCTGGATTTCCACAGGAGATATTATCATCCCGTGAACTCTTATATCTATCTTTACGGAGACCTTGATATGGAGGAGAGGCTTTTATATCTTGACCGGGAATACCTCTCGAAATACGAAAGGATAGAGCTTGATTCCACGGTTTCAGTTCAGGCACCTTTCAAAGAGATCAACAAGGTCGAGAAGGAATATCCCATAGAGTCCGGGAGCGATACAAAGGAGAAGACCTATATCTCATTGAACAAAGTAATAGGAGAGGGTGACACCCTCTTCCATACCGCCTTTGAGATACTTGACCAGGTGCTTCTCAATTCCCCCGCGGCGCCGCTTCGCATCGCCCTTTCAAAGGCAGGCATAGCCACAGACATTATGGGCGGCTTTGATACATCAACCCTTCAGCCTACATTTACGATAGAGCTGAAAGGCTCCGATGAAAAGCATCTTGATAAGTTTCTTTCGATAGTGAAGGATGTGCTCACGGAACAGGTTGAAAAGGGGATAGACAGAAAGGCACTGCAGGGAGCCCTCAATGTTTCGGAATTCAGGTTCAGGGAGGCGGATTTTGGTTCGTATCCGAAAGGACTCGTCTACGGCCTTTCGATGCTTGATACCTGGCTCTATGACGACATGAGGCCGTTTGACCTTCTCCACGGAGTAGAAACCTTCAGGGCACTTCGTGAGAAACTTGATTCGGGCTATTTTGAGGAAATTACAAAAAAGTATCTCCTCGAAAACCTTCACGGTTCGATACTTATATTGAAACCGAAACCCGGCCTTTCCGCGGAAAGGGAAAAGGACCTCGCGAAAAAAATGGAGGAGAAAAAGGCATCCCTCAGCAGGGATGAGCTTCACACCCTCTGTGGGAACACGAAAAAGCTGAAGGAATACCAGTCCACGCCTGATACCGAAGAGGCCCTTCAGACCATCCCCATGCTTGACCGGAAGGATCTTCGAAGGGAGATAAGGCCTTATAAGAACAAGGAGTCAGAGGAACACGGCATAAAAGTCGTATCCCATGACTTTGTGACGAACGGTATACATTATCTTGAGATGATGTTTGACATAACGGACATGAAGGCGGAGGTGCTGCCCCTTGTCTCATTCTTTTCGAAAGCGCTCGCCCTCGTTGATACAAAGGACAGGAGCTATGCTGACCTTGCGAACGAGATATACCTCCACACAGGCGGGATCGCAAGTGATACCTCATCTGTCATGTCTTTCAAGGAAAACGAATCAAAGCTCTATTTCGTGGTTCGTGGAAAATTCTTCTACGAGGAGAGCAAAAATGCCTTCTCACTCCTCCGGGAGATAATGGGGCGAAGCGATTTCTCCGACACGGGAAGGCTTGAAGAGCTTTTGAAGCAGGATTATGCCGTCTTCCAGGAGAGGTTCCTTACGGCAGGGCATTCCGCCGCAGTATCGAGGGTGAGCTCCTATTATTCGAAAAGAGGCCTGAAGGCGGAGCTTCTCGGCGGAGTCGACTATTACAATTTTGTGAAGGAGACGCTTTCAGATTACAAAAACAAGAAAGAAGCGCTTTCAAAAGGCCTTGAGTCTTTGAAGAAGGAGATCTTCAGGAAAGATAATATCATCATCTCATCCACCATGGAGGAAGGAAATGATGACGGGCTTTCAGCCTTCCTTGAAGACCTTTCAAACTTCCTTTCAGATGAAAAGCCGGATGGTACGAAGGAAGAGCTTGTTCCAACGAGAAAGAACGAGGGGCTTTCCACGGCGGCTTCCGTGCAGTATGTCGCGCGCGGCGGGAATTTCCTTCGTGACGGAGGGAAATATACGGGAGCCTTTGAGGTGCTTCGGACGATACTCTCGCTTGATTATTTCTGGCAGAACCTCCGTGTGCTCGGCGGCGCCTATGGCTGCATGAGCTCCTTCGCCCGCTCCGGCGAGATGCACTTCGTCTCCTACAGGGATCCCCATCTTCAGAGGACAAACGGCATATTTGAAAAGACCTCCGAATTTCTTGAAAGCTTTGATGTGAGTGAGCGCGATATGACAAAGTTTGTGATAGGGACCATCGGAAATATCGATGTGCCAAAGACCCCTCTCGCGGACGGAAGGCGCTCGATGACGCATTTCCTTTCAGGGCTTTCAGATGAAGAGATACAAAAGACAAGGGATGAGATCCTTGACGCAGAGCCTTCTGATATCAGGGCGCTTGCTCCTATGGTCCGGAAGGTAATGGATCAGGATTATCTTTGCGTCATAGGAAATGAGGAAAAGATCAAGAAAGAGGAAAAGCTTTTCATGAAGGTGGAGGCACTTCTCTGATGGAAAAGAAGAGCGGCTTTGTTTCCGTGATCGGACGGCCGAATGTCGGAAAATCAACTCTGATGAACATGATAGTCGAGGAAAAGATAACTATCACCTCCGACAAGCCCCAGACCACGCGAAACAGGATAAGGTGCATATATACGGATCCCAACCGGGGACAGATAGTCTTCTCCGACACCCCGGGGATACAGAAGCCGAAAAACTCTCTGGGGCGCTATATGGAGGGTGTGACGGATTATTCCGTGAGGGACTGCGACCTCATTCTCTGGATGATAGAACCCGACAATTTCGTAGGCACGAAGGATTCGCTCATAGCTTCAAAGCTTATCGATATCACGGTCCCTGTCATCCTTGTCATAAACAAGATCGACAGGATCAAAAAAGAAAAGATACTTCCCGTGATCGAAGCCTTCAAGGATCTCTTTCCGTTCAGGGCCATTATCCCCATATCCGCAAGGACCGGGGAGGGCGTAAAAGAGCTCCTTGACGAACTGTTTGACGCGCTCCCGGAAGGTGTCGAATTCTTCCCGGAGGATGAGATCACGGATCAGCCTGTCCGCCAGATAGTCGCCGAGATGATAAGGGAAAAGGCCTTAAACCTTCTTTCCGAGGAGATACCCCATGGGATCGCGGTCCTGATAGAGAGTTTCCGTGAGAATGAGGAAAACGGGGTCACCGATATTGATGCCCTGATCTACTGCGAGAAGGACAGCCACAAGGGCATCATCATCGGGAAGGGCGGCTCCATGATCAAAAAGATCGGTCATGATGCAAGGCTTGAGATAGAAAAACTCCTGTCAAACAAGGTCTATCTCACCCTCAATGTAAAGGTGAAGAAGAACTGGAGACAGAGCGACATACTCATCAAAAACTTTGGCTACAAAAAGGAGGACGAAGCCTGATTTGGAAGGGACTCTTGTCGTAAATGGAATGATAATAAGCTCCTCCGACACCGGAGAAAATGACAAGAGGATAGTTCTCCTTACAAGGGAGAGGGGGAAGGTTACGGCGTTTGCAAACGGGGCGAGGCGCCCCACGAGCCACCTGCTTTCTGCAGTGAAGGTATTTTCCTATGGTGAGTTTGAACTCTTTCCCGGAAGGAATTCAAATACCCTGAAGAAGGCTGAGATAAGCGAGTATTTCCCGCGCCTTACTGAGGATCTTGACAGGATAATGACCGCAAGCTTCCTTTCTGAGGTTGCGGATTATTATTCCATGGAAAATGCGGATGAAACAGAGCGGCTGAAGCTTCTTTACAGGACCTTTCAGGCTCTTTCTTCGGAAAGGTTTTCGATAAATCTCATAAAGAATATCTATCTCGTCCGCACAATGGTATTGAATGGCGAGTACCAAAGCGCCTTTTCGGTCGAATTAAGCGATTCAGAGGCTGTCATGTCAGCGCTCAAATGCGCCGAGAGAAACCCGATAGAATCCCTCTATTCCTTTGCTCTTTCAAAGGAAGCCGAGGCGGAATTTGAAAGGGTAGTCACGGGCCTTAGAAAAAAATTTATGGAACACACCTTCAAGTCCGAATCATTCATTCTTTCAGTATGATTGAAAAGCTGAAGGAAAAAATGTAT
>CACYBK010000003.1 GCA_902772635.1 uncultured Lachnospiraceae bacterium | reverse complement strand
GATGGCATCGGATTATTATTCCAAACAGATATCAAACCTCATAGCGGAGTTCTCACGCCTCCCGGGCATAGGTGAAAAGACCGCCCAGAGGCTTGCTTTTCATGTCCTCCACATGCCGGTGGAGGATGTAAAGCGCTTTTCCGAGACTTTAACGACAGCAAGGGAACAGGTCCGCTACTGCAGCGTCTGCTGCACCCTTACCGACCGTGAGGTCTGCCCGGTCTGCTCGGATCCCAAAAGGGATCACAAGCAGATCATGGTCGTTGAGGACAGCCGGGATATGGCGGCTTATGAGAAGACGCACAAATACGGCGGCGTATATCACGTGCTCCACGGCGCGATCTCTCCTATGCAGGGCATAGGGCCTGCGGATATCAGGCTGAAGGAGCTTATGGTCCGTCTCCAGGGCGATGTTGACGAAGTGATAATAGCGACCAATTCCTCCCTTGAAGGCGAGACCACGGCGATGTACATAGCAAAGCTCATAAAGCCGACCGGGATCAAGACCACAAGGATAGCCAGCGGGGTTCCCGTAGGAGGGGAGCTTGAGTACATTGATGAAGTCACCCTTCTCCGAGCCCTTGACGGGCGGACTGAGCTTTAGGCGGTTTTGTCATTTTTTACAAAATAAAGTAGAATAATAAAAAATGTTGTGGTAACATTTCATATAATTGTTTTTTGAAGCAGGAGGCTGAAAAGTGATCGAAGATACCATAAACGCGGTGAAGGAAGCCGAGGCAAGAGCGAGGGAGACAGCCGCAAAAGCCCGTGAGGACGTAAAAAACGCGGTTCAGGAGGCTTCGAACATGGCCGAAAAGATCGCTGCCGAAGCAAAAAATACCGACAAGTCCTACTACGACAGCGCAATGGCTTCCGCGAGATCAAAGGCGGATTCAATCATAGCCGACGCGAAGGAAAAGGCCGAATCGGACGCGAAGGCGCTTTCCGACGCTGCCGCTCCGATGATCGAGAAGGCTGTTGACGAGATAGTTTCACGGATTGCGTAAAACGGAGAAGAACTGATGGCAGTTGTAAAGATGCAGAAGCTTTCCGTGTGTGCTTCAAAGAAGCACAGGAAAGAGATCCTTGAAGCCCTTCAGAAGACAGGGGCTATGGAGATCCGCACGAGAAGCGATCAGCAGCAGGATGGGGACGGGATCATCCACATGGATACCGCGGAGGCCGTTTCCCGCTTTGAAAAGACGGCGGAATCCTTCGACAAGGCGCTTCATGTGCTTGCGGAGGTGAAGCCCGAGATCATGAAGGGCGGCGGACTGTTCGGCGGCCCCATGGATATTTCAGAGGAAGAGTACGAGGAGGTCATCAAAAAAAGAGATTCCCTCCTTGAAGACGCATATGATGTTCTCCGCCTTGATAAAGAGAGGGCGGAGAGCCTTTCAACCATTTCAAAGGATGAAAACCAGATCCTTTCCCTCGCTCCATGGAAGGAACTTCCGGTTCCGATGAATTTCAGCGGGACCCGCGAGACAAAGACCTTTATCGGTACACTCCCGATGAGCGTTGATGATGCCGCTCTCCTTCAGATAGCGACAGAGGGACTTTCGGGGGATGTTCCGGTTTCCGCGGACGTGATCTCCGTGAACGGCACGGACACCGCGGTCTTTGTCATCGCAAAGAATTCCGTTTCCGACAAGGTCTCTGAGAACCTGAGAATGGCGGGCTTTTCAAGACCTGCCTATGTTTCATCCTATGTTCCGAGCGACGCGGAGGAGATCCTCAGGAACGATATCGATGATCAGAATACAAGGATATCAGAGATCCGGGACGAGATAGAAAAGTCGACGGAAAAGGCAAGAGAGTTCAAGATCGCGTCGGATTATTTCAATACCCGCGCTGAAAAATACAAGATACTCGGGAAGCTTCCGCAGACCGGCCATGTCTTCTTCCTTGAAGGCTGGGTCACGGCCGCTTCCGCTCCGAAGCTCGAAAAGCTCCTTACCGAGAAGTTTTCCGCCTTTGTGGAGCGCGAGGAAAAAGGAGCTGACGAGGTCGAGCCCACTGTTCTCAAGAACAACAAATTCGCTGCAAACGTGGAGGGGGTTCTTGCCTCCTATGGCCTTCCCCAGCATGGGAAGATCGACCCCACCTTCATCATGTCATTATTCTACGTATTCTTCTTCGGGATGATGCTTTCCGATGCGGGCTACGGCGTTGTCATGTCGCTGCTCTGCCTCATTGTCCTCATCAAGAAGAGGAAGACGATCTCCGCCGGTATGAAGAAGTTTTTGTCATTATTCTTCTTCTGCGGGCTTTCGACAATATTCTGGGGAGCCATGTACGGCGGCTTCTTCGGAAATCTCATTGATACGATCGCGACAACCTTCTTCGGTTACACAGGCGATCCGATCGTGAAGCCTCTCTGGTTCGATCCCATGTCAAATCCGATGCAGCTTCTCATCTATTGCATGCTCTTCGGAGTGATCCACCTCTTTACCGGGCTTGCGATAAAGGGCGCCCAGTACCTGAAGGATCACGACGTGGTGGGCTTCTTCTGTGATGTCTGCGCATGGTACGCCTTTTTGATGGGGCTTATCCTCATGCTCCTTCCGTCGGACCTCTTCAAGGGGATCTCCGGAATGGAATTCAATTTCCCTCCCGTGGTCGGGCAGATCGCGAAATGGATGACGATAATCGGCATGGTGGTGATCCTGCTGATGAGCGCGAGGGGCAAGAAGAACTTCGGCCTGCGGCTCGCCCTCGGTGCTTACGATATCTACGGGATCACATCCTGGCTTTCCGATGTGCTTTCATATTCGAGGCTTCTGGCTCTCGGTCTTGCGACCGGCGTTATCGCGAACGTTGTAAATATGATGGGCGCGATGTTCGGAGGCGGAGGCGGCTTCGGTGTGGTGATCTTCATACTGGTAATGATCCTGGGCCACACATTAAATATCGCTATCAACGCTCTCGGAGCATATGTCCACACCAACAGGCTCCAGTACGTTGAGTTCTTCGGTAAGTTCTACGACGGCGGAGGCATTGAGTTCAAGCCGTTTAAGACAGCAAACAAATTTACACAAATTAAGGAGGAAAGGTAAAAATGAGTACAGGAATGGCGTTGGCGCTTCTGGGCGCGGCTCTTGCAACGATCGGAGGAGGAATTGGCTCCGCCTGGGGTACCGGAATGGCAGGACAGGCTGCGGCAGGTGTGACCGCTGAAGATCCCAGCCAGTTTGCGAAGGTTCTTATCCTTCAGCTTCTCCCCGGAACGCAGGGTATCTACGGTCTGCTCGTGACCTTCATCACGCTTTCAAGGATCGGAGTTCTCGGCGGTACGCCCATCACTGACACAAACACAGGCTGGATGTACCTTTTCGCATGCCTTCCGATCGCGGTAGTCGGACTTATCTCCGCTTATCATCAGGGCAGGACATCGGTTGCATCCGTAGGCATAGTCGCAAAGAAGCCCGATCAGTTCGGTAAGGCAATGCTCTTCCCGGCAATGGTTGAGACCTACGCGATCCTCGCACTGCTTATCTCCATTCTGGCAGTTACAAACATTGGATAATTATCAGGAGATACCAAATGTCAGGAATCGAAAATATAACACGCGAGATCCTGCAGGAAGCTGAAGAGAGCGCTGCGTCCGAGCTTCAGGAGGCAAGGACGAAGGCTGAAGAGGTTGTGGAAAAAGCGAGGGAGGAAGCGAACGAGCTTTCAAAGAAGGCGCACGTGAAAGCCGATGCCGACGCGAAGGCTTTTGTTGAGCGCGCCAAGGCTGAGGCTGAGTCCTATTCAAAGAGGGCTGTCCTTCTGGCAAAGAGCGAGATAATAAAGAGCGTTCTTTCAAAGGCGAAGGAGAAGTTTCTCTCCGCTGCCCCGGCTGATTATTTTGCAAAGCTTTTGTCTCTCATAGAAAAGTCCGCGATGAAGGGCGATGGAGAGATCATCCTTTCTCAAAGCGACAAGGCACGCATACCTTCCGATTTTGCCGCAAAGGCGGATGCCGCGGCAAAGAAGGCGGGCGGCAGCCTCAAGCTTTCTTCGGAAACAGCAGATATCTCAGGGGGGTTCATCCTCCGTTACGGCGGAATAGACATCAATTCGTCTATTGATGCCATAATGAACGACAGGGAGACCGAATTCGAGGATGCCATAAGGCAGACACTCTGGCCCGAAAATTAAAGGAGACTGCGATGGGAGAAAATTATACATTCGCCGTCGCCAGGATCCGCGTGCTTGAAAAGGGTCTGCTGACGGACGCTGACATCGCGCAGATGGCTTCGATGAAGGATGATGAGGCAGTGGTCTCCTTCCTTTCGGACAGGGGCTGGGGCGATGAAAACAGCGGAAAGGACGCGTCAAAGATGCTCGCGGCGGAATCGGTGAAGCTCGACAGACTGATCCGTTCCCTTGGAGTGTCCGATGATATCATGGACATCCTTTCCATACCGCAGGTCTATCACAACTTAAAGACCGCGGTGAAGGACATCGCGACAGCGGGCGACAGCTTCTCCGTTTACTATGATATTCCCGGGGCAGAGGCAAAATTCTTCCTCGATATCCTCAGGGACAAGAGATGGAAGGATCTGCCGGAAAATATGCGCATTCCCGCAGAGACGGCTCTGGAGGCGATGCTGAAGAACCACGACGGCCAGCTTTCCGATGTCATCATTGACCGCGCCTGCCTCGACGAGATGGGGGCGGTGGCAAAGAAGACAAGGTACAAGATCCTGAAGAATTATCTTCAGAAAAAGATACTTGTCACCGACGTGAAGATAGCTGTCCGCGGAGCGCGCACCGGAAAGAGCTTCGACTTCATCAAAAAGGCGCTGTCACCGGTAAAGGGCATAGATACCGACAATCTGGCGAGGGCGGCATCAGAAAGCGACGAGGCTCTGATCAATTATCTTTCCGAGCACTCGATGGGAGAGGGCGCGGACGCGCTGAAGGTATCGATAACGGAATTCGAAAAATGGTGCGACGACTCGATCACCGAGGCGCTTCGCCCCGAAAAGATGAATCCCTTCACCATTGGTCCCATCGTTGCTTTTTATCTCGGAAGGACAAATGAGATAAAGGCTGTCCGCGTGCTCATTACGGCAAAGAAGAATGGCTTTCCCGAGGAAGCCGTGAAAGAAAGGGCAAGGCGGATGTATGGATAAGATCTGTGTTGTCGGCGACCGCGATTCGATATACGGCTTCGCGGCGCTTGG
>CACYBK010000002.1 GCA_902772635.1 uncultured Lachnospiraceae bacterium | reverse complement strand
TCGGCGCATAGCGCCTTCGTCGGTCGGTTCGGCGGGAAAAAGATACACTGTATCTTTTTCTTGATCCGCCTCACCCCATCTCCTGCGCAGGAGGCTCCTTAACAGGGGCGGACAAAAAATTGTATATGCAGGAGTGGCGGAATGGCAGACGCAGCAGACTCAAAATCTGCCGGGGGTAACTTCGTGTGGGTTCAAGTCCCATCTCCTGCATTTGGTGGGACCTTTCCATAGGTTCCACCTATGGGAAGGTCCCACCAAATGCAGGGGGCTCCTTGAGCCCCGGGTTCAAGGTCTCCTCGGAGCATAGCTCCTCGTCGGTCGGTTCGGCGGGAAAAAGATACACTGTATCTTTTTCTGATACCGCCTCACCCCATCTCCTGCATTTGATCCGCCTCACCCCATCTCCTGCAGTAGAGGAATTATTTGTTAAGAGATATATATAAAATGCCGATTATTATTGTGAGATAATAAGTCGAGAAGGGAGGTGTTCCCTGTGAAGTTTACGAAGATTGATAAGAATACATTAAGGTGTCTGATCTCACGCGAAGAGATGGATGAGAGAGGCATCAAGATAGATGACATAATGGTTGACAGAGGAAAGGCCGAGGCTTTCCTCCGCGATATACTGATGGAGGCGAAGGCGAAGGTCAATTTTGTGACCAGTGGAGAGGCGCTGAATGTGCAGCTCTCGGTGTTGAAAAACGGCAGTGTGAACCTCCAGATCACGGATGATCGGAATGCATCAATAAGGATGCTCCTTGAGCAGATCAAGGCGAGGCTGCAGGCCTTCTCGGAGCAGCTCAACGGCTCAACGAATTCCGGGAATGTGATAGAGATACCGCCCCATAGCGCCGGTACTCCTCAGTACAGAAGCGCTGCGAAGGCTGTTGCCGAGGCAAAGGATGACGCAGTCATCAAGATGCATGTCTGGGCAAAGCTTGCCTCAATGGAGGACTGCATAGCACTTTCAAAGGCTATGGCAGGGGCTACTGACGTCCCTTCGGCACTTTATGAGGTGAATGGCGCTTACTTCTTCGAACTTGATATAGAGAGCGTGAAGACTCGCGTAGCCAGGATAGTATTTACGGTGTCAGAGCATTCTGTCACGGTATTTTCGGACGACGGCTTTTACATGGAGCCGAAGGAGCATGGAAAGCTGCTTATTAAGGAAAATGCGTTTGAGGCGCTTTCCAGATTTTAAGATTTCGAAAAAAAAAAATCAGATCACGCAGAACGCCCCGTGGAGGAAGGAACTCCACGGGGCGTTTTGCAGAGCATCACACCAAGTATGGATTAAATGGCATCGGACATGCAAACTCTTAACGAGCGAAAGCGAGTTTAGAGTTTGCGGTACAGGGGCACTTAGCGAGCGCAAAACGCGAGCTTAGTGGCGTCGGATAATGAGAGCCTTCTTTGAAGGCCGGGCGAGAGAGTTTTTATAGCGCGTCTCGCCTTGAAATATTCATTTCTGTTCACGCTTATCACAAATATGTTCTCAGGGCCTCCTCGTCTGATCCGCTGAAGGAGAGAGAGCCTCTTTTCTGATTTCGTAAATGATATCTCGTGTTTCAGCAGTGCGCCGGTCACATCCCGATCTACGCGTCTGTTTTCTGTAGTGCATAGCACAACGTCATAGCAGCAGTCCTTGCCTATACGGTATTTTGTTTTTTTCACTGATCCCCCCGGACTATATTGATAGAAACTCTCCGTCCCATGGATGAGGCGACCTTCGAAAGAAAGTCGAGAGTGGGATTGTAGGTCCCGCTTTCCAGCCTGGAGATATTGGACTTCTGCGTTCCCGAAAGATCTGCAAGCTCCTGCTGGGTGAGACGAGAGGTTTTCCTTGAGTCCCTGATCTCCCTTGCGACGGCCGATCGCAGCAACAGGGAGGAATCCGGGACGTTTCCGTCTTCGTACCTCTTTTTCAATTTTTTTTCACCACACCAAAGTTTTTTTGATGTTCAGAAGCATTCACTTTTTTTCAGTTCGCCTGAACATCTCTTTCACACGCTCCGAATGTTATCATATATGATAACCAAAAGCAAGAGCTTTTTTTTATTTTTTTTATTGCTTTTTCACAACTGCAAGTATTCCTTTATCTTGAAAACAAGGCGCGAAAAGTGTATCATTTATGGGATTTTTCAAAGGAGGCGTTCTATGAAAAGTGATAATGTAAAAGTCGGGATGCAGCAGGCTCCGGCAAGAAGCCTTTTCCATGCGCTTGGCTTCACAAATGAGGAAATGAAAAAGCCCATGGTCGGGATAGTCTCATCCTTTAATGAGATAGTTCCCGGGCATATGAATATTGACAAGATAGTAGAGGCAGTAAAGCTTGGCGTGGCAGAGGCCGGAGGAATGCCTGTGGTATTCCCTGCGATCGCTGTCTGTGACGGCATCGCAATGGGACACATAGGAATGAAATATTCTCTCGTTTCGAGGGATCTCATTGCGGACTCCACCGAATGTATGGCCCTGGCCCATCAGTTTGACGCCCTTGTGATGATCCCGAATTGCGACAAGAACGTTCCGGGACTGCTCATGGCTGCGGCGAGAGTGAATGTTCCGACTGTATTTGTTTCCGGCGGTCCAATGCTCGCAGGACATGTGGGCGGAAGGAAGAGAAGCCTTTCTTCGATGTTTGAGGCTGTCGGTTCCTTTGCTGCCGGAACCATGACAAAGGAAGAGGTCGAGGATTTCGAGGAGCATGTCTGCCCCACCTGCGGCAGCTGCTCGGGCATGTATACGGCGAACTCCATGAACTGCCTTACCGAGGCGATCGGTATGGGACTCAAAGGTAATGGCACCATACCCGCCGTTTATTCCGAGAGGATCGCTCTTGCAAAGCGCGCCGGCTATGCCGTAATGGAGCTTCTCAAAAAGGACATAAGGCCGCGCGACATTATCACAAAGGAAGCTATCGAAAACGCGCTTACGGTTGATATGGCGCTCGGCTGCAGCACGAATTCCATGCTCCATCTTCCCGCGATAGCTCACGAGATAGGCTTTGACTTTGATATATCCTATGCGAATCCCATCAGCGAAAAGACACCGAACCTCTGCCACCTCGCTCCGGCAGGTGCGACCTACATGGAGGACCTGAACGAGGCCGGCGGTGTATACGCCGTGATGAAGGAGCTTTCCGATATCGGTCTCATAAATAATGACTGTATGACCGTTACCGGACAGACTATAGGAGAGAATATCAAAAACTCCGTTAACCGGAATCCTGAGGTTATAAGACCGGTCGACAACCCTTATACAAAGACCGGCGGGCTTGCGGTACTTAAGGGCAATCTTGCTCCCGATGGTTCAGTCGTAAAGAGGAGTGCGGTTGATGAGAAGATGCTTGTACATGAAGGGCCTGCGAGGGTTTTCGATTGTGAAGAGGATGCTATAGACGCGATCAAGTGCGGAAAGATCAAAGAAGGCGATGTTGTCGTGATCCGCTATGAAGGACCTAAAGGCGGACCCGGCATGAGGGAGATGCTGAATCCCACATCCGCTATAGTAGGTATGGGGCTTGGCGCAACCGTAGCCCTTATCACGGACGGAAGATTCTCCGGAGCCTCAAGAGGTGCTGCTATAGGACATGTTTCCCCTGAGGCTGCGGTAGGTGGTCCGATAGCGCTCGTTCATGAAGGAGACATGATAAGTATTGACATTCCAAACCTTTCAATAGAACTCAAGGTCTCCGATGAAGAGCTTGAAGCAAGGAGAAAGGAATGGAAGCCGAAGGAGCCCTCCATCACAACAGGTTATCTGAAGAGGTACTGCGCCCTCGTTGAAAGCGGCGCCAAGGGAGCGATCCTTAAGCTCCCGGGTGACGAAACATGAGACTTACCGGCGCTGAAATAGTAATTGAATGCCTGAAGGAGCAGAAGGTCGACACAGTATTCGGTTATCCCGGAGGGAATATCCTGAATGTATATGACGCCCTCTATAAGCATAGCTCGGAGATAAGGCATATAAGGACAAGCCATGAACAGGGGGCCGCACACGCTGCCGACGGCTATGCCAGACGCAGTGGGAAGGTAGGAGTGTGCTTTGCTACATCCGGCCCCGGAGCGACGAATCTTGTCACGGGGATCGCGACAGCCTACATGGATTCCGTTCCCCTGGTCGCTATAACCTGTAATGTCGGTCTTCCCCTTCTTGGAAAGGACTCCTTCCAGGAGGTGGATATCACAGGTGTTACGACTCCCATCACGAAGCACAACTTCATTGTGAAGGATGTGAAAGACCTTGCTCCCACGATAAGAAGAGCCTTTCGCATAGCAAAGAAGGGGCGCCCCGGTCCGGTCCTTGTTGACATTCCAAAGGATGTGACTGCTATGGAGGCGGATTATGAATATGTCTCCCCTGACACGAAGGGACTCGTCACAAGTCATGATGATGACGATTTTGAAATAAGCGGGGCCGAACTTGACAAGGCAATAGAACTTCTTGAAAACGCGAAAAAGCCCTTCATCTTTGTGGGCGGCGGAGCGGTGATAAGCGGCGCTGAAAAGGAGCTGCTTGAATTTGTAAAGAAGCTCGATGCGCCGGTCTGCGATTCTTTGATGGGCAAAGGTGCTTTCCCGGGGACAGATGATAATTATACCGGAATGCTTGGGATGCACGGGACAAAGGCGTCAAACTTCGGAGTTTCGGAATGTGATCTTCTGGTGGCAGTAGGCACGAGGTTTTCGGACAGGGTTCTCGGAAATCCCAAGACTTTTGCAAAGAATGCAAAAAAGCTTCAGATCGATATAGATCCCGCAGAGATCAACAAGAATATCGTCGTTGATTCTTTTGTAATCGGCGATGTGAAGAGCGTACTCGAAAAGCTGAATAGTAGGCTCTCTCAAATGGATCATCATGAGTGGGTATCCCATATCAGGGAGCTTTCAAAAAAATATCCGCTCGATATTCCAAAGGACATCTTAAGCGGACCTTACATCATCGACAGCATTTACAGGAAGACAAAGGGCGACGCTGTCATAGTAACTGAGGTGGGACAGCACCAGATGTGGGCGGCTCAGTATTACAAATTCAAAAAGCCCCATCAGTTCATTACCTCAGGAGGCCTCGGTACGATGGGCTACGGCCTTGGGGCCGCGATAGGCGTGAAGGCCGCGGACCCGAAAGCCACTGTCATCAATATCGCAGGAGACGGCGGCTTTCGGATGAATATGAACGAGATCATCACTGCAGTGGCAAATGACCTTCCGCTTGTAGAGATCATCATAAACAATCATGTGCTTGGAATGGTGAGACAGTGGCAGGATCTTTTCTACGGGAAAAGGTTTTCACAGACAATTCTTGATGACGGGGCAGATTATGTTGCGATGGCACGCTCGATGGGGGCCGTTTCATTTTGTGCGACGACAAGAGAGGAATTTGATGAAGCGCTCGAAAGTGCGCTGAATGAAAAGAAGCCCGTTGTGATAGACGCGGTGATAGGGATGGATGAAAAGGTCTTCCCTATGGTTGCTCCGGGTAAGCCCATATCAGAATGCTTTGATCAAAATGATTCATAAAAACGAAAGGAAAGGAAAAGAGATGGGAAGAGTATTCAATTTTTCAGCAGGACCGGCTGTACTGCCGGAGGAGGTCTTAAAGACAGCGGCCGAGGAGATGCTTGATTATCATGGCTGCGGAATGAGCGTAATGGAGATGTCCCACCGCTCGAAGATGTTTGATGAGATAATCAAGACAGCGGAGGCAGATCTTAGGGAGCTTCTTTCGATCCCCGACGATTACAGTGTGATCTTTCTTCAGGGAGGCGCCCACCTTCTTTTCGGCGGGATCCCCATGAACTTCCTGAAAAGGAAGGCAGGCTATATCATCACGGGACAGTGGGCAAAGAAGGCTTTCTCAGAGGCGAAGAAGTTCGGCGGTGCAGTAGAGCTTGCTTCAAGTGCTGACAAGACCTTCTCCTACATCCCGGATTGCTCGGATCTTCCGATCACCGATGATATGGATTACGTCTATATCTGCGAGAACAATACGATCTACGGGACAAAGTTCCATACGCTTCCCAATACCAAGGGAAGACCGCTCGTAGCAGACGTTTCAAGCTGTTTCCTTTCAGAGCCTATGGATGTCGAAAAATATGACTTCATCTACGCCGGAGTCCAGAAGAATGTCGGCCCTGCCGGTGTCCAGATAGTGATCGCAAAGAAATCCTTCCTTGATGTCGAGCCTGCGCCTTATACTCCGGACATCATGAATTACAAGCTGATGGCGGAAAAGGAGTCGCTCCTCAACACGCCTCCCTGCTACGGTATCTATATCTGCGGTCTCGTATTCAAGTGGCTCAAGAAGATGGGCGGCCTTTCCGAGATGAAGAAGAAGAACGAAGAAAAGGCAGCTCTCCTTTATGATTTCCTTGATGAGAGCAAGCTCTTCAAGGGAACCGTGAGGAAAGAAGATCGCTCCATCATGAACGTTCCCTTCATTACCGGAAACGAGGAGCTCGACGCGAAGTTCGTTAAGGAGTCGAAGGAAGCCGGGATGGAAAATCTCAAAGGACACAGATCTGTTGGCGGTATGAGGGCTTCGATCTACAACGCAATGCCGAAAGAGGGCGTTGAAAAGCTTGTTTCATTCATGAAAGAATTTGAAAAAAACAATTCGTGATAAGAAAGGGGGGCTTATGAAAAAATTCTTTTCAAAAATAATGCTGACGGCAGCCGCAGTGCTTGCGGCCGTGATTATTCCAAAGACTTTTGCTTCGGCAGAGGAACCTTCTGATTGGAGCGCGGTATTTAACGGGGAATATTACCTCAATTCCTACGCGGACCTTCGTGCTGCTTTTGGGAATGATATCAACGCGGCTCTGGGACATTATTTGACCTTTGGCCTTTCAGAAGGCAGGATAGCTGAGCCTTCCTTTGATGTCTATTCCTACAGGAACCGTTATCTTGATCTTCGAAATGCCTTTGGCACCGACTTAAGGGCGTTTGCGAGACATTACTGCGATTACGGGAAGAACGAGGGCAGGATCGCGACAGGCTGCCCGACTATCGAGGGACCTGAATATACTGACCCTACAGGAAACGTATATGTCATATCCGCGGACAACAGCACCGGGATCTTTTCAGTACGGCTTTCCGATATAGTGAGCCCCTCCGGAATCAGTAATGTTTTGTTTCCGGTATGGTCTGAGGAGAACGGACAGGATGATATCCAGTGGATCCCCGGCGACCGTCAGGCGGACGGAAGCTATTCTATGTCCTATGATGCGGCCCTTCTCGGTGGGAAGAGCGGAAAGTACATTATCCATTGCTATCTTACAGCCGGGAACGGAAATATGACTTTTATGGGGGCGACCGAGGTGACTATCCAGGTTCCCGAGACTCCTTCAAAGAAGATCTATTACGAGACCATAGGAAACGGAGTCGTAAGGGTGCATGTGGCCGGTGTTTACAATGCACAGAATGTTGAGTTCATGGCCTGGTCCGAGGAGTACGGACAGGATGATGTAAAGGCTCATCAGGGAACTTATGAGGGTAATGGCGGAAGGTGGTTTGCAGACATCGACTGGCACCAGCACGGGCGCGGAGGTCATTTCTTCTGCCATGTCTGGGTGACCGGTCCTTCAGGCGAAAAGTACCTTTATGAGGCGACTGAATTCAACCTGACAGTGAACGGCAGCGTTAGCCAGAATGTTATCAATGATATGTCAAGCCCCACGAATTATCTTATCGCAGTTTCAAGGTATGATTTTGAGACCACGGTATATAAGGGCAGCAGAGGAAACTGGACACCCGTTCGGATAATGGGCTGTACTGTCGGTGAGACAGGAAGCCGTACACCTTCCGGTACCTACAAGATAGAGTCAAAGGGATATTCCTTCAGCGGTCCGAAGAACGCGGCTTATCCGGATTATACCTGCTATTATTATTCGGGCTTCATAGGATCGACCTATATGTTCCATTCGGTGCTTTACCAGCCCGGAACCTTCAATATCATTGACAACAGCATGGGCGAGGACGTTTCCCACGGCTGCATAAGGCTGCTCCTCGACGACGCGGAATTCATCTACGACACTGTTCCCATGGGAAGCAGGGTATATATTTATTGATATTCACCACAACGAAGCCTAAGGCGAATTGGGATGCTTGCATCCCAATTCGGCTAAGGCTTCGTAGTGGCCTGGCAGCGAAGCTGCCGGGAATTTCAGAAAACGAGCGGCCCGAAGGGACGCGAGTCTTCTGAAATTTGAATATCAATATGGAAAAAAAATAAAAAATAAAAAAAGGAGATTACAATGTATCTTTACAACTGCCTCAACAATATTTCCGACGTGGGCCTCGACCTTTTCTCCCACGACTACAAGGAGACCGACGCTTCTGATGATGCCGACGTGATCCTCGTCCGTTCCGCGAAGATGCACGAGATGGAGTTTTCGGACAAGCTTGTCGCGATAGCCCGTGCCGGCGCCGGAACGAACAATATCCCGCTTGAAAAATGCGCGGAAAAGGGCATAGTCGTTTTCAATACCCCCGGGGCGAACGCAAATGCCGTAAAGGAGCTTGTCCTTACCGGGATGCTCCTTGCAAGCAGGGACATAATCGGCGGAAACAAATGGGTTTCGGAAAACAAGGATAATGCTGACATCGCAAAGGACATGGAAAAAGCGAAGAAGAGCTTTGCCGGGACCGAGATCGCGGGGAAGAAGCTGGGAGTCATAGGTCTTGGCGCCATAGGCATAAGGGTTGCGAATGCCGCCCTTGCCCTTGGAATGGATGTCTACGGCTACGATCCTTATCTTTCAATAGGCGCGGCCTGGGATCTCTCCCGTGATGTACACCACATCTCCTCCGTGGATGATATCTACAGGCAGTGCGACTTCATCACGGTCCATGTCCCCTTACTTGATTCCACAAAGGAGATGATCAACAAGGACGCCATATCAAAGATGAAGGACGGCGTTGTGATATTGAACTTCGCCCG
>CACYBK010000001.1 GCA_902772635.1 uncultured Lachnospiraceae bacterium | reverse complement strand
TAAAAAATGTGACAGTAGTGACGGTTCACCACCAGAACCAATCAGTGTATCCGCAAATGTTGCATCTGCGTTCCACATCATTGAATATTCCCAATATTTCTCCGGGCCTTTCCCTGCCGGTCTTGCGCAAGTACCCATTATCGCACTTAGGGCAATCCGGCCTTCCTTGGTGAGGGCCGGTAGAACCGCCGTTCACAAGATCCAACTGTTCATCTGTCAGTTCAATCTCGTTTCCTTTGATAAACGCCATCTTCTCTTCATAAGATCCGCACTTTCTGGCCTTCTCCCTAAGTTCATCGCTAATTTCATCAAATCTCATTCATATACAGTCCTCCTCATATAAAGGTTTCTTGTGCCAGTCCGACCAGACCGGAAGTTTAAAAGAAACCTCCGCGCCAGTCGGCTGATACATTAGGATACAGATAAATCACAAAACAGAATACCCTGTATAGTAGGCAGCCCAGCACGGCTGTCTGTTTGCCTTTTTCAAAAATATGAGTTTTTGACCGTAAACCCGAGAACTGCCCGCGTTGCTTGACTGCTTTCCCAAGTGGCATTATATACCTTATTCATCGGTAGATATTGGAAGGAGTATTGAGCATATCTATTATGCGAGCCATTGTTCCGGACCGAAAGAAATACTATACAAGGCTGGCCTGGAGAATATAGCATACAACCTGGACAGAATACCGGAGTACAATCTTATAGGCCAGACAGCCCCTGAAATCATAGGGCACGATCTTCCGTTCAAGCTTCTACGCATTCTTGATCAACCTGAGCTGATAGATTCTTTGTATGCAGATGATAGTATGAAGCATGCGCTTCTGGTGTACAGGTCATTCGCAGGTGTCATTGGAGAGGGAATTCCATCGGCTGATCAATGGAGATATCTGGACAGGCTTTATTCCGATAGAAGAAAATTTGAAGGTTTAGAATTCAACCGCTCTTTCTATATGCATTTGAGGCAGCCCGGCAGCGAAGAATTCATTGATTCCTATTGGAGGTACTGTGAACTGTATGAGGATCTGAAAATAGAAAAAAGAATGAAAATACCCAAAATTGATGACCTTTTAAATGCAACTGAGAAACTGGAACGTTTTTACAAGTATAGCAAAGAAAGCGCAGATCTGGATGAGCAAATAAGGTATAGGAAAAAAATCGACAGCCATGTATACGAGTATTCTGACGATTCCTATATAGTTACCATGCCGGGCTCATGCGCTGATATATGTAAGGAATCGATCGATCAGGAAAATTGTCTTATGGATTACATTTGTGACCATGCTTTGGGTGAAACCACTATCCTGTTTCTGAGAAAAAAGGATAAGCCGGATGAGTCTTATGTGACAATGGAAGTAAAGAACCGGAAAATAATGCAGGTGTACGGGCGCTGCAACTCGCTCCCCGAGAAGGAAGTGTATCAGTTTCTTATTGAAAAGTATTCAAAGGATAAAAGTGTTCTAATAGATCAGGGATCCATGAAGGGAGGGAGAGAACTGTGAGCAAAGTACTGGTGATACCGGACGTTCATTTGAAACCGTGGATGTTTGATCAGGCAAAAGAGATCATGGTAAACACGGACATAGAAAGAGCGGTTTGTGTCGGTGACTTGGTGGATGACTGGAATTGCGAAGAAGAAGTGGATCTTTATGAAAAAACGTTAAAAAAAGCGATAGATTTTGCAAAGAATTATCCGTCGTCTCTTTGGTGCTACGGTAATCATGATCTGTCATATTTATGGGATCAGTACGACCATCCGGGATATTCAGTTTCCGCTTCGGATGTGGTTTGTGATATGCTGGAGACGCTGAGGGATACTTTGGAGAGTCCTGATAATATCGGTATCATTCACAAGGTTGACAACACCTTATTCAGTCATGCCGGGTTGTCGTATGAGTTTGTTGAGCAAGAGTTCCCGCAAGAAATGGATATTGAATGTATGATCGATATGATAAATGATTTCGGGGTAGAGGAACTTTGGGAAGTTAATTCTCCTATATGGGTCCGGCCGCAGGACTGGACACTCGCTAAGGGAATGTTCCCCGACGATTTGTTTCAGGTTGTCGGCCATACTCCGGTAAGTGAGGTTTTTGAGCAGGACAACATGATAACTGTTGATACGTTTTCAACATACTCAAACGGACAGCCTATCGGAAACCGTGAGTTTTGCTGGGTTGATACGGTCAAAAAAACATGGGGATATTTTGAGTGATATTTTCTTAACGGGGGACAGGGAGAAAGCCTGTCGAAGGAGTCTTCCTCGGAGAAAAAATCCTGCACTTTTAGAAAAACATTGTTTAAGTCGAGCCATACTGCTATAATCTGTGCATTATGAGTAAAGAAAAAACTACGATCAGAAAAGTAAATCCCGGCTCTGCCGTGAAGGTGCCGTGGATTATGTTTATCATCTTTATCGCATATCTCCTCTTTGCGGTATTGTTTTCATCCTTTGGCCTTCCGGAGACTATAGCGGTTGCGGCAGTAGTTATAGTGACACTGCTTCAGGCAGCTATGGCAGCGCTTTTGTTTCCGGCGCCTCTCTTCGTTCACGGACTTGTTATTATTCTTGAGATAGCCTTCGGTCTTATCTTCGGGCGTATTTTGTTCATGCTCCTGATGATCGGAGTTTATGTTCTCTCGATCGTACTTCTTTATTTCTGGACGAGAGAGGAAAAGGCATAAAAAATGTCCCGTTCCATAGGAGTTTATCAGAAATGGCTTGATGAAACTGTTTCTGATCTGGTCTCCCGGGGTGAAGTGCCATCGCTTCTTCTTCATGCGTGCTGCGCTCCCTGTTCTTCCTACTGCGTCGAATATCTTTCAAAATACTTCGATATCACTGTCTTTTTTTACAATCCCAATATTGATTCGATCACAGAATATGAAAGAAGGGTGCGTGAGGAGGAGCGCTTCATTTCAAGCTTTCCGGCACAGCGGCCTGTTCGTCTCATTTCAAAAAAATATGAGCCTGAAGCTTTTTATGAGGCTGCTGAAGGACTCTACAGCGAGCCGGAGGGCGGGAGACGATGCGAAAAATGCTTTCGCCTTCGGCTTTCAAAAACAGCAGAATACGCGAAGGAAAATGGCTTTGACTATTTTACGACGACGCTTTCAATAAGCCCTTTGAAGGACGCAGCGCTCCTTAATTCTATAGGTGATGAGCTCTCAAAGAAGTACGATGTGCCTTATCTTTTTTCGGAATTCAAAAAGAGAGGCGGCTTTCTTCGTTCGACCGAACTTTCCAAAGAATACAAGCTCTACAGGCAGGACTACTGCGGCTGCGTTTTTTCAAAAAGAGAAAGAGCGAAACAAAAAGAAAAAGAAAAAGATAATGAGGTGACTGACGATGGCAGAGGAGTTTCAAGGTCTCTGGGGCGGCAGGTTCCAAAAGGAGACTGACACACTCGTAAGAAAATTCAATGATTCCCTTTCGTTTGACAAAAGGCTCTTTTTTTCCGATGTGGAAGGAAGTCTCGCGCACTCAAAAATGCTTTCAAAGCAGGGCATAATCAGTGAAGAGGACGGAAAGAAGATCGAAGAGGGCCTTATCTCAATAAGAGATGATGTCAAGTCGGGAAAGCTATTGATAGAAGGGGACTATGAGGACATCCACTCCTTCGTCGAGGCGAAACTCACCGAGAGGATAGGAGATGCGGGAAAGCGCCTTCACACCGGACGCAGCAGGAATGACCAGGTGGCGCTTGATATGCGGCTTTTCACCCGAAGTGAAGTGGTTTGTGTCAGGGGGCTTTTGATCGAGCTTCTTGATACGATCCTCTCCATAATGAAGGATAATGTCGAGACGATAATGCCGGGCTTCACTCACCTTCAAAAGGCACAGCCGATCACGCTTTCGCATCATTTTGGGGCTTATTTTGAGATGTTCTCCAGGGATTGTGAAAGACTATCGAGCATATATGAGAGGATGAATTATTCTCCACTCGGCTCCGGAGCTCTCGCCGGGACTACTTATCCGCTTGACAGGGATATGACCGCAAAGGAGCTTTCCTTCAGGGAACCCATGAGAAATTCCATAGACGGGGTTTCGGACAGGGATTATCTTCTTGAATTTCTATCGGCCCTGTCCATTATCATGATGCATCTTTCACGGCTTTCGGAGGAGATCATCATCTGGAACAGTGATGAGTACAGGTTCATAGAGCTTGATGATGCTTATTCCACGGGCTCCTCCATCATGCCGCAGAAGAAGAATCCGGATATAGCGGAGCTTGTGCGGGGAAAGACGGGGCGTGTCTATGGAGCCATGATGTCCCTCTTCACCACAATGAAGGCCATCCCGCTTGCCTATGACAAGGATATGCAGGAGGACAAGGAGGTCTTCTTTGACGCCATTGATACCGTAAAGCACTGCATAGTCCTCACAGACGGCGAGATAAAGACAGCGTCCTTCAATAAGGACAGGATGAAGGCTTCGGCAGGCGGCGGATTTACAAATGCTACGGATGCCGCCGATTATCTTGTGAAAAAGGGAGTGCCCTTCCGCGACGCCCACGGGATCATAGGAAGGATCATCCTTTATGCCATCGAAAACAAAAAGGCGCTTGACGAACTTACGATTGAGGAATATAAAGGTTTTTCAGAAAGCTTCGATAATGACATATATGAAGCTATCGATCTTAAAAACTGCGTGGATCAAAGAAAGACCATAGGAGCGCCCGGAAAGGAAGCTATGAAAAAGGCCATAGAGCAGGAAGAGGACTTCCTTTCGGATGCGAAAAAAATACAGGAAACACTTGTCGGCAGATCAGAATAAGGAGAGGATGAAAATGGAAAAAATGAGAGTCGGAATTTTGGGAGCGACCGGAATGGTCGGGCAGAGGTTCATATCGCTTTTGAATGACCACCCCTGGTTTGAAGTGACAACAGTTGCGGCAAGCGGCAGGAGCGCGGGAAAGACCTACGCCGAGGCTGTAGAGGGGCGCTGGAAGATGGACGGCGACGTCCCCGGAAATGTAAAGGATCTTGTGATAAAGGACATCACGGAGATCGACGCGGTGACATCTGATGTGGACTTCGTCTTTTCCGCCGTCAATATGTCAAAGGACGAGATCAAAAAGATAGAAGAGGACTACGCGAAGACTGAGACTCCGGTGGTCTCCAACAACAGCGCCCACCGCTGGACGCCCGATGTCCCGATGATCATCCCGGAGATCAATCCCGGACATCTTGATGTCATTGAATATCAGAGGAAGCGCCTTGTAACAAAGAGGGGCTTCATCGCGGTAAAGCCGAACTGCTCCATACAGTCCTATACCCCCGTACTCTACGCCTGGAGGGACTTTGAGCCTTATGAAGTGATAGCGACCACCTATCAGGCGATAAGCGGCGCAGGAAAGACCTTTGCCGACTGGCCCGAGATGGAAGGAAACGTGATACCTTTCATATCAGGCGAGGAGGAAAAATCAGAGATGGAGCCTCTCCGCATCTTCGGACATATCGAAAACGGTGAGATAGTTCCCGCGAACAATATGAAGATCAGCTGCCAGTGCGTGAGGGTTCCGGTGCTCTACGGACATACCGCAGCAGCATTTGTAAAGCTCAGGAAAAAAGCAACGAAGGAGGAGCTCATTGAAAAGATGGTCTCTCTTTCAGGTCTTCCCCAGGAGCTTAAACTTCCGAGCGCTCCGAAGCAATTCGTCCGCTATATGGAGGAGGACAACAGGCCTCAGGTCGCACTTGATGTTGACTATGAAAGGGGCTTCGGGGTCTCAATAGGACGGCTTCGCGAGGACACGATCTTTGACTGGAAGTTCGTCGGCCTTTCACACAACACGGTCCGCGGCGCGGCAGGCGGTGCTGTGCTCTGCGCGGAGCTTCTTGCGGCTCAAAAATATATCGAAAAGAAATAATGGCAAAAAGCTTATTCATAGCGGAAAAGCCGTCCGTGGCAAGACAGTTCGCGGACTGCTTTTCCGAGACCATGAAAAAACATGAGGGCTACCAGGAGAGCGAGCACATAGTCGTGACCTGGTGCTTCGGTCATCTTGTCACGATGTCCTATCCCGAGGTCTATGACGAGGAGCTTAAGAGATGGCGGATGGAGACACTTCCCTTCATACCGGAGACTTTCAGGTACGAGGTCATCCAAAACGCGAGGAAGCAGTTTGAGATAGTAAAGAATCTTTTGAACCGTCCCGATGTGGAAAAGATCTATGTCTGCACCGATTCCGGACGGGAAGGCGAATATATCTACAGGCTGGTGCGGCAGGAAGCCGGGGTAAAGGATAAGAAGGAGCTTCGTGTCTGGATCAATTCTCAGACCGATGACGAGATCAAGCGTGGTATTCGGGAAGCAAAGCCCATATCGGAATATGATAACCTTTCGGATGCTGCTTTCCTTCGGGCGAAGGAAGATTATCTCATGGGGATCAACTTCTCCCGCGCCCTTACCATCAGGCACGGGCGTACGATGGCAGGCTTCCTTTCCGAAAAGCACTGCACAGTTTCCGTGGGGCGCGTCATGACCTGCGTCCTTGGAATGGTCGTGAAACGGGAGCGGGAGATAAGGCAGTTTGTAAAAACTCCCTTCTACAGGATATTGGGATCACTTGATCCCTCAGGCATTGAATGCGAATGGAGAGCTGTTGAGGGAAGCCATTACTTTAATTCTCCCCTCCTTTACAAGGAAAACGGCTTCAAAAAGAAGGAGGATGCCGAGAGTCTTCTTTCTACTCTCTCGCCTGATGCGCATGTCAGAGAGATCTCAAAAAAGACGGAAAAGAAAAATCCGCCCCTCCTCTACAATCTCGCGGAGCTGCAGGGCGACTGCACAAAGCTCTTTCACATAAGCCCCGACGAGACTCTGAATATCATCCAGGACCTCTATGAAAAAAAGCTCCTCACATATCCGAGGACAGATGCCCGTGTACTTTCCTCCGCCGTAGCAAAGGTCATAGACCAGAATATCAGGGGGCTTTCAAAGATACCGTCCGTTTCCCGTTTCGCGGATCATATACTTGAAAACGGGCTTTACAAAAATATAGGAAAGACTAGGTACGTAGATGACACAAAGATCACGGATCACTATGCCATCATCCCGACGGGGCAGGGGTTGAGTGTCCTTTCATCCCTTCCAAAGAGGAGCGTAGAGGTATATGAAACTGTAGTAAGGCGCTTTCTCTCGATATTTTATCCTCCGGCCGTATATAAAAAGATCACGCTTGATACGGAGTCAAACGGCGAGGTGCTTTCAGCCTCCTTCAAGATACCTTCCGAAAAGGGCTATCTTGCCGTGATGGATTACAGCTTCCAGAAAAAGGAGGAAAAGGAGGGACTCTCACAGGAGAACATTGACTTTCTTAATTCGCTTAAGAAGGGGAGTCCGGTTCATTTTTCATCCTTCAAGGTCAAGGAGGGCGAGACCACGCCTCCCAAGCGCTATACCACAGGCTCGATGATACTTGCGATGGAAAACGCAGGAAACCTCATAGAAGACGAGGAGCTTCGGGAGCAGATCAAATCCCAGGGAATAGGGACATCAGCAACCCGGGCCGAGATATTGAAAAAACTGGTCGAGAAAAATCATTATCTTTCCCTCAACAAAAAGACGCAGGTGCTGACACCGACGCTTTTCGGAGAGATGGTGACGGACTGCGTGGCAGCATCTATCGGCGCCCTTCTTTCCCCGTCCCTTACCGCAAGCTGGGAGAAGGGGCTTTCGATGGTTTCCGAGGGCGCTCTTTCGGCGGATGAATATATGAAAAAGCTTTCTGATTTCATAATAAAGAATGTGAACGGTGTAAAGGAAAAGCAAAATTCCCTTGAAATGCTCAAATTCTATGAGTATGACAAAACCTTCTACGGGAAGGAAAAGGCGGAAAAGGAAAAAGATGTAAAGGAGGAAAACTGAGTATGTCTTCAAAAAGAACCTGTCTCATAGAAGAACTTTACAGCCTTGATGAAACGCTTGCGTGTGACCTTTTTTCCGGCAAGACCTATCCCTGGGAGATACTTCCGCTGATAAAGGAATATATCTTGAAGCTTGGCCCGACACTGGATGAAGCTGTCTTTGAGAAAAAGGGTGATGACATCTGGATTGCAAAAGATGTGAAGATTGCCCCCACAGCGACTCTTAATGGTCCGCTGATAATCGACTGCGGCACCGAGGTCCGTCCCGGAGCCTTCATCAGAGGAAGCGTTATCGTCGGGAAAAACTGTGTGGTCGGAAATTCTACGGAGCTGAAGAACGTGATCCTTTTCAACAATGTCCAGGTTCCGCATTACAACTATGTCGGAGACTCGATCCTCGGCTTTCATTCACATATGGGGGCGGGCTCGATCACTTCAAACGTAAAGAGCGACAAGACTCTTGTGGTCGTTCATGACGGCGAAAGCGCGATTGAGACCGGCCTCAAGAAATTCGGGGCGATGCTCGGGGATTATGTTGAAGTAGGCTGCAATTCGGTACTGAATCCGGGAACCGTGATCGGCCCCCATTCAAACATCTATCCCACATCCTCGGTGCGCGGCGTCATCCCGTCGGAATCGATCTTTAAGAGCGGGAGGGATGTGGAGATAGTCTCAAAGAATTAATGGAAGAAATACCTTTTTTGTGGCATAATAGAGGGACATAAGTTTTTCATCAACTGATATGAAAGGGGTGTAATCATGGCAAAGCTTGACAGCAGGGCAGGGGATCCGAAGTTTGACAACAGTCAGACAAAGAAGAATCTTGAGGCGGCCTTCGCGGGTGAATCACAGGCGCGGAACAAATATACTTATTTTGCGTCAAAGGCAAAGAAGGAAGGCTATGTTCAGATAGCGAACATCTTTGAGGAGACTGCCGGAAACGAGAAGGAGCATGCGAAGATCTGGGCGAAGATACTTGGCATCATAGGAGAGACTACAGCAGAGAATCTTGAGGCCGCTGCCGGCGGAGAGGCCTATGAGTGGCAGGAGATGTATCCCGGCTTCGCGAAGACCGCAAGGGAAGAGGGCTTTGATGATATCGCAAGGCTTTTTGAGATGGTAGCAGCTATTGAAAAAGAGCATGAGGAGAGATACAAGGTACTTCTTTCAAAGGTGAAGGACGGTATCGTCTTTTCATCTGACGGAGATGCCATCTGGCAGTGTTCAAACTGCGGGCATATAGTGGTGGGACCGAAGGCTCCCGAGATGTGCCCTGTATGCAACCATCCCAAGAGTTATTTCCAGAAAAAAGCAGAAAACTATTGAGAGATCAGAGTTTAGTGCGATACTCCGACGAGCCGGAATAACGGTTCGTCGGAATTTTTTTGCGCCGGAATATTAAATAAAATTTTTGGCATAGCAGCTCATAAACCGTTTTCTTGGGGAGGTTATGTTATGCCGAAAAAATCAAATCCAGCACTTTCACTGGGGATCAATCCCATGCTGTTCAAGATCATCATCAAGGAGGAGATGAAGAAAAGAAACTGGACAAACTACAGGATGTCAAAGGAATCAGGCGTTCCGCAGAGTACAGTAAGCGACCATTTCAACGAAGAAAAGGATGTGATCCCTTCAAATGATTCAATCTCGAAATATTGTAAAGCCCTCGGGATGACCGCACCGGATCTTGTGATCAAGGCGCAAAGCTACAGGTCAAGGGATAAGGAAACACTCCCTCTCCTCTGGGAAAAGATCGAGAAGATGTCAAACCAAGGAAGAATGAAGGTTAACGAGTTCTGTGACCGGATATTGATCCTCGAGGAGCGGCAGAGAGCAAAGGGCATATATGATGAAGAGGATGATGAATGAGGATCAGTCTTTTGCAAGATGATCGAGATATTTTTTTGGCATGCTGATATCTGTATAGATATCAGCATATTCTTTTGCAGAAAGCTCTGTAATATAATTCTGCGGGAACTTTTTTTTGATGCCGCTCTTTACGGCAATATCTGCTGCCTTGTTGTAGGCGATGGCAGCCCGTTCCTCCGTCCTGAAACGTCCTATCAAAAACTCTCCGTTGATCTTGATCCTTACCTCATAACGGATGACTCCGTTTGTCTCGAGCCGCCTCACCCCATGGAAGCGGTTTATCACTATTATGTTTTCATACCTGAAATCAGTTTCATCCCCGTTTGCAAAGAGGAAGTCCCTTCCCTTTACGGCGTAGGGCCTGATGCCGAAGCGGTCGAGGATGGCATACTGCATTCCGTAATCATTTACATAATAATGTCCGTCATGCACGAGTATCGCATGCATTGAATAATAAAACAGGTCATCATTTGAGAATTTGAGCTCATTTCTTCCCTTTATGAAATAGGAAAAGTATCCCTGCCGAAGATAGATCGGGGTCTTGATGTAGGTGCCGTTGTCCCGGAGGTTCAAAAGGCTCACTGCCTTTTCCGGATTGAGTGTGAGTATTTTTGAATTATAATCCTCTATCGTGATCGAAGTATCGGAAAGGATGGCATTACCTTCTTTATACGCCTTTTCAGCCTCATGCTCCGTGAGATAGCTTCCGAGGCTTATATGCTTTCTTTTGCAGGTGAGAGAGGCCCTGAAATAGGATGATCCATCCTTCTTTTTTGCTTTATAGACTCCGGGGGACATTTTTTTCTCCGTCTCATATTTGCATAAACACGGCTACTATCTTATAATAAGCCGATTATTTTTTAAAGAAGCTGAAAGGAAATAATATGGGACTCGAATATGTAAGTACAAGAAACGGGAAAGAGCGGCTTTGCGCTTCGAAGGCGATACTTAAGGGCATTGCGGACGATGGTGGGCTCTTTGTCCCGACAGAGCTTCCTCATTTTGACAGGGAGCTGTCTGATTTCACTGAAATGGACTATAAGGAGACTGCATTTCATGTCATGAAGCTCTTCCTTACAGATTTCTCTGAGGAGGAACTTCGAAATTGTATTGAAAGCGCTTATGACGCGAAATTTGATACTCCTCTCATAGCCCCGCTGAAAAAAGCCTCCAAAGCCTACTTCCTTGAACTCTTTCATGGGAAAACCATTGCTTTCAAGGATATGGCGCTCTCCATTCTTCCGCACCTGATGAAAACTGCCGCGAAGAAGAATAATGTCAAAGACGAGATAGTGATCCTCACCGCCACAAGCGGTGACACGGGAAAGGCTGCTCTCGCAGGCTTTGACTCTGTCCCCGGCACAAAGATAATAGTCTTTTATCCGAAGGGCGGCGTGAGTCCGATCCAGGAAAAGCAGATGGTGACTCAGAGCGGGGAAAATACAAAGGTCATAGGAATAAGAGGAAATTTTGATGAGGCCCAGACAGGCGTCAAGAATATCTTCAACGACAAAAGCTTCAATGAAAGGCTTTTGTCAGCGGGAAAGAGGTTTTCCTCTGCAAATTCCATAAACATCGGAAGGCTTGTTCCTCAGGTCACATATTATGTTTATGCATATTCATCTCTGGTGAAGGATGGGGTGATAGAGTGCGGGCAGGAGATCAACATCACCGTTCCCACCGGAAACTTCGGGAACATATTGGCGGCGTACTACGCAAAACAGCTGGGGCTTCCTGTAAAGAAGCTTATCTGTGCCTCAAACGAAAACAAAGTGCTCTTTGATTTCTTTAAAACAGGGATCTATGACAGGAACAGGGAGTTTCATCTTACAAGCTCGCCCTCGATGGATATCCTCATCTCGTCAAACCTCGAGCGCCTCATCTATATGATAGCGGGAAATGACCCTGTAAAGCTTTCAGGCCTTATGAAGGAACTTTCAGAAAAGGGAAGCTATGAGATCACTCCCGAAATGAAGGAAGGACTTCTATGTTTTTACGGAAATTATGCCAATGAGAATGAGACAGCTGAAACGATAAGAAAGGTCTATGAGTCGGACTCCTATGTGATAGATCCGCATACCGCGGTCGCAGCAGCGGTGTATGACAAGTATGTAAGTGAAACAGGGGACACAACCGCAACTGTCATCGCATCAACAGCAAGCCCCTTCAAGTTTACGAGGAATGTAATGAAGGCGCTTTCAGAGGATGATCCAAAGAAGACGGATATCGAACTTACAGAAGATCTTTCAAAAATAAGTAAGGTTAAGATACCGCCCGCAATAGAAGAGATAAAGTCGGCTCCGGTGAGACATACTGATGTGATCGAAATAAAAGAAATGGAAGCTGCAGTCGCAGGGTTCCTCGGATTATAAAAAAGGCCATCCGGATCGTTCCGGATGGCTTTTTTTCATCAGATAGTGAGAAGAAGGAATATCGTACCGAAGGGATAGATGACCGGGATCACGAAACTGTCCTCGGTAAGTTTGAGAACCGGGGCCTCGTCATGGTACGGCGGCTCAAGATTGAGCTCCATCGAGTAATTGTTTGACATGTTCACAAGGAAGATGCCGTTGTGGAGGTTCAAAAAATCCTCAAGGGAAGCCTTCACATATTCGTCAAATTCAGTGAAGTCCATCTTCGCATAACGTGAAGCAAAAGCAACCGCAACCTCGGGCTGCATATCGATCATGGACGTGCACTTGATCTGACCTGTCACGATCTGAGCTGTGCAGTAATTGGTTGTATACTCGGAGCACGGGATCGGAGAGAGCGGTGTGAAGTCCTCCCCGATGAAACGGACCAGATTGTTGAAGATAAGCTGCATATACATGAGAGCGTGATCCGTAATAGGCTTTTCCGCTATCACGAAATAATGCTCAATGAGCTTCTGCGTCTTTTCAGCGCTCTCGGACTTCGCCGAGACGTCCACGATCTCGTTCTCTTCCTGATAATCGACCATAAGGCTCTCAAGCTGCTTGTTTGAAAGAGCCCCCATATCCACGAGGCACTGGCCAAGGAGGAGGAAGTCAGGATTCTGTGATTTCAGAAGGTCGTCAAGCTGATCCTCGAAAAGATAATTCCTTTCAAGAGCGATCTCGCCGAAGCGCTTGTCCTCCCTTGTCTGAAGAAAACAAACCTCGTCAACCTCTGAAGCGGTCATATACCCCTTGTGCATAGCCAGGGTACCGAGTTTGATATGAGTATCCGACATCTTTGTGATGGCGGCTGTGAGCTGTTCAGGTGTAACTGCATTTTTGCTCAGGAGAAAACTCCCGAAAAACTGTGCATACATTTAAGGTCATCCCTCCAGATGTGCTTCAAGCACATGCTCTACCTGTTCCTTTTCAATAGGTTTCTGTATAAAGTCCTTTGCACCTGCATCTATGGCAGCCTTCAGCATTGACTGGGTTCCGACTGAGGAAACGATGATGACGATAGCCTGCTTGTCAAATTCAACTATGTTCTTTACAGCGGCTACTCCATCCATAACAGGCATCACTATGTCGAGAAAGCAGATATCCGGAGAGTTTTCCTTATAAAGCTCTACCGCCTCCTGACCGTTCTTTGCCTCAATGAAGGTGGCTCCCTCGCCATAACCCTTGACCGTATCGATTAGCTGTTTTCTGGCAAGGATGGAATCATCGCCAACCAGAACCTTTTTTCCGTTCAGATCCATTGTCTTCATCTCCTACAAAAGAGTGTATTTCTTAAACGCCTATTCATTCTACAATATAGGTGAAAAATTATCAATCAAAGGTTTTTTGCTCATTGCTCCTTCCTGAGAGAAAGGGGGATATATTCACGATGAGGAGCGACTGTCATATAGGCGGGGCGCATGATCTTGTCGTGGTGGCAGACTTCCTCCATACGATGCGCTGCCCAGCCTGCGATACGCGCTATCGCAAAGATGGGGGTGAAGAGCTCAACCGGAAGCCCCAGCATGTGATAAACGAAGCCTGAATAAAAATCGATGTTCGGACATACGCCCTTGTATACCTTCCGTTCCGATGAGATGATCTTCGGAGCTATCCGCTCAACTGTCTGATACAGACTGTATTCCTTTTCATAGCCTTTGGCATGGACCATCTCCTCAACGAAACCCTTGAAGGTAATGGCTCTCGGGTCGGAGAGAGAATAAATTGCATGGCCTATACCGTAGATAAGACCGGCATTGTCGAAGGCCTCCTTGTGAAGGAGCTTCTTGAGATAAGCACCCACCTCTTCTTCGTCGGTATAATCAGTGACATGCTCTCTGATGTCGGCCATCATATTCATTACCTTGATATTTGCACCGCCGTGGCGCGGACCTTTTAGTGAGCCAAGCGCAGCTGCTATGACGGAATAGGTGTCGCTCCCTGAAGAGGATATGAGGTGGGTCGTAAATGTGGAATTGTTTCCTCCGCCATGCTCCATATGAAGGATGAGGGCCACATCAAGAAGCTTCGCTTCAAGTGGTGTAAAGGATGAATCATCCCTTAAGCAGTGCAGGATATTCTCCGCGGTGGAATAGTTCTTCTTCGGAGGATGAATGATCAGACTCTCGCCCTTCCAGTAATAGCGGTAGGAGTTGTAGCCGTATACCGAGAGAAGAGGAAACATAGCTATAAGAGAAAGACACTGCCGAAGGCAGTTGACCTCACTGGTATCATCCGGATTGTCATCATAGGAATAAAGTGAAAGGACGGATCTTGAAAGAGAGTTCATCATATCCCTTGAAGGTTTTTTCAGGATCACGTCTCTCACGAAGTTTTTGGGGAGAGTCCTGTAGCCTGCGAGTATATCGCAGAATTCATCAAGCTGCTTCTTTGAAGGAAGGCTCCCGAAGAGCAGAAGATAAGCACAGTCCTCGAAACCGAAATGGAAATCAAAGGGCTGGTTTTTGATGATGTCCTTGATATTGTAGCCTCTGTAGAAAAGTTCTCCGTCGATCGGTACCTTTTTTCCGTCGATCAGACGACGGGAATTGACCTCTGAAATATTTGTGATCCCTACAAGGACGCCTTCTCCGTTTATGTCGCGAAGACCCCTTTTTACATCATATTCCTTGTAGAGATTCGGATCTATATAACTCGCTTCGATGGTTTTTCCTGAAAGATCAATAAGTTCAGCGTTTATCTTCTTGTTTGAATTCGGCATTGTGTTTTACGCCCCTTTCTTTAAGTAATAAGCTTCCGATGCCACAAATCAGGCTATATTTTAGCATTATACTTTTTTCTTTTCAATGCGACCACCTTTGGGTATAATAGGGCTGCCTGAAATGTGCGATACAGCCTGCTGTTTTTGAACCTACAATTTCTTAAACAGGGCTTCCCATATCGTTTCCCGGCTGTCAGGCCTTACTTCGCACGAAAGTGCGAACGTCGGAGGAAGGCAAAAAGGAAATTGCGGTTGCCCACCTGGCTTTGCGCTAGGGAGTCAAAAAAGCTGGCCCGGCATTTCGGGTTATCTTTATGTCTGAAAGGAAAAGCAAATGATAAAGGATGATCTGTCAAAAATTGTAAGCCAGGCGCGTGAAAAGATTTTATCTTCGGTCGATTCCAATGTGTTAAATGACATACGGGTTGCAGTGCTTGGAAAAAAGGGCGAGCTCACTTCGATACTCAAGGGAATGAAGGATGTGCCTGAGGATGAAAGGCCGAAGGTTGGCGCTCTCGTGAACGACGCGAGAAAGGCTATTGAGGATGCTCTTTGTGAGAAGAGGAAGGCTCTTGAAGCACTTGAGCTTTCAAGGAGGCTTTCAAGGGAGAAGATAGATGTGACACTTCCCGCGAGAAGGCTCAGGAAGGGACATCCGCATCCGAATACACTCGCACTTTCAGAGATCAGGAAGATCTTTACAGGAATGGGCTATGAGGTTGTTGACGGACCGGATATCGAGCTTGATTATTACAATTTTGAAGCACTCAACATACCGAAAGGGCATCCTGCAAAGGATGAGCAGGACACCTTTTATATAAACAAGGAGATACTGCTCCGGACCCAGACCTCCGGAGTTCAGGTGCGTCAGATGGAGAAGAGGAAGCCGCCGATCAGGATGATCGCTCCGGGACGTGTTTTCAGAGCCGATGAGGTGGATGCTACTCATTCTCCGGTCTTCCATCAGGTTGAGGGAATGGTGATAGACAAAGGTATCAGGTTCTCGGACCTCAAAGGGACTCTCGAAGGCTTTGCGAAAAAGCTCTTCGGAGAGGAAACACGGGTCAAATTCAGACCTCATCATTTCCCCTTCACGGAACCCTCCGCAGAGATGGATGTAAGCTGTTTCAAGTGCGGCGGAAAGGGCTGCCGCTTCTGTAAGGGTGAGGGCTGGATAGAGATATTGGGCTGCGGGATGATGCATCCGAAGGTCCTTTCCATGAGCGGGGTCGATCCCGATGAGTATACGGGCTTTGCCTTCGGCCTCGGTCTTGAGAGGATAGCGCTTCTCAAATACGAGATAGATGATATGCGGCTCTTGTATGAGAACGATACGAGATTTCTTTCCCAGTTTTGAGAGATAGAGAGAAATAGAGAGGACTTTTTCAATGCGTACTTCATTTGAATGGATAAGGAGCATGGTTCCCGGCCTTACTGAGGACCCCAAGGAGTATTCCGACAGGATGACCATGTTCGGACAGAAGGTTGAGTTTTTTACAGATCTTTCAAAGGACCTTGAAAAGATAGTGGTAGGGCAGATCGTGTCGATCACGCCTCATCAGGATTCTGATCATCTTTGCATATGTCGGGTTGATGTGGGGCAGGAAGAACCGATCCAGATAGTCACCGGCGCTTCGAATATGAAGGAGAATGACAAGGTGCCGGTTGTTCTTGACGGCGGGCGTGTCGCCGGAGGCCATGACGGGACAAAAACCGAGGGCGGTATCAAGATCAAAAAAGGAAAGCTCCGTGGCGTTGAGTCATTTGGAATGATGTGCTCAATAGAAGAACTTGGAAGTTCAAGAGACCTCTTTCCCGACGCGCCGGAGGATGGTCTTTACATTCTTCCCTCTGACGCTCCTGTCGGTTGTGATGCGGTAAAGTACTTAGGCCTCGACGACAAGGTCATTGAATACGAGATCACGGGAAACAGAGTGGATTGCTTTTCTGTTCTCGGGATTGCAAGAGAGGCGGCGTGCGCCTTTTCTCTTCCCTTCAAACCCGCTTTGATAAATGAGACAGGCGTGAACGGAAACTGCGCTGATGATATTTCGGTCACCATTGAAAATGACGAGCTCTGCAAACGCTTCGTCGCCCGGGAGATCAGGAATGTAAAGATAGGTCCCTCGCCTGAGTGGATGCAAAAGAGGCTCCGCTCACAGGGGATCCGCCCGATCAACAATATAGTCGATATCACGAATTATGTGATGGAAGAATACGGGCAGCCCATGCATTCCTATGATTACGATCAGATCGCGGGGAAAAAGATAATAGTCAGAAACGCGAAGGATGGAGAAAGCTTCACCACTCTTGACGGAGAAGAACATAAACTTGATCCCGATATGCTTTTGATATGTGACGGGGAAAAGCCCGTCGGTCTTGCAGGGATAATGGGCGGCGAAAACTCGATGATAACGGACAATGTTACCACCGTCCTTTTTGAGGCGGCAACCTTTGACGGAACCAATATCAGAAAGAGCGCAAAGCGCCTCGGGATGAGGACTGAGGCCTCCGGAATGTTTGAAAAAGGGCTTGATCCCAACAATGCCATTCTTGCCATGAACAGAGCCTGCGCTCTTGTTGAAGAGATGGGAGCCGGCGAGGTGGTTGCAGGAACTGTGGATGTTTACAAGGAGAAGAAAGAGCCGGTAACCATACCCTTTGAGCCGGAAAGATATAATGAATTCCTCGGGACGGATATAAGCGCTGACGAGATCGCATCATACTTTGAAGCCGAGGAGCTTTCCGTCGACAGGGAAAAGAAGCTTGTTACTATTCCCACATTCCGTCAGGATCTTCTCTGCTTTGCTGATCTTGCGGAGGAGGTGGCCCGCTTCTTCGGTTACGACAGGATACCCGTGACTGCGCTGAAGGGCGTTACACTTTCGGGCGGAATTTCTGAAAAGGATGAGGTTCTTGACATAGCGAGAAACTCAGCCTTTAGTTACGGCTTTTCAGAGGCCATGTGCTTCTCCTTTGAAAGTCCCAAGGTCTATGACAAGCTCCTTCTTTCAGAGGATGACGAAAGAAGAAATGCCATAAAGATAATGAATCCGCTTGGAGAGGATTATTCCATCATGCGGACCCAGACAGTGAATTCCATGCTTGAGTCACTTTCTCTTAATTCGTCGAGGAGAAATCCCGACGCAAGGCTTTTTGAGCTTGGAAAGACATATATCGCAAAGGCGCTTCCACTCTCGGAACTTCCCGATGAAAGAGATATATTTACTCTCGGCTTTTACGGAGAGGGTGACTTTTTCGTGATGAAGGGAGTTGTTCTTGATTTCCTGGAGAGCGCGGGGATACGGGGCGATATCGTATTTGATCCCGATTCAAATAATCCCTTCCTTCATCCCGGAAGAAAAGCAGAGATAAAGCTTTCCGGTGAGAGCCTTGGCTTCCTCGGAGAGGTTCATCCCACTGTTCTTTCAAGCTATGGCATAAGAGAGAGATCCTATATAGCCTGCGTTGATATCGAAAAGGTGCTATTGAACCGCGACTCTTCGGTAAGATACGAGGCGATAGGTAATTTCCCTGCATCCACAAGAGATCTTTCACTTGATGTTCCCAAAGGTATCACGGCAGGGGAGATCGAGGCGGTATTCAAAAAATACGGCACAAAGAATCTTGAGAGCTTCTCCCTCTTTGATGTCTATGAGGGTGAACAGGTCAGGGAAGGCAGAAAGTCTATGGCTTACAGTATCGTCTTCAGAGCTCCTGACAGAAGTCTCTCGGATGATGATGTGAATACTGCTATAGAAAAGATACTTAAAGGTCTTTCCGATATAGGCGTAGAACTCAGGAAATGATCGATGAACGTAAGTGATTTTGACTATGACCTGCCGGAGGAGCTCATTGCCCAGGACCCGCTTGAGAGAAGATCGGATTCAAGGCTTATGGTGCTTGACAAAAAAACAGGCTTTATTGAGCACAGGTCCTTTTTTGAGATAGCTTCATTTCTTCTTCCGGGAGACTGTCTGGTTCTCAACAATACAAAGGTGATCCCCGCAAGGCTCATAGGTGAGCGGGAAGGCACCGGCGCGAAGGTCGAGATATTGCTTCTAAAAAGACTATCCGGTGACAGGTGGGAGACCATAGTGCGCCCGGGAAAGAAACTGCTTCCGGGGAGCAGCGCCTCCTTTGGGGACGGAAGACTGAAAGCGCACATAGAAGAGGTTACGGATGACGGCGGCAGGATAGTTTCGTTTTCTTACGAAGGCATATTCGAGGAGGTCCTGGATTCCCTCGGCGAGATGCCCCTTCCTCCCTACATTCATCACAAGCTGAAGGACAGGGATCGTTACAATACGGTATATGCGAAATATGACGGGAGCGCTGCCGCACCGACTGCCGGTCTTCATTTCACAAAGGAGATTCTTTCTGAAATAAGGAAGATGGGGGTTGACATCGCTGAAGTCACGCTTTCAGTGGGACTTGGCACCTTTCGGCCGGTGAAGTGCGAAAGAGTGGAAGAGCACCATATGCATTCCGAAAGCTTTGAAATATCAAGCGAGGCTGCTGATCTGATAAATTCTGCAAAGGAAAAGGGCGGTCGGATAATATGTGTCGGAACTACTTCGCTTCGCACCATAGAATCCGCTGCGGATGACGGGGGACACATCTCTCCCTGCAAAGGAGATACCGACATCTTTATTTATCCGGGCTATAATTTCAAGCTTTGCGACTGCCTCATCACGAATTTCCATCTTCCGAAATCGACGCTGCTGATGCTGGTGTCAGCGCTTGCAGGCAAAGACAATATCAAAAAGGCATATGAAGAGGCAGTGAGGGAGAGATACAGATTCTTCTCCTTCGGCGATGCCATGTTCATACATTGATTCAAAGAAGGTTTTTATGACAGTAAACAGTATTTCGTTTCCAAACCTCCATATTACTTTTCCTTATGTTCCAAAGACTATAAGCGTATTCGGCTTTGATATAGCGATCTACGGGATCATTATGGCAAGCGGCATGATACTTGCCGGGATCTTCGTCCTCTTTGAGGCAAAGCGGCTGAAGCTGAAACAGGATGATTATCTCGACCTCATCATATGGGGACTTATAGGCGGCATCGTCGGCGCGAGGCTTTATTATGTGGCGTTCTCGTGGAATGACTATAAGGACAACCTCCTTCAGATCTTCAATTTCAGGGCCGGGGGACTTGCAATCTACGGCGCGGTGATAGGCGGAGTGCTGGCGGGCTTCATAGTCTGCAAGGTACGAAAGATGAGTTTCTTTGGCTCCGCTGACATGGCTGCCTTCGGACTATTGATAGGACAGGTACTCGGGCGATGGGGGAACTTCTGCAACAGGGAGGCCTTCGGAACCTATACGAACGGGCTGTTTGCGATGCTGATCCCCTATGATATGGTGAACCGCACTCAGGATATCACGGACGAGATGATGAGAAATATGGTGACGGTTGACGGGATAAACTGCATCAGCGTGCATCCCACCTTTCTCTATGAGTCATTGTGGAACCTCGGTGTGCTTATCTTCCTGCTTATTTACAGATACAGAAAGAAGTTCAACGGAGAGCTTTTCTTCCTCTACCTCGGACTCTATGGAGCCGGCAGGGCGTGGATAGAAGGGCTTCGCACGGACCCGCTCCTCATCGGGAATACGAATATCCGTGTTTCACAGGTCCTTGCCCTCGTGCTTGTATTCGGAAGCGCAATCTTCCTTGCTTTCAACTATACAAGGCTGATCAGAAAGAAGCAGGAACCCCTTCCCAGGACCACAACTCTCAGAAAAATGAAACAAATGGAAGCAGAAAAGATTGTGAAAGATTCACAAAAAAATAGCAGCGATACAACATCTTGATGTGTTAATGTGCTAAAGCACTATATATCGTCCGGAAAGGCTCTCCACTACGCTAAAAGTAGTGGAGAGCCTTTATTTTTCGCTATTTTTTCCTTGCTAAACGAAGAACGGTGGAGTATAGTACGTATTGTGTGGAGAGAAGTGGAGGATTGTGGCAGCATTTCCCATTAACCTGCCCATTAAATAAAACGCATTAAGAAGGAGGATAAGCTCTTGTTCACTGGTCAGTATGTTCACTCGATCGATGAAAAAGGAAGGCTTATCGTTCCTGCGAAGCTGAGAAGCGAGCTCGGAGAAAGCTTCTATATCACAAGAGGGCTTGACAACTGCATCTTTTGTTACTCAAAGAGCGAGTGGGAAAGCATAGTGGAAAAGTTCAAGGAAGCGAATCTCACATCAGAGAGCGGGAGGAGATTTTCGAGATTCTTCTTCGGAAGCGCCACCCCTACGGAAAGTGACAAACAGGGGAGAATATTGATCCCCCAGACTCTTAAGGAATGGGCGGGGCTCAAAAAGGATGTGGTCTCAGCAGGTATCCTGAACCGTGTCGAGATCTGGGACAAGGAAAGCTGGGACAAGAACAATGACTTCGGCGATATGAACGGTATAGCCGAGCAGATGGCTTCTCTTGGAGTTGCGATATGACAGAGGAAAGGGAACTTGATTTTTCCCACATTCCCGTTCTTCTCAATGAGGTGATAGATGCGCTGAATATCAAAGGCGACGGGATATACCTTGACGGAACCCTTGGCGGAGGCGGACACTCATTTGAGATAGCAAAAAGGCTCGACAAGGGCGGAAGGTTGATAGGTCTTGACCGTGACGATGATGCGATAAGGGCGGCAGGCGGGAAGCTCAAAGACTTTTCAGACAGAGTCACAATAGTGCGCGAGAACTACGGAAGCATAAAGAGCGTTTCAAAAGAGCTTTCCATTGAAGCCTTTGACGGGATACTTCTTGATCTCGGTGTCTCTTCCCACCAGCTCGATGACAGTGGCAGGGGGTTCTCGTATTCGCGTGATGATTCTCCCCTTGATATGAGAATGGACAGGAGAGAGGAAAAGACAGCCGAAGCCATATTAAACTCATATCCGGAAGAAGACCTTGAGAGGATAATAAGACTATACGGCGAGGAAAGGTTTTCACGTCAGATAGCCGCAAATATAGTAAGGGAAAGGGCGAAAGAAAGACTCAAAACCTCCGGGCAATTGAGCGATATCATCAGAAAAAGCATCCCGGAGAAGTTCAGGCGGACAGGCGGGAATCCCTCAAAGAGGACATTTCAGGCGCTCCGCATAGAGGTAAACGACGAACTGTCAGTACTCAGCGACAGTATTGACGATATGATAGAGCTCCTCAAGGACAAGGGAAGGCTCTGTATCATTACCTTCCATTCACTTGAGGATCGGATAGTGAAGGAAGGCTTCAGAAGAAACGAGGATCCGTGTATCTGTCCTCCTGATTTTCCGGTCTGTGTCTGCGGCAGGAGATCGAAAGGAAAGGTACTCACAAGGAAGGCAGTGATTCCCGGCCAGGAAGAACTTGCCTCAAACAAAAGGGCGAAGAGCTCGCGCCTTCGTGTTTTCGAAAGAAGGATAATGAAGTAGCGGCTCGATAGCAAAGGTGGTGTGTGATGCAGGAATACAGGAAGTATTATTATGAAGAGGGATCTCTTGCGCACAAGGTAGAGTTCGCAGCGGCTCCCACCCGGGAAGAAAGGCTCCGGGAGCAGGAAAGGGAAAGGAAGAGGGAAAGGCACAGGAACGCCCAGAGAAGAAAAAAGCAGCTTGCTGCCCTAAAGAAGCAGGCTCTTGTCTTTTCTCTTGCAGTAGTCGTGATCGCGGGACTCTTTGCCTACTATGTCCACCTCCAGAACAATATTACGAAGAGCAGGAGAAACATCAACGATCTGAAGGAGCAGATCACTGTACTGAAGGCTGACAACAGCGCTATGAAGAACAGGATCGCAACCTCCCTCAACCTGAATTCCATCAAGGAAAAGGCTGTGACCCAGCTTGGAATGGTTTATGCTGACACCGACCAGATAGTGTATTATAATATGCCGGATGATGATTACATGAACCAGATCGAGCCGGTAAAGTGATTAAAAAAAGAAATAAAGATCAAAAAAGACTTTTAAAGAGAATGCAGAGGCGGCTCTCTATTTCATTTGTCGCTGTCTGCGTTCTTTTTGCGCTGCTCACAATAAGGCTCATGTTCATAGAAAAGACCAGCGGTGAGCGCTATGAGAAGAAGGTTCTTTCACAGCAGGAATATGACAGTTCCATTATCCCTTACCAAAGAGGGGATATCACGGATAGAAGAGGCACTGTGCTCGCGACTTCAGTTGATGTCTACAATGTGATACTTGATTCGAAGGTCTTGAACGCTGTAAAGAATACAAATGAAAAGAACAAAAAGAATGCGGATATCATAGATACGACACTCCAGTATCTTGGCATGGTCTTTCCCGATATAGATATCGCTGAAGCGAGAAAGATCATAGAGGAAAAACCAGACAGTCAGTATTATGTTTTGAAAAAGCGCGCTTCATATGACGAGATGAAGACCTTTTCCACTCTTTCAACAGACAAGGAAACAAAGGACAAGATCGCTGGGATATGGTTTGAAAAGGAATATGTAAGAGGATATCCATATGGCTCATTCGCATCAAGTGTAATAGGCTTTTGTTCTTCTGACGGTAATGGTGTGACCGGTCTTGAAAACCGCTACAACAGTATGCTGAATGGCGTCAATGGCAGAAGCTACGGTTATGTCAGTGAGGAAAGTGCACTGGAGCAGACTGTGATAGAGGCCATAAATGGAAACACTATCGTTTCAACCCTTGACATGAATGTCCAGACGATCGTCGAAAACGAGATCAAGGCATGGAACGATACCAGGATCAATGAAGAAAACAAAGCCCGCTTCGGAAGCAAGAATACAGCGGTCCTTGTTATGGATCCCTCAAACGGAGAGGTGCTTGCGATGGCAACCTATCCCACCTTTGATCTGAACGCTCCGAGAGACCTTTCTGCATTCTATTCGGAAGAAGAGCTTGCTGCTCTTACCTCAGAGGATCAGTTCAATGCGCTGAACACTATCTGGCAGAATTTCTGCATTACCCATTCCTTTGAGCCCGGCTCAACCTTCAAGCCCTTTACCATTGCTACGGGACTTGAGACCGGGGCTATCAAGGGCGATGAGATCTATGAATGCGACGGCGGAGAGCAGATAGGACCTGATTATGTGAAATGCATGCTGACTCATGGGCAGCTCGATCTGAAAGCTTCTCTCGGTCAGAGCTGCAATGATGCTTTGATGCAGATGTCATACGCTATCGGCGCGGAAAATTTTTCCGAATATCAGCACCTCTTCGGTTTCGGGCAAAGGACAGGCATAGATCTTCCGGGTGAAGCGAGAACCGATACCTTGATATATTCAAAGGATGATCTCGGGCGTACGATCAATATCGCGACCAATTCCTTCGGCCAGAATTTCAATGTCACAATGATCCAGCTCGCCAGCGCCTTTGCGTCTATAGTGAATGGCGGCAATCTTTACAAACCGCATGTGGTAAGATCTATTGTTGATCCCTCAGGGAATGTAGTGAAGAGCTTCAGCCCTGAGATAGAGAAAAAGACCGTTTCCTCCGAAGTTTCGGAAGAGATGAAGACCATGCTTCGTGCGGTAGTGGAAGAGGGGACCGGCGGCATCGCAGGTGTGCTTGGTTATGACATAGGCGGAAAGACGGGGACAGCTCAGAAACTTCCAAGGTCAGCGGGGAAGAATCTCGTATCCTTCATAGGCTATGCTCCGCAGGAGAATCCCAAGGTTCTCATATATGTTGTGGTTGATGAACCGAACGATCCCGATCAGGCGCATTCCGTATTTGCCCAGGAGATAGCGCACAATATCATGGTTCAGATACTTCCCTATCTGAATATTGAAAAGGCGGATCCTACCCTCTTTGCCGAGAAAAAGGAATATACACCCATGTTTACAAGCATAGAGACAGAGGGTACGGTACACACGGAACAAACAGGAGAGGAAGCACCGGAAAGCACGGAAAATACTGCCGCACCGGCACCTGAGTCTACGGAGGGAGCACAGCAATGAACGATTTTATAACACAGGGAAACCTGGTAATATTTCTCTTATCCTTTGCTTTTTCGATCATCATCGGGAATATCCTTGTTCCATTCCTTACAAGGAAAAAGGTCGATCAGACCGAGAGGGAGATAATGGAGTCCCATGTGAAAAAGAACGGCACCCCGACTATGGGAGGGTTCATCTTCCTCATACCCGTAGCTGTATTCGGGATCATACTTTCGTTCCAGAACAAAAGATTCGTTCCCGTCATGATCGGGATCATTTCTTTTGCTCTCATTGGCTTTCTTGACGATTTCTTAAAGGTCGTAAAAAAGAATAAGGACGGCCTTCGGAGCTGGCAGAAGCTTCTGCTCCAGTTTATAGCGGCAACTGTAATGCTTGTCTATATCATATATTTTTCGGACATCAGCCTCATGATAAGGGTGCCTTTTCTTTCGGGACTCTTTGATATAGGCTGGGTTGCGATCCCCCTTTATTATTTCTGCGTACTCGGGACCGTGAACGGGGTGAACCTGAACGACGGCGTTGATGCCATGTCATCGACCGTGACGCTGGTCGTTGCAGGCTTCTTCTTTGTGGCATCCTTCATTACGGGGGCAGGAGTCGGTGATCTTTCGATATCAATGATAGGAGGCCTCCTTGGCTTCCTCTTCTTCAATCTCCATCCGGCGAAGATATTCATGGGAGATACCGGTTCACTTGCTCTCGGCGGTTATGTGGCGGCCATGGCTTATGTGATGAACATGCCGCTTTTCATCCTTGTTGTGGGCTTCATCTATCTTCTTGAGGCCATTTCGGTGATACTGCAGGTGTCCTATTTCAAGATCTCCCACGGGAAGAGGATATTCAAGATGACACCGATCCACCATCATTTTGAGCTTTCGGGCTGGTCCGAGCCGAGGGTGGTGGGCGTATTTGCCGCGATAACATTGATCCTTTCGGTAGCGGCTCTTTATGCCATAAAATAAATGAGCGAAGCAAATATCAAAAAATTCAAAAGATCAAGAACGAAGAGACTGTATTATTTTGACTACAGTCTTTTTCTGATGCTCATCATCCTCTTTGCCTTCGGGATGGTAATGCTCTATTCCGTAAGCGCTTATCAGGGGAACCTGAAATTCGGTGACAGTGCGTATTATTTAAAGAGGCAGGCGTTTTTCGGGGCGGCGGGGATGCTCATACTTTTCATCATGATAAAGGTGGGTTATTCTTTTCTTGACAAGCTTTCGGGCCTGCTTTATTTTGTCTCGCTGATTCTCTGCGTAGCGGTGAATTTTATGGGGTCGAGCGGAGGCGGGTCTGTAAGATGGTTCCGTCTGGGCCCCTTGAATATACAGCCCTCAGAGATAGCGAAGGTTGCCGTGATCATTTTTCTTGCCCATCTTATCTCGCGTTCAAACAAAAGCCTGAGGAGTACCGCCAGTATCATAAAGGCCTTTTTGCTTATACTCCCTTTTGTTGTAGTAATTGCCTATTCGAACCTTTCCACCGCGATAATAGTTGCCGGGATCGCATTTATCATGCTCTTTGTGGCCGGAAAAAAATCATTGGTCTTCATTGTCCTCCTTATCATAGGGGCACTGGGCGTGGTCTTGTTCATTGTCTTTCAGGGCTATCGCAGCAACAGGATACTGGTATGGTTTCATCCGGAAGATTATACAGAAGGCTTTCAGACGATGCAGGCACTCTATGCCATTGGCTCGGGCGGGGTTTTCGGGCGGGGGCTGGGAGCCTCAATGCAGAAGCTTGGCTTTGTTCCGGCTGCAAACAACGATATGATCTTTTCTATTATCTGTGAGGAGCTTGGAATAATCGGGGCCATAGGTCTCATGATCCTTTACATACTGTTCGCGTGGAGGTGTCTTGTGATCGCTTTGAACGCAGTCGATCAGTTCGGTTCCTTCCTGGTGATCGGAATAATGACTCACATATCCCTTCAGGTCGTTCTTCATGTCGCGGTATGCACAAATTCCATACCAAACACCGGCGTTACCCTTCCCTATATCAGTTATGGAGGGTCAGCGCTCATCATGCTGCTTTTTGAGGCGGGAATAGTCCTGTCCGTCTCCGCGAAGATACCTATCCCTGCTGAGGCAGATGAAGGGACGGTGCTTACGCAATGAAGCTTCGGATATACAGATTCTTCAGTTCATTTCTCATGGTAGGGATAATTTTTGTTGCAGCTTTGCTTTTTGTTCTTATCGTCTGCAACGTGAAGACCTATACATTTGTTGGAAATACCGTCTATCAGGAAAATGAGATCAAGAGGCTTGTCGTTACCGAGCGTTATGACACCAATGTGATAATTGGCTCGATAATGAGCTACATACGTCCGAAAAAGGGAATACCCTTTGTAAGCAGGGTTCGTATAAAGCCGACCGGGCTCAATTCCGTAAAGGTTGAGATTACCGAAAAAAAGCTTTTTTCCGTATCAAAGCTTTCTGACGGAAGATATCTTTATTATGACAGTGCTTACAATGTGTGCGAGGTTTCAGAGCGTCTGGTGGAGGGAGTGAAGACGGTGGAACTTCCTGAGCTTACGAAAGAGCCGGAGGCAGGAAAGCGGCTTCCTGTTGACGACGGAACCATAAAGTCCCTTGAGATACTTGACAAGGAGCTTCCGAAAAGGGAACTCACCGTTGACAATACAAAGCTTTCCGATGACGGCAGTATAGTGCTCTACAAGGATAATATAGAGATAAGGCTCGGGCAGCGTACAAATCTCGCGGAAAAGATACAAAGGCTTCCATACATCCTTCCCAATCTCCAAAACCAGTCCGGAATACTACATGTGGAAGATTTTTCCGAAGAAAATACAGATATTGTGTTTGAAAAGACCTGATTTTTGAAAAATTACTTGCGTAATACAAGCAAAACCTTTAATATGTCAATTGAATTTTGAAGCACATCAAAATCTGCGGTCTTTCAGCGCCTCATGATAAGGCTTGCCGCGGGTCATGATGTCAGAAGGTTATCATATGATTTTTGGACGCGCTTCTGCGGTTCGAGAGGAGGAGTTACCTTGCTTGAAATAGTTCAGCCTGAAAATGCTGCTGCGAAGATCATTGTCGTAGGTGTAGGCGGCGGTGGAAACAATGCAGTAAACCGCATGATAGAAGAGAATATCGGAGGAGTGGAATTCATCGGAGTGAATACCGACAAGCAGGATCTTACTCTTTGCAAGGCTCCCACTCCTATACAGATCGGCGAGAAGCTTACTAAGGGACTTGGCGCAGGAGGAAATCCCGAGGTTGGCGAGAAGGCTGCCGAGGAAAGCGCTGAAGCTATCCAGAGTGCGGTGAAGGGTGCCGACATGGTTTTTGTTACCTGCGGAATGGGCGGCGGAACCGGAACCGGGGCTGCTCCCGTCATCGGAAGGATAGCAAAGGAACAGGGGATACTGACAGTCGGTGTCGTTACAAAGCCTTTTTCCTTCGAGAACAAGAGCAAGATGAACAAGGCTCTTTCGGGTATCGAAAGGCTCAAGGAAAGTGTGGATACGCTCATAGTCATTCCCAATGACAGGCTTCTTGAGCTTACGAACAAGAGTACTTCTTTTGCAGATGCCCTTAAGATCGCAGATCAGGTACTTCAGCAGTCAGTTCAGGGGATCACGGATCTCATCAACAAGCCGGGTCTCATAAATCTTGACTTTGCGGATATCTCGTCAGTTATGAAGGACAAAGGGCTTGCGCATATCGGTATCGGATCCTCAAAGGGTGACGAGAAGGCTTCCGAGGCTGTCAAGCTTGCCGTCCAGTCACCGCTCCTTGAGACGAATATCAAGGGCGCAACTGATATCATATTGAATATCACGGGAGACATCTCGCTTACCGATGTTTATACAGCTTCGAATTATGTTCATGATCTTGTAGGAGAAAATGCGAATATCATCTTCGGCGCGAATGATGATACCGGGAATTCAGATGAAGTCACGGTTACTGTCATTGCTACAGGACTTGAGGAGCCGACATCTTCAAATCCTTTCCAGGGTCTTAAATATGGCGCAGGCGCGGGAAGTGCTTCACATACACCGTCTCAGACTATGAGGACGAATACGGCCTTTGGAGCAAGGTCACAGACGGCGTCACCTTCGAGCTCCACATCAAATACCTTTGCTTCCGTTGCAGCAAAGGCCGCAGAGCTTTCAGCAAATGCAAAGGCTGCCGCGGGTACATCAACGGCACAGACTACTGCCTCTGCTACCTCGACTGATACGCCTGCTTCTTCGAACGGCTTCCTGGGGATGGCGAAACCTCATATTACTTCTCAGATTGCCGAGAAGGATATAAAGGTTCCGGAATTTTTGAGAAAAAACCTTAATAAATAAATTGATCCAAAGAGGCTTTGCCGTATGTCGATTTTTGACAAATTGTTTTTTTGAAGGCTTGTTAAAGGGGACTGCTCTATCTGACAGTCCCCTGTTTCTTTGAAAGGGGATATTCAAGGGGGTTATGGAACTTACTTTTGTTGGAGCAGATCATGAGGTAACCGGTAGCTGTCATTTCATTTCTGCCTGCGGAAAGAGGTTCATCATTGACTGCGGGATGGAGCAGGGGCCTGATACATATCTGAATCAGGATCTTCCCGTGGATGCTCCAAAGCTTGATTATGCCTTCATTACACATGCGCATATCGATCACAGCGGTCTTTTGCCCCTGCTTTATTCAAGGGGCTTCAGGGGCGAGGTTTATTGTACTGATGCCACGGCAGAGCTTTGCGACATCATGCTGAAGGATTCAGCACACATTCAGGAGGCGGAGGCTGACTGGAAGAACAGGAAGGCCGCACGTGCCGGTTTTTCGAAGGTCGAGCCCATGTATACTTCGCAGGATGCCGAAAACGTGCTGAAGCTTTTTCATCCGCTTCCCTATCATGAGAAGATTGAGATCGCTGAAGGTTTTTTTGTAAGGTTCATTGATGCCGGACATCTTCTTGGTTCCGCCTCGATAGAATTCTGGCTTTCGGAAAACGGTAATGAAAAAAAGATAGTATTTTCCGGTGATATAGGAAATGCTACCAAGCCCCTTATCAAAAAGCCAGAATACATAAGCGAGGCTGATTACGTGGTCATGGAATCGACCTATGGTGACAGGGACCACAAACAGCCGGAGTTCAATGATTTTGCAAAGGCTCTTTCAAAGATAATGACAGAGACCTTTGACAAGGGAGGGAATGTAGTGATCCCTGCGTTCTCCGTTGGACGCACGCAGGAGATGCTCTATTTCCTCCGGAAGATCAAGGAAGATGGGCTGATGGAACGGCATCTTGATTTTCCTGTCTATATGGACAGTCCTCTCGCAGTTGAGGCGACTCATGTCTTTAATGAAAATGTAGCCGACTGCTTCAGCGAAGAGGCGCTTTCGCTCATCAATGCCGGGAAGAATCCTATCGGTTTTAAGGGCCTTCATGTTGCGGTATCAAGCGATGAATCAAAGGCCATCAATTTTGACAAGACTCCAAAGGTAATAATCTCAGCATCCGGAATGTGCGAGGCCGGGCGTATCAGACATCACCTGAAGCACAACCTCTGGAGGAGCGAATCAACGATAGTTTTTGTGGGCTATCAGGTCCCGGGGACTCTGGGAAACACGCTTCTTAACGGGGCGAAGGAGGTCAGACTCTTCGGTGAGGATGTGACCGTGAACGCACGGATAGAGAACCTTCCCGGGATCAGCGGACATGCCGATCGGACGGGGCTCATCAAATGGGCAAAGGCTTTTTCTCCTGCGCCCGTATCCTACTTTATCGTTCACGGCGACAGCGATATAGTTGATGCCTTTGCGTCGGATATCAGCAAAGAGACCGGTGCAAAGGCCTATGCGCCTTATTCCGGGGATACATTTGATCTTCTCACCGGTGAGAGGATAAGGGCCGGTGTTCCTGCTGAGCCTGCAAAGAAGAAGGCGCACAGGCTTTCATCAAATGTATTCGAGCGTCTTGTTGCTGCAGGAAAGAGGCTGCTTCATGTTATTACCGGCTGTGAAGGTATGGCAAACAAGGATCTTGGCAGGTTCGCGGATCAGATCAACGCGCTTGCGGACAAATGGGAAAGATAAGATAGAAAGTGTTTGTGATGGGAAAGACAAATTTTGAAAGATTAAGTGAACTTCGAAGATACATGAAGGAAGAGGGCATTTCTCTTTTCATGTTATTTCATGCAGATGCCCATATGAGTGAATATGTGAGTGAGGCTGATTCGGATATCGAATTTCTGACAGGCTTCACGGGAGACAACTGTACGGTCGCAGTGACACAGGAGGAGTCTCATCTGTGGACTGACGGAAGGTTTTTCATCCAGGCCGAAAAGGAGCTTTCGGGAAGCGGGACAGACCTTTTCGGAATAGGCGAAGAGGGCGTTCCGCAGATTGAGGAATTCCTGAAATCCCACGTGAAGGAAGGGGAGAAGGTTTCCTGTGACGGTCGCCGCCTTTCGAGGAAGCTCTTCAAAAAATATGATGACGCGATAAAGGAGAATAATGGCGTCTTTGATACTTCATCCCTGACTATGGACAAGGTCTTTATAAAGAGACCGGCCATCCCTTCTGAAAAGCTCTTTATCTTAAAAGATGAGTTTTCAGGAAAAAGTGCGAGCGACAAGCTTTCCGATGTGAGAAAGCATATGGAGGAAAAGAAGGCGGACATTTTCTTTGTTTCCTCTCTTTGTGACATCGCATGGCTCCTGAACTTAAGGGGCAATGATATTCCCTGTACTCCGGTATTTTACTCCTTCCTTCTCCTGAAAAAGGATGGAGGGACATTATTCATAAATGAAAAAGCGGTGAGTGAAGAGACAAGGGCTTATCTTGAGGCGCTGAATATCGATATAAGTCCTTATGAGAGCGTCTATGATGCGCTGTCTTCATATGACAACTGCGCAGTCCTTCTTGACAAAGAGACCGTGAACGAGCGGATATATGAAAGCTTCGGGGCAGGTGTTTCCTTCATTGAGGAGATCAACTGCACCGAGGTGATGAAGGCAGTCAAGAATGAAACTGAGATCAAAAATACAAGGAAAGCACATATCATAGATGCAGTCGCGATGTGCAGATTCCTTTATCAGATCAAGACAGGGAAGATAGATATTGAGAAGGAAGACGAATATACGATCGGGGAGATACTTTACAGACTCCGAGAGGAGGGTGAGGGTTATATAGAGCCTTCCTTCCCCACTATAGCGGCCTACGGTGAAAACGCCGCGCTCATGCATTATACGGCGACCCCTGAAATGAAAAGTCCCCTTCACAAAAAGGGCTTCCTGCTTGTGGATTCCGGTGGAACATATTTTACGGGCACGACTGATATCACAAGGACCATAGCACTTGGAGAACTTACAAAGAAGCAGAGGGAGGATTTCACCCTTGTGCTGAAGAGTTCACTTCGGCTGATGAGAGCAAAATTTCTTGACAAAACTACTGGACAGAACCTTGATGTACTTGCAAGAGGCGTGATGTGGGAAAAAGGACTTGATTACAAATGCGGGACAGGGCATGGAGTAGGTCATGTGCTCGCAGTACACGAGGGACCGAACTCCTTCAGATGGAAGCTGGAAAAGGCTTCTGACTTTGTGCCTCATCCGATAGTGCCCGGCATGATCACAACTGATGAACCCGGACTCTATTTTGAGGGAGAGTACGGCATCAGAATAGAAAACGAGCTTCTTTGCGTAAAGGATGTAAAGAACGAATACGGGCAGTTCTTCAGTTTTGAAAATATCACGCTGGTTCCTATAGACCTTGACGCGATCGAGACTTCTCTGCTTACACAAGAAGAAAAGAAGGACCTGAATGACTACCACGAAAAGGTAAGAAAGATAATAGCACCTCT